>JAIEPG010000003.1 GCA_019749895.1 Candidatus Babeliales bacterium | reverse complement strand
GTGCCCGTTGGTGGTGTGCCCGTTGGTGGTGTGCCCGTTGG
Organism: Candidatus Babeliales bacterium; assembly: GCA_019749895.1. Classification (NCBI taxonomy): domain Bacteria; class Candidatus Babeliae; order Candidatus Babeliales; species Candidatus Babeliales bacterium. Next base: position 352,098 of record JAIEPG010000003.1, on the reverse strand, counting down.
TGGTGTGCCCGTTGGTGGTGTGCCCGTTGGTGGTGTGCCCGTTGGTGGTGTTGTTGCAAAGAGCGGAGCTTTTTCTACCATGAGGGCTATAAGTTTGTTAATTGCTTTAATTTCTGGCAATGAGTTAATTTTTGTGAGCTCTCTATTAAAAAAATTGTACCAAGATGTACCTGATGTTAGTGCTCCATATTTTTTTTCAAATGCGCTATTGAAATCGGTTTCTGGGTAGTTGGTTTTATTAGTTAAAATAGTGCAGCAATTTGAATAGCATAAATTTTTTAACTTATCTCCTTTGCTTGCGGTACTGCCTAGCCAGTTTGTCCATAATGTGCAAGCGGTGGGTGCATCTGTAGCTTTATCAAACAGTTTTAAAAAATCTGCTATGGTGTCTATGCGGGCGTTTGCATTGATGTTAAGACCGCCTGTTATTGCTGGAGTTGATCCAGCGGCAGCTGCGGTTAGTTTGTCTAAAGAGAGTTGGATATACTCACGAAGTTCTTTTTTGAGTGGCTCTTCTGGTATGTTTGGGGAGCCGTCTGTTTTTTTAGTCCAGTCTGTCCTTGTCCAAAAAGTAGAACCATCCTTGAGGGCATCTGAGATGGTGGTGAGCTTATCTTTGTTTGCGCTAATACCGCTGAATCCTGTTATCCAGGAATCAAAGGAAGTTATTGAGTTACTCTTTGCAAATGTATCTATCACTGCTTCGCATTGTTTTCTTAAATTAGAGAGTAGTTGGTTTTTTGCAGCTTCAGGGCCTACGGTTGCTGCCGCGTTCAGCGGTGCCGCTTGCAACAGTGCTGCTAAGCTTAGCAGCATTATGGCGTTTTTTATCTTCATCTTCTCTTTTCTCCTTAAATTTTTACGGGTTTAATTTATCAATTTCTTTAGTAAGTGTAGCGATTGTCGCATTATAAGCTTTATTGCTATTTTTTGTTGTAAGAAAAGCAACCATTTTTTGAAGCTCTTCTTTAATAGTTGCTTTATCAAGGCCTAGTAAAATATCAAGAGTTGTTGTTGTGTCTGACGCACGAATTGTATTAATTTTTTTTACAAAATTATCTCTTATTTTAAAAGGTGTTGCTTTTGTTTTTATTAGGTTATTTGCTTCGTCATAGGATTTTTTTAGATCAGTGTCTATATGTGCTACTGGGCCTGATGATGAAGGCGGCGGCGTTGACGATGAAGATCCTGATGGAGCACCCCCGCTGCTTGGTTTTCCTGTGCTCGTTGCAGGAGGTTTTTTAGGCAATGGTCGAGGTGATGGGCCACCGTAGCCCAGATCTTTTGCCTGATTAACAAGATCATCAGCGATAAACGGTGTTAGTGGTTGTTTGTGCCAGGAGACAGCAAGCCCACGGGAATTTTTTGCGCTTCGCTCAATTTTTACGAACTGCATTGTTCGGTCTGGCTTCAGCGTTTTTTCATAAATCTTGAGCTTCCAGTTTTCATATTTACCATCACCAAAAGTTACGATACCAAAACAATCGAATGGTACCGCCTGACCTTCCGAGGCAGAGGTGAAGGTAAAGACAGGTTGATAGTTGCTGACTTTAAAGCCTGTTGCCTGATCTTGATCTGCTTGTGATACAACATGTCTCCAGTGAAAGGGGCCGTCTGGGTAGGTTGATACTGGTATTGTTGGGTCAACAGGAGTTCCTGCTGGAAAGAGCATTTTAAAACCAAATACTTGGTCTTGGTGGCCGCGGAAGAATGCTTTGAGGTTGTTTGTGATGAGATAGTTGTTGGCTTGCTCAATATCTGCTGTTACGGCATCAGCAACGCCGCGCGCTCCTGTTACAAGGCCTCCTGTTTGTGAAAAATCACTCCACTGAAAGCCTGTTTGTTTTTTAGAAATTTTTTGAAATGTTATGCCTGGCCATGGTTGGGTTAAAAAGTTAGTGACGTTAAAGAAGGACCCCGTATCATTTAATGCAATCCCGGCGTGGCAACATTGCACAAATTCGTTGCCGTCGGCGCTTAAAAACAACGCAAATGGCAAGTAGTTGTAGAGACGCAAAATTTGCCTAGAGATATCTACTTCTTCTGCGGTGAATTTATTATAAACTTCGCCACGTTCTTTAGAGTTTGCCCAACCTAAAAATCCGTATCGCTTACTTATATCTTCCGTTTCATGGTTGCCGCGCAGCAAATGTACGTGGTCCCAGTTTGCAAGTTTGAGCTTCATGAGGGTGTACCACACTTCTGCGCCGTAGCGGCCACGGTCTACAAAATCGCCCAAGAAAATAAGATGAAATTTGTCGGTTAGCTTGAAGTCATCTTTCAAGTAACCTTGCAGAACCAAGCGCCACAAATTGCGCAAGAGCGAATGCACGCTGCCGTGGTAGTCGCCCATAAAGCATACTTTATTGTCGGCAGGGATAACCAATTTTTGGATGTAAGCCAGATCAAATTCGTTCATTGTTTTATTTAAATCAAAGAAATCATCATGTGGCTTTTCGGTAGCGCCATTAACCCACTCTGCATCAGCGTGTTGCAAAGTTGTTTTACTTTTGGTAACAAATTTTTTCATGATCTTAACAAATTGGTCGTCGGTTAACGCCGTTCGATAAACATCTCTTAAGTCAGTTGCTGTGTGGGCATCTTGTTCCGACGAGCAATTGTATTCAGGCAGTGCACTAAAGCAGCGCGTTGTCCAGTCGGTCAAGGTTTTAGCGGTGGCAACTTTTGGATCTTTTCGAGCAGGTAGGGTGCTTGGATCAAAGGCAGGTGTGCTTGTGCTGCCGCCTGTGCCTGAAGACCCTGAAGAGCCTGCTGGTGCAAGTGTGGTAATGATCTTTTGGAGCTTTAGCGGGAAATAGTTAAAAAGAGTTGGTTGTCCTAATAAGCCCTTTATCTTTATAGCTTGCATTTTTTTTGATGTTTCATTGTTAAAATCTTCTAGCAGGCATTGGTATAGGGAGATATTGTTAAGATCTTCTTTTTCTTTTTGTGTGAGGGTTATGGTGCTGAGATCATTGGCGTTGATTTTTTTGATTATGTTGTCGGTTGATTGTTCTAATCTAGCGATTTCTGTTTTGTTTGTTTTGATAGTTGGAAAGCTGTTAATAGTGCTATCGTTTGGAATCTGATCAATAATTTTTTTGCTCATAGCTTGAAAAAACGCCATTCCTCTGGTTGCCATGTACTGGTTCAGAAGGGTATAAAAACGCGTTGGGTCAGTTGGTAAAAATTCTGTTGATTTTATAGTGGTTATTATACCGTCTAGCTCAGCAAGATCTGTAGCTTCTTGTTGTTGTTGCGCAAGTAATTGGCCTGCATTCGCACTGTCTTTGAGCGCCTGGGCTGCTTTTTCTGCGCTTTCTAGTGCGGCTATTTTGGTTTTTAGATTCGTTATTTTTGTTTCTAATGCTGGTTTTGATCGTTTATGATTTTCTTTTTTCAGGAGAGAAAGTATATTTTTTAGCTCTTTTATTGAAGCGTGCAAAGTGTTTATGTCTAAGTTTTGTATATCAGCATACTTAGCTTTTCCTCCACTTAGTTTGATGCTTAAAGCAGGTGGCAGGTGAGTTGTGGTTCCTGTTGTCTTTGGTCCAGGCTGTGTTGATGGTGTGCCGGTGCTAGTTGCTGGCTTGATTTTTGCCCAAACAGAACTGTCTGGTTTTTTACTAACAAATTGATGTATTTCAAAATTAAAGTTTATATCATCAAATAGGTTTTTTAAGCGGTTTTGTGTGTTTGCATCTTGATCTTTTAATATTCTTTCTAATTTGTCTTTGTTTTTGGCAAAAATATAGAGAAAGCCAGCAGAGTAAATTGGTGGTACCGAGGCATAAAAGGTTTCTAATTTTGTTGTTGTTGGTTTGTTGTAAGCGCTTAATGTGTGTTTATAAAAAGCTCGGATCTCTTCAGGTGTTGCTTTTCCTGTTGCCCCGCTGCTTGCTGCATTGATAAGCGTTCTAATTCTTGCTTGCAAAAAAGTTTGTGTACTGCCTGAAGCATGATTGCTCAGCGTTAGACATTGAGCAATCATGTCGTGTTCTTGTGCCATGAGTAGGCTCCACGCATCTTGTGCTATTTGTTCTTGTGTTGCTTGATCTAAGCTTTGATATTCTGCTGGCAATTGTACAAAAGTATCTACTGCTGTGCCTTCAAGCCCGCCGCGTTCCAGATAAAGTATGGCCAAGAATGCAAGGTTTTTAGCGACGTAACGAGGCAACTCTGTTTTTGGTATTATTTTTGAATTAAGCGTATTGGTTACGCGTGTTAAAAAATTTTTTACATCATCGGGAAGTTCATAATCACCTTCAATATCCGTCTTTGTTCTTGGACTGGTAATGGCGTCCCAAAAGGCATTAGTAGAGTATGGTGTTCCAGCAGCTAGGGCCTTTAGAGCCTTGTCTGCCGCTTCCAAGTCAGTCTTGAGGTCTGACAATTCTTTATTGTTGAGCTTATTTGGGTCAATATACTGAGCTGTATATTGTCTCATGCTGGTTGGGTTGAGTTCTGCATAGTATTCCAGATCTTGGAATTCTTGTGGGTTATTTTTAGATAAATCAGGATCTGCTGTTGTGGCTGCATTAAATTTCTGTATTGCCTGTGTAACAAAATTTTCAAATCTAGTTCGTGCTTCAGTGATAATAGTTTCAGGCGTTTTTGAGGTTGCTGGTGCTGTTGCTGCAGCCGTTATTTTTGTTGCTAGGGCTGTCTGTATAGCGTCTAATTTGGTTATTTCTGCCGGTGTTATTGGCGGTACAACTGGTGGGTTGGTAATATCATTGAGCGCTTCACCGAGCTGGGCAAGCTTACTTTTAAGTGCGGTTAAGCCCTGTTGTAATTGAAACAGTGGGCCTGCTGCTGCGTTTAGCGGCGTCGCTTGCAACAGTGCTGCCAAACTGATGAGCGCTATAACGTTATTTCTTTTCATTCTTTTCAGCTCCTTAAATTTTTATGAACTGCTAGGGAAGCTTGTTAATTAATGGATCAATTTGCGTAATAAAATCTTCACAGGTTGTTTGAAGCGCTGGTATAGTCTCTTTTGATTTAAGATACGTTTTTATGCTTTCAAGTAACGTTTTGAGTCTTGCCATTTCTGGCGTTACGTCAGAAGCATTGTGGACTGGTTGGTTTGTTTCGAAATAATTTATTGATGTGTCGCAGTCATTCAGGTAAGGATTTTTGAGTTTGCCTTTTTCGAATCCTGCCAGGTCCTTTCCTTGCTCCATTTTTAATTTTATAGGCTTAGCGAAGAAATCGTTTAATCCTTTTATTGTGCGCCTTAACTTGCCGAGCTCTTCTTTTTCTTGTGCTGCTTTCACGTCGTCAGCTGAGGCCACCATGCCTAAGCCCTCTTTAATTTCTTGTGGGGCATGTCCAAAAATGTTCTCTAATTGAGCTTTTGTTAAATTAAGTGTTTTTACCTGTTGTACGAAATAATTGAAGACTGTTGATAGGTCTGAACCATCGGTCGCTTGTTTGTTTGCAATTTCTTGAAGAGAATAAATTTTGTTTTTATTTTTAACAAAAAAGCTATGGGGGCCACCATCAAGGTTTGTGCTGCTGAAGGCAACGTTACTGTTTATTGTTGTGCAAAGATTATCAATGGTATCTTTGGATGTTTGAATTGTTCGGCCGGTTGATACTGACGCAGCTGTTATTTTAGTTTCAATTGTTGTAAGTAATGTTTGGATACTAGGCTGGAGCGTTGGTATTAATCTAGAATTCTTCAATTTTTCAAGATGGATTTTTAATGTTTGCAATGTTGTTAGGCTAGTAGTGTCCAAGTTTTGTTTTGATAGATTTTTGTATATTTTGGTTTCAATTGTTGTAAGCAGGGTTTGAATGCCGGGTTGAAGAGTTGGTATTAGTGTAGATTCTTGTAATGTTTCCAGATGAGTTTTTAATGATTCAAGTGTTTTTAAATCGGTACTTTTTAAGTTTTGTGTTGACAGGTAATTGTACATTCTGGTTTGGACTTTTGTTAAGTAGTCGGTTATTTGTATGTTGCTTGGATTTTTTGTATTCAAGCGAATTAAATTTGTTTGTAAGTTTCCTAGTACATGAAGGTCTTTAATTCCTTGCAGGGTTTGATCTGTAAAGCTATCTAGGTAGCGACTTATGTCTTCTAACTTTACCCTTTGTCTAAATTTTGCTTCGAGTAGTCCGCGTTCGTGTAGGGTCAGATTTGAAACTGAGGTTGTTGTTGAACCGCCTCCGCCACCACTTCCACTTCCTGTTCCTGTTGCTGCGCCACTTCCTGTTCCTGTTGTGCCGCCGGTCGTTGCGCCACTGCTCCCGGTCGCTGTTGGTGGGGTTGCACGTTTTGTAAGTTCTGTGTTTGTTTCGTTGAGTGCCAGGTTTAAATTTAAGAGAATATCATTGTCTGAATACCAATCTTGGGCACCTTTCAGATTCTTGATGATCTTGCTTGATTTGATGCCCTCTTCATTTGCCCAGAGTGTTATAATTTTTGTCCAAACAGGATTAGTTGAATCGTAATCTTTAGTGTTAATTATTTGTTGTACTTCTGTTAGTTTTGTTTGAAAATTTTGTAATGTTTTAAGCGTTAACTTGTTATAATTAATCCCCGCAAACGAGCGATTAGTAATAAGATCCTCGGCTTTTATCATTGGGTTTGCAAGGTTATCAAGTGCTTCGCCAAGCTGGGCCAGCTTGCTTTTCAGCGCTGTTAAGCCCTGTTGCAAGTGAAACAGTGGACCTGCTGCTGCGTTCAGTTGTGCAGTGAGGGATAGGGAAAAGGCCAGCGCAAGCACAGACAAAAATTTCATTATTTTCATAAAAATTCCCCAAATAATTTTGCGTTTTATTAAAAAAATATCTGTTTTAAAGCTATAAAAAACTTTTCAGCCAGTGCAACAATTTTGTTGATTAATCGGGAAAAAGGGCGCCTAAAAAGAAAAAGTTATCTTTTTTGATGAAAAACAGTTGCGAAGTGTTCTTTTCTTTGATACCTTATCACTGCAGTTTTTGCATTGAAATTGCTCTGAAATATATGCCGAGATGGTGAAATTGGTAGACACACTGCTTTAAGGGGGCAGCGGGGGAAACCCCATAGGAGTTCGAGTCTCCTTCTCGGCACCAGTCTTCGCCAAGGCTACGACTGGCAGGCCCCTTTTTTTTAATGAAATATACGTGAAAAGTTAGTCCGCTCATCCTGAGGAGCAACTTTAGTTGCGTCTCGAAGGACGCCCTTCCCGCTCATCTTGCGTGTCCGGCGTAGCTTTAGCAAAAGCGGATGTCGCGTCGAAGCAAAGCGTAGACGGACAGAATCATCATAAGTCAGAGAGAGTAGATTAACCTTTTTAGGAGATACGTATGAGCGCTCAATCAGGTTTAGTCAGATTACTATTTGCTCCAGTCATGTTCTGGGTTCTTGTTATGATTGGCGGAACTTATTTCATGGTTTCTTTCGATGAAAAAGCGATGCGTGAAGCAAAGCAGGAAAGTTCGTTTACTGGCTATTTCAAAAAAATGCTTGGTTCTATGCGCTTGGCCGGTATCAATAAAGGTATTGATATTGCCGGTGGTACGTATCTTGTTTTGGGTGTTGAAGTTGAAAAGGCACTTGAAAATCGCTTAGCGTTAGAAAATAGATCTCTTGACCAATTGCTGACCAGCAAGGGTTTAAAAACATTGCCAACCTCAAAGACCTTTAACGATGGCGCGCTTGAGCTGATATTTGCTGACGAAGAAGTTGCAAAATCATGCTTCAACATTATTAAAGAACATCGTGGCACTATCTTGAATGTTAAACGTTCTGGTGTTGTGGTACGCGCAACCTTGACCAGCGATATCGACAGCGCTTTGCGCGTTGGTGCCGTTGAGCAGGCAGTTAACGTACTTTCTACGCGTTTGGGCAACTACGGCGTTGAAGGAAACTTGGTACAACAGCATGGCGCACGCCAAGTGGTGGTACAGCTGCCAGGCCTTGATGACCCTGACCGTGTTAAAGCAATTGTACAAAAGACTGCACATTTGGAACTTAAATTAGTTGAAGAAAGTGCTGCAAAAGCAGAAACGTTGCTTGATAAATTTGATGGCGATTTGCCACAAGATAAAATGATTGTTCCTGGTCGCTCTGATGAAGGTGAACCACGTCGTTATTTCTTGGTTTCAGCCTTTCCTGACATGACTGGCGAGCACATTACCGATTCTCGCGTTGAGTTTGACCAGTACGGCAAAGCGCAAGTTGGCTTTGTTTTAGACAGTGTTGGTGCTGATGAATTTGCTGATATTACATCAAACAATGTTGGCAAGCACTTGGGCATTGTAATTGACAATGTTATGTTCTCAGATCCGGTTATTCAAGGTGCCATTCCTGGCGGTAAAGCAAGCATTACCAACATTGCGTCACAAAAAGAAGCGCTCGATTTGTCGATCGTTTTGCGCTCTGGTTCATTGGTTGCGCCGCTCAAGTTTGAACAAGAGAACCGTGTTGGTGCAAAGTTGGGACAAGATTCTGTGCATAAAGGTATATTTTCTTGTTTGGTGGCGTTGCTTTTATTGTTTGTTTTTAGTATATTCTACTACAAGATTCCTGGGCTCTTTGCAGTATTTGCGTTGATGTTAAATTTGTTCCTGATTTTATTGTTCTTGTCATACTTCAACGCGACCTTAACCTTGCCTGGTATTGCCGGCATGGTGGTATCGATTGGGATGGGTATTGACGCTTCAATATTGATTTACGAAAATATTCGTGAGCATATTGCAGCGGGTGTTCCTCTTCGTGTTGCAATAGACAATGGTTTTAAAGGCGTAATGCCGGTTATCCTTGACTCAAACATTACCACATTCTTAACTGGTGCGGTGTTGTTTTACTTCGGCGGGCCTGCCATTAAGGGCTTTGCTGTAACGCTTATGATGGGTATTGTTGCTACAATCCTTTCAGGCGTGTACTTTTTGAAATCGCTCTTTTCATTTACCATGGACAGAATGGGTGTTCGTTCCATAAGATTTTAGTAATAAAATTTTATAGCGTGATAAGAGTTTAACGTGAAATTTTTAATTGCATGGCGGCGTAGCTCAGTTGGTTAGAGCGGCGGAATCATAATCCGTAGGTCCGGGGTTCGAATCCCTGCGCCGCTACCACAGATTCATGCACTAAAAGGTTTAAAGCCGTTCATCTTTAAAAAGATGTGCGGCTTTTTTTTATGTTTTTTTATAACGTGAGGTTTGAAGATGATAATGGTTGTTGTGTGTCCATTACTAATTTTTGCTTATTTAGTGGGTTCTATTCCTTCTGGCTACTTACTGTGCCGGTTTTTTTTTAAGATCGACATTACGCAGCATGGTTCGGGCAATATTGGTGCCACTAACGTTGCGCGCGTTTTGGGCAATATTAATTTCTTTTTTCTTATTCTCTTTTTTGATGCACTCAAAGCCTTTCTAGTAATGTTTGTTGCCGATCTTGTGCTGCGCAGTCAAGGGGTTATGTTCAACCAAAACTATTTGGTGTTGTGTGCGGCAGCGCTCTTGTTTGGTAATGCCTGCTCAATATTTTTGCGCTTTAAAGGTGGCAAGGGTGTGGCAACAGCACTTGGCGCGTTGTTGTACTTGATACCGCTTTATTTGGTTGTTTTATTTGTTGTAGCCTGGGCTTGTTTGTTTGCTATCACACGGCAATCATTTATTGCCTCGCTTGGTTCAATTGTACTGCTTACGTTGTACTATGGCCTTTTAGTCAACATTGACCTCATGTTTTATTTTTTTGTTGTGCTTTGTTGTTGGCTTGTGGTGCGGCACAAAAACAATTTGTCTCAATTTTTTAATCATAATCGCTAAGGGTGTGCTATGAAATTTAGTGAAGTTGCTCAAACGTTTGATGAGTTGGAGCAAGAGTCGTCTCGTTTGGTTATGACTCACGCCTTGGCAGGCCTACTCAAAAAAGCAACACCGACCGATGCGGCTACTATTGCGTATTTGTCGCTTGGTAGTTTGCGCCCGCCCTACCTAAGCACGCAGTTTAACTTTGCGCAAAAAAGTGCTATCAAAGTGGTTGCAAAACTTTTAGGAGAGACCGAAACGGTTATCAAAAATCGTGCAAGTAGTTATGGCGATGTTGGGGTGGTTATTGCCAAAGCGCATCATGCCTCACTCTTTAAAGAAGATTTAACGTTACGCGAAATTGATAAAAAATTGCACCAGTTTTTAAATATTACCGGCACTGGTTCGCAGGACGAGAAAGATAAATTTTTACTTGAGCTTTTGCGTACGATTGACCCCATTTCGGGCAAATATGTGATGCGCATTATTTTGGGCAAGTTGCGGCTTGGTTTTTCTGACATGACGCTGATCGATGCCTTTTCGTGGATGGAGGCCGGTGATAAGTCGTTGCGCCACGACCTTGAAGATGCTTACAATGTCTCTGCCGATATTGGCCTGATTATTAAAACGCTCAAAGAAGAGGGCATTGAAGGTGTGCGTAAGATTGGTATTACGCCGGGTATCCCAATTCGGCCGGCAGCAGCCGAGCGCTTGGCAACGTCCAAAGATATTGTCAAAAAATTGGGGCCGTGCATTGCGCAGCCCAAGCTGGATGGTTTTCGTTTGCAAGTTCACGTGCAAAAGCGTGGTAACGGCATGCAGGTTCACTTTTTCTCACGCAACTTGATTGATATGTCTGACATGTTCCCTGATCTTTTTGAGGCAGTAAAACATTTGGATGTTACCAGCTTTGTGGGAGAGGGCGAGGCAATTTGTTACGACGAAGAGACTGAAAGCTTTTTGCCGTTTCAAGAAACGGTGCGCCGCAAACGCAAGCATGGCATTGAAGAAGCGGCGCAAGAGTTTCCGTTGCAGTTGCATATGTTTGATGCGCTTTTTTTGAATGGTGAGTCGCTGCTTGAAAAGCCGCATACCCAGCGTCGTACAATTTTGGAAAAAGTTTTTAGTAGTAAGCAGGTTGAAAAAGAAGGCGTTATTCATTTAGTTGCCGAGCACAAAGTGCACTCGGCGCAAGATTTAGAAAAATACTTCAAGCAAACAATTACCGTTGGTTTGGAAGGCGTTGTGGTCAAGCGGCCCGATGCTATCTATCAGCCTGGCAAGCGTAATTTTAATTGGATCAAGCTCAAGCGTGAAGAATCTGGTTCGCTCAGCGACACGCTGGACTGTGTTATTTTGGGTTACTACGCAGGGCATGGTAAGCGCTCAAAGTTTGGGATAGGTGCTTTTTTGGTGGGCGTTTATAACAAAAAGAATGATTGTTACGAAACGATTGCCAAAATTGGTACCGGCTTGACTGACGATGAATGGCGTGCGCACAAAAAGATGTGTGATGAAAATGCCGTTGTAAACAAGCCTAAAAATGTTGAGTGTGCCAAAGAGTTGTATCCCGATGTCTGGGTATCGCCAAAAATGGTGTGCTTGGTGCGGGCCGACGAAATTACCAAGTCGCCGTTGCATCAGGCCGGTGCTACCGAAACAGAACTTGGCTACGCGCTGCGCTTTCCCCGGATTATGGGCTATCGTGAAGACAAATCGGCCCAAGATGCAACCACGGTCAAGGAAGTTGCTGAGTTATTTGATATCCAGTTTGAGAAAAAGAAGAAGAAGCATGCGTAATTTTTTTGCACCCATTGTTTTGCTTGTTGGTTTATGTAACTCTTCTGTTGCTGCGTGTCTGCCGGTCGGTAGTATTCGTCAATTGTTGAGAGAAAGTGATGTGGTTGTGTCTTTGAATGATGCTGATATTGCACGTGAATTACAGGATCTTTTGAGCGGTGAAGGCCAGGAAGAGCGCCGTGCTTTTGCGCTCGAAGAATTCCAGATTCAGCTTCTTGTTGGTGCGTCTCTTGGATGCCTGCTTTTGCTTTATTGTATAAGTCATTGCCTTGAACCCTTGAGGCGTCTATTCTCTTGTGAAAATTACCTAGAGCTTGATGGTCGTGACGATGATTTTAATGGCGAATTGAGCCACTCCGCGTCTGATGGCGAGGACGTTTAATTGGCTTGAAAAAAGATATTTTTTCCATAAACTTAGGGCCGCGTTTTAAGTTTATTTTTCCAGAGGATGAAGCACCATGGTTATGCAGCGAATTTTTTTGTTATCTACATTTTTAATGATTGGCAACGTGAACGCGAGCAAAGTTGCTTGTGATGCCCTGAGGCATGCTGATAAGGTGTCCATAGAGCGTGTGCTGCATGAAGCGGGCTTTGCGAAGCAAGATGCCCAGGCATTGGCAAAAAAACTTGTTGATGCTGACCGCCAGGAATTATTGTTGACTGACGGGGGCATTATTGCGCTGAGCATGCTCGGAATGGGCGGTAGTGTGGTGGTACTTTTTTTGTTAGTATGCTTGGTGCGCACGCTACGTCAAAAAGATCAATTTGATCACGCATACGACCAAAGCTCGAGTGACGACGGAGAAAGTGGTAGTGGGGGGCACAGCAGCGAAGAGCTTTAGTTTTCTTAGTTTTGAGTACTATTTTGAGCCGGCATGGGTATCCCGTGCCGGCTCTTTTTTTTGCAATCTATTGTAAAACAAAAAGAGCAGGAGCATACTCCTCTCAGTTTTAAGCAAATGTTGCAAAAACTATGGTTTATTTAACCAGAAAGGGCTTACAATGAAGAAACTTGTGTTGGTGTTGCTAGGATGCTTTTTTATGAGTGGGCAGGCACGTGCGCAGGAAATTGATGCGTTGCAGCAGGAAAAAATTATTGAATACGTGCAAGAAATTATGAAACAAGAGAATATGTCGCTTGAGCTGCTGGTGGCCGAGCTGAATGACCAAGAATGTAGTGCGCGTTTTGGGGTTGAAGAAATAGCCCTTGCCGGTCTTATTCTTGGTGCAATTGGGGTGGTGTGGTCAGCTTTTAATACATTTTGGATGGTTTGTTGCAGGAAGAAAGAAAGAATGGCTTGTATTAATTGTTGTTAGTTGTTAGGGACCGTTTTTTTACGAGAAGGGGGAGTTTATGAAGAGGACGTTGTTCGTGATACTCAGTGTGTTGATGATAGGCAAGGCAGTGCCTGAAAGCCAGCGTGAGTATAGTGCTCAAGAAGTTGCGCTGATGCAAGTAGTTGCTCAGTTGGTGCAAGAAGGCAAAGAGCCTGAAGAAATTTTGGCGGCTTTGCAAGAAGAAGCAGAGCAAGAAAAGCAGAGCTTTGTTTTGTCGCCAATGGAACAGCAGGTGATTATTGGCGTTACTATTTATGTTCTTGGTTGTATTAGCGGTTATGTATATCGCTGGGCTACTGGGTATAAACGATATGGCGGTTGCAACCGTGATTGTTGTGAGAGTGGCTTGAGATTTGGTTGTTCGCGATGGTTATGTGGTTTGCTGTGTGGCTGTATGGGTTGCCACCATGGCCAGCTGTATGAAGAAGAGCACAGGTCAGCAGATGCAAATCAAGTTAATGCCGGAAACCAGGCTTCTTCTACTGCTACAACAACGGCACGCGAAGATGTATAGTTTTTAGTTTTGTTGATTGAGTAACAATAGCGAGCAGGAAAATTTTTATGTTCATACTATTTTTTTTAGTAATTGGCATCATGGCAAGTAGTTATTGTTACTCATCAAACAACCAAAATTTTGGAGAGCAGGAGCTTGAGCTTTGTCTGCAGCAGTTAATACAAGCAGGGAGCACGCCTGATGAAATTGCGCTGCTGATGCGTGATGCTGGTGTGCAAGAGGCTTTTCTTGAAGTTTGGGCTGAAAAAGCGATTGAAGCAACCATAGTTTTGGGTGGTGCTTTGGTTGGCTCAATTATTCTTTCGGGGGTCTTTTGTTATTTTTCCATACGATTGTGTGAATGTTATGGTGCTGGGCGGTTTGATAATTTTTTTGAATCGTGTAAAAGATATTGCAATATTTGTTGGCGGGGGCATGATTATGAACCTGTGCCTGCTGAGGATTTGGAAGTTTAATTTTAACGAGTGCATGATAAAAGGACATCACGAAAATGCTGCGCGTTTACAAGAAATTTTTTATCAGTTCTATTTTTTTTCTCTTGTCTGTTTCATACGTTTCTGTAGCTAACTCAACTAATCAAAAAATATCTGAGCAAGACCTTGCTAGCTTGTCCACGCACGAGCTTATGTACTGTGTGCAGCTGCTGGAAAAAGAGCCTGAACAGGAGGCTTTTATAGATCCAACGGTTGGTGCGCCCCTTCTTGTTTGTTGTGTTGTTTCTGTGTGGTTTGGCCTGCAAGAGCTGTGGGACCGGTGTGCAACAAGTTGTGGGGCTGTTGATGACGAGCAGTTTGAGGATTAATCCTGTTGGCCCTTCGAGACGCCCGTCTTCGCTTTTCAAGCTTCGTCAGGCTCCTCAGGGAGAACGGGAAAAAATTGTTGCAAGAAAAAAATTAAAAATTATTTAACAAAATTATGAGCAGCAAAAAAGCATGAAAAACGCCCGCACTCCCTCCCCCGCCCTCCCTGAGGAGCCCGGTGTAGCCTTCGGCGAAGACGGGCGTCTCGAAGGGTCAAATCTAGCGTTGTTTCAACAACTTACTAATTCTTTCTGCCTGTTCTGCCGGGTTGTGGGCATAGGTAATTGCAGAACCAATAACCACGCCGTGCGGGTTGAGTGGTACAATATCACGCAACACTTCCGCATCAATTTTTCCTTTAATAAAAATGGGCAGGTCGGTGTTATCGCGCACGCTTGCCCAGTCTTGTTCTAAATCAATTGATTGGTCTGGTGTGCGAGCGCGGTGCAGCAAAATGGCTGAAGCGCCAAGATTTTTTGCTTGTGCTGCTGCTTGGCCGGGCATTTCGGTGCTGATAAAATCTAACACGATTTGTGCGTTGTATTTTTTTGCCGTTTGAGCAGCTTCTTGAATCATGTAATAATACGTGTTTGAGAGCACAGAAATAAATGAAGCGCCCGCTTGTGCAAAAAGTTCAACAGATTCTTTGCTACGGTCGGCAATTTTTGCATCAACATAAAGTTGTTTGTCGGGGAAATTTTTTTTGAACGCAGTAACCGCTGCAACGCCTTCTTTAAAAAGTAACAGTGTTCCAACTTCTACAATATCTGCAAACTGAGCTGTCTGACGGGCAATGGCTAGTGCCTTATCAAGATCGGTAAAGTTGTATTTGATTTGCAATTTCATGGTTTCTCTCCTTTTTTCTTTTTTCAAATAGGTTATGCTTAAAAGCCTACTCAGCGCAAGAGTTTTTTTAAATAACATCATCCAAGGTGCTTGATTGTGAGGAATATTAATGAAGGATCTTATTAATTTTATTAAGCGCGGCGGTCGCAAAAATGTTGTTATTGTTGGCGATCTTATGCTTGATGAATATATTTTTGGTTCTGTTGATCGCATATCACCAGAAGCGCCGGTTCCTGTTGTTCGTGAACAACACCGTGAATGGCAGCTTGGTGGAGCGGCAAATGTTGCTGCAAATTGTAGAAGTATAGGCTTTGATGTGCAGCTCTTTGGTGTTATTAATCAGCACGATCGCAGTGGCAAAAAGTTTTGTGAGCTGCTTGAAAAAAGTAATATTTCAACGGAAAATCTTATTTTGTCTGAAACGCGTGCAACGACAACTAAGTTGCGAGTCATGGCAAAAAATCATCAGTGTTTGCGCATTGATCATGAAGATAAAGAGCCGTTGGCCGAAAAAGAACGTACGCAACTTATTGAACGTTTAAAAAAAGTTATTAAGCCTGGCTGCGTTTTGTTGCTTTCAGATTATGCAAAAGGGGTGATTGACCGCTACGTGGTTGATTATGTAGTGGGGCTTGCGCGTCAAAACAATTGTATTGTGTTGGCCGATCCTAAAGGTCCAGACTTTGATAAGTATCAGGGCGTGCACTACATGACCCCCAACTTGCCTGAGTTTGCGCAAATTGTTCAGTTCTTTGGGCTGGATCGCAAACATTCTCTGGTCGATAATGCACGCAAGATTATAAAAGCTTTGAACTTGACTGGCTTAATGGTAACAATGGGCGAGCAGGGGATTCATTTTGTTTCTGCAGAGACTGACTTTCATTCGCCCGCCTGCAAGCGTGAAGTCTTTGACTTGTCGGGCGCTGGTGACACAGTAGTTGCTTTTTTAGCGCTGGGATTTGCGCACAATTTAGATCTTACGGTCTCATTGCGCTTGGCCAACCATGCAGCTTCAGTTGCCATTTCGCATCTTAAAACCTACAGCGTGAGCCTGGAAGAGTTGATAGACCGCGAAGCTGATGTGACTGAAAAAATTATGTATGATTGGGCGCGCTTAAAAATTGAGCTTGAGTGGCTGCGCAGCGAAGGCAAGCGCATTGTTTTTACCAACGGCTGTTTTGATATTTTGCATGCAGGCCACATTCATATTTTAAAAGAAGCTAAAAAGCGTGGCGATATTTTGGTTGTTGCGCTGAATACCGATGCGTCAGTGCACCGCTTAAACAAAGGCCCAGCGCGGCCAATTAACACGTTGGCCGATCGCGCAATCATTATGTCGGCGTTGGGGGTTGTTGATTTTGTGACCGCGTTTGATCAAGACACACCGCGAGAAATTCTTGAATATCTGCGGCCAAACGTTTTGGTTAAAGGTGGCGACTACAAGCGTGAAGAGCTGGTGGGGTACGATTTGTTAATGTCGTACGGCGGTGAAGTTTATACCATTAATTTGCTGCCAGACCGTTCAACAACGCAAACCATTCAAAAGTTACAACAGAGTCAGCGCGCATGAAACGGATAGGAATTTTAGGATTTGGCATTGTTGGCAAGTCAGTTTTGCGTTTTATTAAAGCGTATGAACATGAACTCTCAAACCGCTTGTTTGGGGCTTCTGTTGCATTGGCAGTTAATGTGTGGGACAAAAAAAACTTAACAGAGCAGGAATATGCGCTGCTTTCTGAGTATCATGCCCAGCATATGCCGCGTGTTGATATTCAACTGTTTATTGATATGCATGATTTTGTTGTTGCCAGTCCCGGTTTTGATTTGAGTTTGTATAATGATCAAAGCAACAAGCTGCTCAATGAGCTTGATTTGTTTGTGCCATTTTTCTCAAAACCAACCATTGGCATTACCGGTACGCTGGGCAAAACGAGTACCACCAAATTGTTAACAAACATGCTCAATCATGTTGCTATTAACGATTATGCTTTGCACTTTTTAGAGGGTGGTAATGTGGGTACCGCCATGCTCGATCTTGTTGCGCAGCAGCAAGAAGTTGATGGTGCCGTCCTTGAACTTTCTAGTTGGCAGCTGGAATATAACCAAAGCTTTGCACCTGACATTGCAATTTGGACCAATTTTTTTCCCAATCACTTGGACCGGCACGGGACCATGAGCGCGTACGCACAGGCAAAATATAATCTTATGCGCTTTCAGAGTGCGGCCCAGCACGCGATTATTGCAGACCAAGTGTTGTGCGATTACGACGCACGCGCTTTGTTGGTAGATTTGCAAAGCCGTGCGTGCGTAGTAACGGTGCAGGCGCGAGAAGTTATTATGCCTACACTTTTGTGGCAGAGCTGCGATGTGGTGGATGTTTGTGGTGGATGGGTGCGCTTTTCGCGCATTCAAAATCAACAGGTGGTTGAAGAAACGCTTTTGGTTGAACTCGCTACACTGCCGCAAAGTACCTTCGTGCAAAACTGGCTTTTTGTTTTGGCAGCATTAAAAATTTTTGGTGTTGATTGGTTCGTGGTAAAAAAAGAACTAAGCGCGGGCCAGGTTAAAGGCGTTGAGCACCGGCTTGAGTGGTGCGCTGCTGTAAGCGGTGTTGATTTTTATAACGATTCCAAATCAACCGTCATTCAGTCTACGCAGGCGGCGGTTGAAAAATTGGCCGGCAGTGGTAGGCCGCTGTTGGTAATTGTTGGTGGGCTTGGCAAAGGAGCCGATCGCTCACCACTTGAAAAAATGCTGCAAGAGATGCCCAATGTTAAAAAGCGCTACTGCTTTGGTCCGGCTTGTGCCGAGTTTGCCTCGTGTCAGCGGTTTGGCACGCTTGAGCAAGTGCTTGACCAAGTTTTTGTTGATATGGCGCCCGGTGATGTGGTGCTCTTTTCTCCCAGCGGTTCCAGTTACGATTTATTTGAAAACTATGAGCATCGTGGTCGTGTTTTCAAAGATCTTGTTCAGCGCAAAGCAAACGCAGTACAATCATCCCAGTAAGAATTTTAGGCCCTCAGGGCCACTAATCTTTTTAGGGGGTGTTGCCATGGTGCCAGTTCTTGACCGTGCGCTCAAAAGTGAGCGACGAATTTTTTTGGGAATTTCGTTGTTGTTAACGCTGATCGGTTGTGTTTTTGTGTATTCAGCAAGTTCGGTCTTTGCGTTAGAAAAATTTGGTTCGGCCCAATATTTTTTAAAAAAACATCTGTTGTATTTAATTCCTAGTTTTTTAGGTTTTATTGTTTGCTCAGTGTTTCCCATTGCTTGGCTCAAAAAATATGCCTCACTCTTTTTCTTTGTGGCGCTTGGTTTGACAGTAATGACCTTCTTTTCTGGGGGTATTCACATTCACGGTTCAAGCCGCTGGCTCAATATTTTTGGCAAAAGTTTTCAGCCCAGCGAGTTTTTAAAGTTGTCGCTATTTGTGTATCTGGGCGTGCTTTTTGACCGCAAGAGCAGATATTTGCAATCGTTTGTGCATAGCTACCTGCCATTTTTAATGGTGCTGGGGATAACGTTTTTGGTGCTGCTCAAGCAGCCGGACTTTGGTTCGGTAGTTACTATTTTGGTAACCGCGTTTGTGCTCTTTTTTGTTGCCGAGTTTAATGTGTTGCACGTTGGCATTACGGTGGCCTGCGCGTTGCCAGTTTTACTTTTTTTAACTTTTTCTAAAGCCTACCGGCTTAATCGCATTTTGATTTTTTTAAATCCGTGGGCAGACCCGCAGGGGCGGGGCTTTCAGATTATTCAGTCGCTCATTGCAATTGGCTCTGGACATGTGTGGGGGCTTGGCATTGCCAATTCCAAACAAAAGTTTTTCTATTTGCCCATGCAGCATACCGACTTTATTTTTTCGATTATTGCTGAAGAGATGGGCTTTGTTGGGTGTTTGGGCGTTATTGCCTGCTACTTTTTATTCTTTTGGTATGGCTTGCGCTTGACGCTGAAAATGAATGACTCATTTGCTTTTTTTACGTCGCTTGGTTTTGTGGTGTTTATTACCTTGCAGGCGGTTATTAATATCATGGTTACTACGGGCCTGTTGCCAACTAAAGGTCTTGGGCTGCCATTTATTAGCTACGGCGGAACGTCGCTGTTGAGTTTGTTTTGTATGCTTGGCTTGATCATAAATTTTTCACGATCAAGTGATTAATTGTCTTTGTTGTGTAAAAACTAACATTTTTTAGTTGGGCTGTACCCCTGCTTTTTGTTGACAGGCATGTAAAAGCTGACATACTGGGTTGGCATAAAAAATGCATGTTTTGTGAGAAAATTTCCTGTGGGGGACTTTAACGGAAAAGGTTGGTTTTTATTATGACATCTAGAAAACATTTGACGCGAACATTAGTTTTTTTACTCAGCATTTCAGTTGGTTTCAATGTGACAAATGCTGCTGCAGCAACGGAAACAGCTCCGGCTAGCGCATCATTTTCGCAAATGCCTATGAACTTTGATCCAGAAGAATTGCATAAAATGCTGGTACAACTTCTGGTACAGCATCGTCAAAACATTGCAGATCGCAAACAGGCAATGTTTGAACTTTTGCCTGAAGATTTACGAGCGAATATTATGGAAGCTACCGATACGTACGGTGCCTTGATAGAACAATTGAGCATTAGCAACAAGCTTATGATGGTTTGCCAAGATGTAGATTCGTTGCTTGAGCAAGCATACAAAGAAGGTGTTATTGGCCAAGAAGAAGTAACTGGCCTGGTGGCTGGCTTGCAAAGCTTGGAACAAGCACTGATAAATGGTCAGTTGAATGGCTTAATTAGAGGCTCAGCTGAAAATGACCTTGGTATGAACTTAGAAGCTATGGCTAACCCAGCTGGTGTTTTTGGTTTAAAGTCACCAGCGGTTGTTTATACGTATGAAGATGTTGCTGAGTTTAAAGAGCAGTTGGCGCTTGTAGTAGATCTTTGTACTATTACGCCAAGTTTGGAATATGGTCTTGAAGACGTTGTTTTCTTGCGCGATATTTTGGATGTTATTGCCAATAAAGATAGTGATGCGTTGATTGACCGTGTTCTTGAACCGTTGAGATCTCAGTTTCAGTTAGCGGGCGGTTTGTTTGACAATGTTATCAGAAAACTTACCGTTCTTGAAAAAGAGGTTATTGCTCAAGAAGCAGGCCAACCTGAAGAATCTCAAGAAATTAGTTCAAAAAATATTATCACGCTTAAGCGTGCCGTAACTGTTTGGAAGCGTGATTTGCAAAAATTTGCTGTCAATATTCGTTCATTTATGAAGGTTTGGGACAGTGCGGATTTAAAAGTGAGCAGCAAATCTAAGCACGAATTATTTAAGTGTGTTGCGTATACGTACGATGCTTGCCGCAGCTTTTTCAATCTTTATAAAGAAGAAATGTATTGGGACAAAAATATATCGTTCTTTAAAAAAGCCCACAGAAAGGCGTTTGAGCGACCAACGCTGAGTGATAATTTTAAGGAATGGACTGAGCGAATGCTGCCTTTGTACACATTTGACTGGAGCGTTTCGGGTGCGTTGTCTTTGTGGCACTTCTTTAATGCTCGTTCTGACTATGCAAAAGGCAACTTGCTTAACGTGGTACTTGGTAGCCAGGCGGGGCAAGGAAACTTGTTGCAAGAATTAATGGGTGGTGACTCGCTTATTGATGTTAAAAATGAGTTGATTCAAAACCTTTTTGCTGGCTATGGTGCTATGCGTATTTTGACATCGTCCAACGTAAGCTGTCTGTACAAACAGCCATCTAAAGTTGTTAAAGCTATGGGTAAAGTTTTAGTAGCATTTACCTACTACCAGCTGATTTACGATAAGCCACGCAGCGAAAAAGTTTGGTGGCCGAGTGATTATGAGCACATTCGACGTCACGTTTTTGTTGCGGTGCGTGAGCTGAGCGATATTATGACTGAAGCGCTTGAAGTTAAAATTTATGAGCATGCAGACCCACGCGTCATTGAAAATCTTGAAAAAAATACCTGGGGTGTTGTTCGACCAGAATTATTAACGCTTATGACGCGCATTATGTTGCCTGTGGCGTTTATGAAAAAACCATTTGGTCTTGATAATGTTGCCAATTGTGATCAGTGGGACGTTTATGGCAAGTGGTATATTCATATGCGCGATCATTACATAGATCTTTTTCAGAGCAAAGAAGATAAAAAAGCATGGCTTGAGTATGATGCCGCCGGTATTCAACAGGTATTTGATCGCAACAATATTAACGTTGAGTCTTATTATGTTGAACAACAGTTGATGAATTATGTTTTCTCAAGTATTGGTAAGCATTGGGGGACTATTTTGGGCCGTAAACACGGTGGGGCTTTAGTGCGTATGGCCAGCAAAGTTGCTAATGGCTGTGCCTACGGTTTGTCTTCGGTTGGCCTGATTTCTGACGAAGCAGTTCAAGTTTTTGAACAATCTAAAGATGAAATGATAGCTGAGTGGAATGGCTACGTTGACATGCTTAAAGAATTTTTGAAAGTAAACTTTGCTGGTATTCGTGAATGGGCAACGCCATATTTGGTTGAACATGGATATTTGGATCAAGATGAGACCACTATTGAAGTTCGCGATAAAGCCGTACTTAGTTTTGGTTTGACACAGTTGGCAAAAAACGGCTTAATTAGCTATTACGAAGCGGCTTTGTTGGTTCAGAATTTTTCAGCAGACAGCAATATCAGTATTATTGTTGATCAAGTTGTTGATGCGGTTCGTCGCAATATTGCCGGTAAAGTTGGTGGTGTTGCAGGTTCTACCATGATGAGTGCGCTTTCTGATTATGTATCATGGACCTATGGACCATTTACGCCCAAAGTTACTGAGTATGCGCGCAACAATGTGCCAAGCTTGAGTGAGCTGAAAGAAGGCGCTGAGCGCTATGCCTCAAAGGTTTGGAATTCTATCTAAATAAACCGTAAATATTTTTTTCTAGTAATACAAAAGAGCGTGGTTTACACTAAAGCCACGCTCTTTTTTTGTGTTAAAAAATAGTAACTTTTGGGGAGTAATTATTATGCTAAAAAAATTAGTTTTGGTGCTCGTAATGAGTTCTTGTGGTTTGTTGCAGGGAGCTGCGCAAAAAACAGTATGCGTGAATGATTTTTTTAATAGGCGTGTGCATCCAATGATTTTTACTAACGCAAAGGCTGCCAATACGCTTATGATTACGTGTAAAGATATTACTGATCCAGCAGGACTTGAAAAATTTAAGAACTATTTTGCAAAGTATAATATGCCGGTTATTAAAATTAATCTTACGCAAAATAAATTACATTCGCTCCCAGATTGTCTGGTTGGCTGGCCTGAGTTGAGATATATCGATGTATCGCATAATCAATTTGCCATTGTACCTAATGTTTTGAGTAGTTGTGCAGAATTACGTGAACTTAATATTTCGTACAACAAGATAAAAAGTTTTGTGATTCCGTACAAGTCTGGGGAACGGAGTGAAATTGATTCAAAAGATTTTTGGCAAGAAGATGGTTTCCCTGTGCTTAGTGAGCTTAACTTAGCGCACAATCGGCTTGCTGTCATGCCTGAAAATATACACGTTCTTGAGCAGTTGGTTAAACTTGATGTGAGCTTTAACAGGCTTACGTATTTGCCTGAAAGTATTGGTGATATGCCCTCGTTGCAAGAACTTTATCTGCACGGTGGTGGTACAGGAAAGGTTCCAGACAATACCATTACCTCGTTGCCAGCAAGCTTTGAAAAGCTGAAAAAATTGCGTGTGTTAATGATTGGTGGGCTCAATTTGGACGAAGAAAGTATGAAGCTTTTGGGGCGTATGCAAGATGCTCAGCCTTACTTAGAAGTTGTGCGTAAACGTGAAGCCATAAAAACACCAGCAAAGCTTTATCATAATATGGCAGATCTTGTGCGAGGGAGTGCGTACTAATTTTTGCAGGTTCTTGTTTCCTGACTTCTGCTTATGCTATTTTTAGCACAAGAGAAGGAGGGGCTGTGGTGCGCGTGGGTATAATTTCTAGAATTCTTTTTTTTGTTATATTTATGTGCTTGCCGCATGTGCACATGTTGGCACAAGATTTTGGTTCGCTCTCAAAATTACTCGTGAATGTGTCGGTAGCCAATATCATGGCAAAGCCACAGGCCCTGCGTGGCGTTTGTGCTCCGGTAACGCGTGCTGGCGATGTTTCTTTGCTCGTCACGCAGGCTCTCTTTGGCGAACAGATGCTGTTAGTTGATCAACGTGATGAGTGGTACAACGTTGTGCTGCTTGAACAGATGCAAGATCAACCAGATGGCCAGCTACCGGTGGTAAGTGGTTGGATTCAAAAAGATCAAACGGTTCCTGTTGAGGTTTTTGGTACACGCAATCTTGTTGTATGCACGCATAATGCTTCTTTACTAGCTGATGATGGCACAAAAATTATGCTTTCGTTAGGTACTAAATTTTTTGGCAAAAAACATAATGAGCGCTTGTGGCGGGTATTTTTGCCCCGCGGGGTCACTGGTTTTATCAAAGCGCGAGATGTTTACTATTTTGGTGATAAAAAGTTAGTGACCACAGATCTGCGTGCTCAGCTTATTTTGTTGGCAAAAAGTATGCGCGGGCAGCCTTTTTGTTGGTTTGGGCGCAGTTCGCATTGCAAAAAAAATCGTGACCAGTTGACCAGCGTTGGGTGTGATGGACTAGTGAATTTGTTGTATCGCGCTTGTGGGCTAGAAATTCCACGTTTTGCTTATGAGCAGTGTGTGTATGGCACAGCGCTTGATGGTAAAGAAGTAAAGCCTGGAGACCTTATTTTTTTTGCTTCACGCAAAAAAGATTTTCAAGCTCATCATGCCATGGTCTATTTGGGTAGTAATCAGCTACTTGAAGCAACATTTCAATCATCTGCTCCGTCGTATCCCGCTCGGGTTATCTCGTGTGTCCAACGGCTAAGAAAACCGATCAGTGCAATAAAAAATGGCGAAGACTTTGGTTCTTACAAAGTTTATTTTGCTTCGTACTTAAATTCTAAGCGGATGATGCAGCGCTTGCGTAGTGTAGCGCAAAAAAATGTTGTTGCTTGCGCAGGGGCTAGTCAGCGTGCTCATTATCTACCTCGTCTTGATCAAAGCAACATGAGCAACAGCAGTCGACTGCGCGCAGTGTTAGATCAACAGTATAAAAAGCGCAAGCCATACCTACCAATTTAAAGCTTACCCAGCAGCACGGAGCAAGGTTGCAGCAGTTGTCCAAACACTGTGAGCAGCATTCTTGTGAGCAATAAAAACAGGTAAAATGTTCGTGATTTTGTTGGTTAAGGTCATTATCGCTGCGTGTTGTTGTGGTGTCTTGCGCAGTTGGGTAGCTGCTCAATTTTTGTTGTTGCAACATTGCCCACGTTGTACCGTTTAAGCTGAGCAAGAGACCGAGAACAAGATATTGTTTCACTAAAGTTCCTTTTTGTGTAATCAAAAGAAGTTTTAATTTTTATCAACGAACTATATCCTATCTTTTTTGTTTGTAAAGAATAATAATCGGCGATATTCTTAGTGCTGCAAAATTTTTTTTGGAGTAGCTTGTTATGATGAAGATTTCATATGTTATTATGTTGTTTATTGTCAGTGTACACACGTTGTGTGCGCTGCCAGAAACTATGACCATTTCAGTTCCCATTGCTAATGTGCGCACAAAGCCAGAACGTGGTGATTTATTGCTTAAAACAGTTGTTTATGAAGAAGATGATCCGGGGCATAAATGCCAATTGCTGTTGGGCGAGCGCGTAGTAGTAACCGATGAAGTGGACAATTGGTATCATGTTCAGCTTGCTGAACAAAAAGTTTATGATCAAAAAAAAGCTCAATGGGTTAGTGATAGCGGCTGGATTCAAAAAGATCAGGCTGTGGCGGTGACTGAGCCAATTGCCGCCGTGCACTTGGTTGTGTGCCAGCAGTGGGCAAGCGTGTTTGAAGAGCCACGTGTGCAAAGTCGTGAAGTGATACGTCTTTCGCTTGGCAGCAAACTGCGGGGCTTTAAACTAAACGATTTCTGGTGGGCGGTTGTGCTGCCCAACGCACGCGTGGGCATGATACAACGTAGTGATGTATACCAAAGTACCCGTGTGGTGAGTGAATCTGTTGACCAGTTGCGTGCCAACATTGTTGCTTCAGCAAAAAAATTTTTAGGTGTGCCCTTTTGTCGTTATGGTCGCTCGGCACATGATGAGAGTATGCTGACCGGCATGAGCTGCTGTGGTTTAGTAAGCTTGGCGTATCGCGCCAACGGCTTGGATATTCCGTTTTACGTGTATGATCAATGCATGAGTGGTATGCGAATTAATGGTGATCAGTTGCAGCCGGGTGATTTAATTATGTTTGCGCGTTTTAAAGAGCGTTACAATCCGTGTCATGTGGTTATGTATGTTGGTAATAGCATGGTGGCAGAAGTTACCTGGTCGCGCAATCCGTTTCCGTATCGTGCTCGTTTGATATCTGCCAAAGAGCGCATAAGTTTGCAACCATTAAAAACGATTAAAGATGGCCAGCGGCTTGAACGTTTTTACGTTTATTTTCGTTCTTATTTGTCTTCGCCAGACTGGGCGCAGCGCCTACGAAATGCTTCGCGTAAAGCACGTTTTGATTATTTATCGGCTGATTATCGGCAACTAAGTAATTTATCGGCAATTTATCGGTAATTTATCGGCTACAGAAATAAGTGTGATGCCAAGCTCACGAGCTTTTTGAATAAATTGTTGCTGCTGGGCAATAAACGTGTGAGTAGAGAGCCAGGCAATAGCTTTGACATCTCCCTTTTTTAACCAAGCAAGTGATGTAGGGCCCAGTGTTGGTAAATCGAAGCGCTTGTTTTGGTTTGGGTGAGCAGCTTTACAGACTACAACATTACTTGTTCCTAAAGCTACACCGCGCTTAATACATTCATCGGTTCCTTCAATAGCTTCAACAGCCAAAACCATCTTATCTTTTACCACAACTGTTTGGCCAATGTCGCACAGTGAAAGGTGCTTAGCGGTTTGCATGCCCAGCTCAATATTAGTTTCCAGTTCTGGTGTGAGCGTGCCGGTAAGAATACCAGGTTCAACCAAAAGAGCGCCCAGCACGTCGTCTTGTTGTATAACGTCCATGCCTTGGTGTGACAGTTCGTCTACAATTCGCTGCATAATTGATGCATCGTTTTTATAAAGTAATGAGGCAAGAATTTTGATTGCAAACCAATCGAGAGAAATTTTTTTCAGGAGCGTGCGCTTGTCTACCTTGCCAATCATCAAGATTTTTTCAGTCTTGCGTTCTTTGAGCAGGTTTATAATAGCGCCAGCTTTGTAGCAAGGCTGACAAATAATGTCAGCCTTGCTCTCTGTTGCCTGTTGTAATTCAGATAAATTGTCTTCAGGAAAGAGTGATACAACAAAAAAATCTTTTTGTTGTGCGCGTAGCGCTTTACAGGCTTCTAGCGGCAAAGAACCCGTGCCTGCAATCAATGCGATCACCGAATTCCCAATTGTCTTTCGATATCAAACGTAATGTTTAACGCGCTTAAGTCTTGCTCGGGGTTAAACAAGTTTTGCTTCTCTCTGATGGCGTTTACAAAATACTCAACTTCAAGCTTGAGCGGGTTATCTTTGTAGACAAAGAGATGCTCGATCATTGATTCTTGTTTGTACTTAAGTGCATCAGAACCTACATGCACGCTTGAGCTTGCGTGGCGGTGAATTGCAATATCTTGTGTGGTAAAGTCGAGTAAGATGTAGGATTTTTCTTGATGGATTTCCATCGTTCTTTTTTTTATTTGTGATACGCGGCTTGAAACCAGGTTGGCAATAACGCCGTTTTCAAATTGGATTTGTACGGTTGCCAAATCACACGAAGAGGTATGGAAGGTGCTGCCGTGTGTATGTAGTTTTTTTACCGGTGAGTTTACCAAATTTAAAATAATATCAAGATCGTGAATCATGAGATCAAGAATTAAACTATCGCCTTGCACGCGTGGCTGAAAAGGGCCCATGCGGTGACTTTCAATTAAGAATGGCTTGTCGATAATTTTTTTCAATTCTTGCACCGCGCCATTAAAGCGTTCAACATGGCCAACATGAAGCGCCAAGTTAGATTTGTATGCCAAAGAAAAAAGCTCTTCTGCTTCTTCAATGCTTTTAGTTAATGGCTTTTCAATAAACACATGCTTACCGCGCAAGAGGCAATCTTTTGCGATAGAATAATGAAAATCTGTTGGAACAGCAATAATAACCGCATCAACAAGTTCAATCCAATCATGATAATTGGTTGTTTTGATGGTGTGCTGATTTTTTATTTTTGCCCAATTTTTTGTATCGGGGTCCGCAATGCCAACAAGGTTAACATGGGTAAGTAACGAACAAACTGAGGCATGATAACCCCCCATGTGGCCAAGTCCAATAATCCCTACGTTGATCATGATGACGCTATCCTCTCGTGTGCTTATTTTTCTAATGATCGTCGAGATACACCACGCTGACTCGTTCGAACAAAGTTAAGAAATGCTTGTACCTGCGGGTCTGTGCCCCAGGCTTCGTGCGCTAATTTCTTTTCGATATCTTCGAGCAGCAACTTTTCTTGATAAAAAAGACGTGTTACAGCTTTAATGTTATTAATGCTTTCTGCAGAAAAACCGGCACGCCGTAAGGCAACACGGTTTAGACCAGCAAAGGCTGCAGGGCCTCCGCTAAATAAACAAAAAGGCGGTAAATCTTGTCGAATACCGCTAAAGGGTGCCAGCGCACTAAACTTGCCAATGCGGCAAAATTGGTGCGTAGCGGCGTGCGCCATCACCATCACATTCTGTTCAATGTAGGTATGTCCACCAAGGCTTACGCCGTTAATTAAAATGACATTATCTTCAAGTGTTGCATCGTGCGAAATGTGTGCATAGTTCATGATATAACAGTTGTTACCAATGGTTGTTGTACCATGAGGGTACTTTGAGGCATGAATGGTTGCAAATTCGCGAATCTCACAATTCTTTTTGATGTGAACTGAGCCTAAGCTTTGTTTGATGTTAACATCTTCTGCTGGCATACCAATTGAAACGTTTGCGTAGAGACGCGTATTAGCTTCAATAGTAACGTTGCCGGTAACAATGCAAAAGGGCCCAATTTTGACGCCATGGTCAAGCTGAACTGTTTTGTCAACAATTGCTGTTGGATGAATGTACGTTTGATTTGAAATAAATAAAGCTTCCTGCAAAGAGGAAGCTTTATGATCGAGATTTTCCATAGATTTATAAGCGGCAACTTATGGTTGGGGCGGGAGGATTCGAACCTCCGCGTGGCGGAACCAAAATCCGCTGCCGTACCACTTGGCTACGCCCCAATGTTAGAATTTTCCTGATAATCAGATGCCGAAGCAATCTTATTATACTCTTCAATTACTCTTTGTTCAATTAAAGTTCGTGTTTCAGCATTAAGTGGATGAACGATATCTTTAAAAGATCCATCTTTTTTTCTGCGGGAAGGCATGGAAACAAACAGCCCCTTATCGCTTTGTATAATCTTCATATCGCGAACAATAAAGCAACCATCGAAAACCATAGTGGCATATGCCTTAAGCTTGCCTTCGTTTGCTGGATAAACCTTTATTTCTGTAATTTCCATCGACAATCCCTTTGTTAGCAACTAAGCTGCACTTGGGCACATCTTAGCACTTTGAAAAACACCTTTTCACACTACTCTGGGTCATTACGTGCCTAAATTTAAAGGTAGTATGAATCTTTGTCAACAAATTTATGCTACTTTTTCTATATTTTTGTAGCTGCGCGCAGCTTTGCGGATCTGGATGATGGATTTTGCTTGATTTCTTCCTCGGATGCTTGCACGGGTTTTGGTGTTAATGTGGTGAGCTGATGGTTCTTTTCACGGAAAAATGTTTTTACTAAGCGATCTTCTAGAGAATGAAAACTAATGCAAACAAGTGGTGCGCCTGCATTTAAGCAACCTACGGCGGTAGGCAGAAAGAGCTTAATATTTTCTAGTTCTTTGTTAACAAAAATGCGCAATGCTTGAAATGTTTTTGTTGCAGGATGAATAGCGCGAGGGCCGTGAAATGGTATAACTTTTTCAATCAGCTGTGCCAGTTGCCCAGATGTTTTGAAGAGATTAGTTTTGCGTGCTTCAATAATAGCATGAGCAATTTTACGTGATCCACGTTCTTCGCCAAGTTCCCAGAGTATTTTTGAAAGAGCTTGTTCGTTAAAATGATTCACTACATCTGCAGCGGTAAGGCGTTGATGTGCTGCTGACATGCGCATGTCTAGGGGCGTGTCTACGCGAAATGAGAAACCTTCTTTTTCAAAAATTTGGTATTGCGATGTACCAAAGTCTGCCAAGATGCCGTCAACGCGGTCAATTTTTTCTTTTTTCAAAAGTCTGTGCAAGTTAGCAAAGTTACCCCACAAAATTTTGAGACGGTCGCCATACTCTTCTTCAAGGGCAGGAGCGTGCCGTGTGATACTATCTTCGTCCCAATCTATACCAATTACACTGCATTGTGGCTCATGATCTAAAATGGCGCGACTGTGTCCGCCGCCGCCAAACGTTGCATCCACATAAACTTTGCCAGGTTGTGGGTTGAGGTACTGGATAACTTCTTGAACTAAAACACTTTTATGTGTTGTTGGAGTGCTGGTTTTTGTTTCCATGATATTCATATAATTTTGGTGAAAGTGTTAACAAGATTTTATGCAAAATATATGCTTGGTAGACCTACAGGGCTACCAAGCGTGAACAGGACAAGTATACGTTATTTTGGAATTTTTGTCATATCAATACGTCGAATTGGCTTGACCGTGTACTGAATAAAGTCGTTACTAATGCCATAGCGCTTAATATCTAAGACTACCGTTTTTTGCCTAATTTTAACTAAATCGCCCAGATTGAGTTTGTTTTTTGACTCTAAAAGCTCAAACGTTGCTTCCAGGGCTTGTTGATGCTCGTCTTCTTCAAAAACGGCCAAATAGCCACGAACGTAGGTTCGGTCGCGTTCTGATAAAATGGTATCAACGTCTATAAATACCTTTTCATTAGGTTTTACTAGTAATACTTCAGTTTTGTCAAAACGCCATATGCTCATGTCGTCTTTGTCTTCAATGGCGGCAATCCATTTACCTTTGGCTTTTTTTTCATAAATAAAACCGCAAACGTACAGTGACTTCCCTGTGTTGTTTAAAACATAAAAGTCGAGCTCGGGTACATCTTTACGTGCTTCGTTTTTTTTTACAAAATCGTAATCATAAAAAGGCTCTTTAAACCCATATTGCTCAACAGTAATAGTGACTTTTTTGCCGTCAAGCTTGGCGAGCAAATCAAGATCTAAAATATGGCGTTCGTTGGTTAATTCGTACGTAGCTTCTTCTGCTTCCAGTTGCGTGTTAAAAACACCTAGCATGCCAAAAACGTGTTGACGATCGTCTTGGTCGGCAACTGTTTCAATTTTTACGGTAGCAGATTGGTTATCATCAATCTTGTAAACCTCGGTTTTAAACCAGCGCCAGCGAGAAAATACATTTTTTCTCATATAAACAAAGCAGCTGGTATACACGGTTTTGCCCGTTTGGTTTTCAACGTCAAAGTCGAGCGACATTGGGTCGTTTTCTAGCGTTTTTTTCGGCGTTATTTTTTCTTTGGTTTGGTGTGTTGTTGTTAAAAAGTGGTCGAGTGTTGGCATACTTGGTTGTTCTATTGGCACTTCTTTTTCAGGGCTTTTTTTAATGAGCGTTGGCGTTTTGGTAAAGTCGAGCATTGCCATTTCTGTTGTTGGCTCAAGTACTGCAGTTACGCCCTCTGTTGCGGTTGGCGGCGTTGCTGGTGCTGTTTCTACTTTTCTTCGACTAAGTTTATTTTTTTTTGCATATTCAAATTGTTGGCGCTTACGACAGCAGGGTGTGAGTGCCAGGCACGTCAGCACCATAAAAACAGTTAAACGTGAAACATTCATGATAATTTCTCCCTTTTTTGATCAGCTCAACTTTGGTTTAATACATTAGTATTTTTTGTTCAAGCGTTTGAAGCTTTTTTTTGAAAGCAGTATCTTTTGCCAAGGAGTCTTCAACTTTGTTAATGGCATGAATTACCGTTGAGTGATCACGTCCGCCAATAAAGCTGCCAATTGATTGTAGCGAGCAATGGCTTAATTTTTTCATTAAATAAAAAGCAATTTGGCGTGCGTTGGCAATATTTTTTAGTCGTTTTTTTGATTTTATGTCGTTGACTGAAACATCATAATCTTTGGCAATAACCTTCATAATATTATCAAGGACTATGCCTTCTTTTTTCTTTTCATTTAAATTAAGCAAAACTTTGCGTGCCATTTCTAGGCAAATGGGTTTGTTGATAAGCCCTGCAAAAGCGCTAACACGTATTAAAGCTCCTTCAAGTTCGCGAATATTAGATTGTACGCGTGAAGCAATAAAGTCGGCTACATCGTCGGGTAGCTCAATAGCGTGGCAGAAGGCCTTTTTTTTCAAGATAGCAATTTTGGTTTCAAGGTCGGGCGTTTGAATGTCGGCCACCAGGCCCCATTCCATGCGTGATTTAATGCGGCTTTGTAGCCCCTTAATTTCTTTAGGAAAGGTGTCGCTGGACAAAATAATTTGTTTATTTTTTTCGTACAGCGCATTAAAAATATGAAAGAACATTTCTTGTGTTTGTTCTTTGTTTGACAAAAATTGGATGTCGTCGACTAATAAAAGATCGATTTTGAGATACTTTTCGCGAAATTGGTGGGAGCGGTCAAACCTGATTGAGTTGATAAATTCATTAATAAAGTGGTCCGACGTTTCATAGCGCACTAGCGAGGCGGGGTTGCGCCGGCGTACCTCGTTGCCAATTGCGTGCAGCAGGTGCGTTTTACCAAGGCCGGTACCGCCATAAATAAAGCAGGGGTTGTAAACTTTGCCCAGGTTTTCGCAAATAGCAAAGGCTGCGGCGTGTGCCAGTGAGTTGCTGGGCCCAACCACAAACGACTCGAAGGTATAGTTTTCGTTGAGGTTGTCCAGGGCTTGTTTAATTTTTTTGCGTTCTTTAATAATAAGGTCGGTACTGGTTGCAGGGCCTGTTTGTTGTACGGTGATCGCTGAAGTTTGCGTTGCTTGTTGTGTGGGAGCTGGTTGAGTGTAGTGGGCCTTTTGGTTGTGTAGTCCGCTTAAATATGACAAAAAAGTACTATTTTCGCGCTTGTCTACCGCTGCGGGTATGATAGTTTCTTTGCGCTCGTCGGTAGGGGCAGAGTCTTTGCAGGTAAAGAATATCTTTAAATGATGTGCATGCAAAAGCCTGCCCAGGTGCATTTTAAGCAGGGGCTCATAGTGCTCTTGAATCCACGTGCGTACAAATTGGTTGGGAGCCTTCAAAATAACCTGTTGTGTGGTTGGGTTCCAGTCTTGCAGAATAACAGCCTTAAACCAGGTTTCAACAATTTGGCTACCAGCCTCTTCTTTTATGATTTTTAAAAATTCGTCCCAAATGACCTGCACAAAAAGCCTCTTTGTTTTTTTACTTTAAGAATGCTAAAAACTAAAGCATAAGCTCCATGGTGCCTAGCATACCAGAAAAGTTAAATTTTAGGTATTATAACGCCAAAGTACGAGGAAGTTGAGAAGATCATGAAACGATGTAGCTATTTATTTATTTGTCTTGCCCTGTCAGGTTGTGCAAAAAAAAAGAATACCGTAAAAACGGCCCAAATCGATTATAAATTGGCCTTGATTGAGATTTCTGAGGCGGCACCTAACTCACTAAAAAAAGCCCTTACCTTGGTTGAAAAAGCATTAAAAAATGACCAAAATCCTCGTTATATGGCCTTGAAAGCCACTATCTTATTTTCGTTGCAGCACGAGCAAGAAAGTCTTTTGTTGTTTAAGCAGGCTTTGGCTGCCTGCAAAGACCAGGTCTTGCATGCCGAAATTATGAATAATTATGCCTGTGCGTTGGCACAAACCGGTAAAGAGTCGGAGGCGCTGGGCATTTGGCAGCAGCTTGAAAATGACCGGCATTACCTAACCCCTGAAGTGGCACTGGTCAACCAGGCCAGGGTGTTTGGAGCGCGGGGTGACTCTGAACGTGCCAAAAAACTTTTAATGCAGGCAACTGCTTTGGCGCCCAGTTATATTGATGCTCATTATTTTTTGGCCCTGATTGCCAACCAGTTAAACGAGCCTGGTCTGACTAAAAATCAGCTAAAAACCGTTCTTTTTTTAGAGCCGGGGCATGAGGGTGCGCAGTATTTGTCTGGGCAGTTGGGTTTGTTGGTTTAAAAAAAGCCAGTTAAGAGGCATTTTTGAAGCCTAGTAACCTAATTTATTCAAGTTCTTTATATGTTTGCTATGCCTGCCCCCGCTTGATTAATCTAATAATGATAATGCTTATGAGCATGAAGATCTTTTGGGGAAAAGATTGGGAAAGGGCGGGGGATGATCATTCACATCTATTTGGGCGTATTTTTGTTATTTTGGGGCAGTTTTGGGCAGGTGATGGGCTATCAGGCAGACGAGCGATTGGTGATTAACGAACGAGCTACCAGCGACGTTTTTGCTGAAAAGCCTGCTCCGGCTGCTTTTGAAAAAAAACCAGACAAGTCTGACAGCGCGGTTGTGGCCATTGAAGGCTTGCAGGCTTACCAGGCGGAGGTTTTAAAGGCCAGCCTTGAGCAGCCGGTGGTACTTAAGATTTATTCAAATAAGAGCTCAGAGTCTAAAAAGATGATACCTGTTTTTCAAAAAGTGGCCGAAAAGTTTAATTCACGCGTTAAATTTGCTTCTATGGACCTGCTCAGCGAGCAAGATACCAATAAAGAAAACTACCACATAGTCTTTAATTTGATGGCTATGTTGCATATTCGGCAGATGAATATGCCCGTTTTTGTCTTCTTTTTTAAGGGCAACCTTCACTTGCCTGCTCCCATTATTCAAGGTTTCTTGACTGAAGAGAACCTTGAAGATCAAATAAAAACCCGCTTTTTTAGCTAAAAAAAGATCTAAAATGTCCCTTTCTGGGGCGTTTGACAAATGGGCAATAAAATTATATATTTGTAATAATTGGTCTTAGGTATCAATCTTATGCAGCTTAAAAAAGCCTTTTAAAACCAATAAAAAGTGCTGTTTTTTGCGTTTGACAAGTTGGTCTCTATAAATTATGCTAGTTGTAAGGTAAGTGCTTTCTTGGTTGAAAGTCTTATCTAAAATGCGAGGTTATAAGTACCGGATTGTCTGGTACTAAATGGAAGGTTATACACCCTTTGTTTTGTACACGCTTGGTTAACCACGGTGGTTGCTTTCCAGGTATTTGTTATTAATTTTTATCAAACCCACGGAGGTTCAGATGAAGAATGTACGTAGAATCCTTTTAGGTGCTGTTTTGGCATCAACGATTTTTAATTTTGGTATTTATGCAGCTGCAACTTCAGACGTTGAGCAAGCTGAGCAGCTTCAGGCAGCTATGAACGAAAACAATGTTCGTGCTAAAGCTAATGCTATTAAAGCTATTCTTACCCAAATGGCGCAAGATGATTTGATTACTCCAGAATATGCTGCAAGACTTAAAACTTTTGTCACAAGAACGGTTAATGCAAAGAAGGGCGAAGCTCGTTTGTTAGCTAACAAGCATCGTTATCTTAACGACATGATTCGCGATATAGCTGAAATGTTGCCACAAGAACAAGTAGCTCAATCAGGTACTCTTATTCCTTACAATGCTGCTTATGCAGACCACGCTTTGCGTGCATATCGCATAGCTGCTTATCGCGCAGGTTTGGCTTTCCTTATGGGCAAGGCGCCAGCGGTTGAATTGGCTCCATTGTTTGCTCAATTGGATCCAGCGCAACAACAACATGCTACGGTAACTGGTAATGCGCTTATTGATATTGTACTTGATTATCGTAATGTTACTGCTGGCCATGCTGCTTTGGGTGCCAACCCTTACGCATTGACAGATATTATTCAAGACGATCTTAATCTAGCTTTGAATCCTGTTGATGGACAATTGGTTCCGTATTCACTTACTCAAGCTTATCCAGTTGTTCTTCTTGGCACTTCACAAGATGATGTTCTTGACCAACAAAACTTGTTAGAATATCATCCTGAAATTGAAGCACAAAGAAAAGCTTTGGAAAACCTCATGTTTGGTTCATCAGAAAATAACGCACCGGCTCCAAAACAACAACGTAGTATGACTGCTAGACCAATTGTGGAATTTCCAGAAGAAGGCGATGCCTTGAATTATTATTGTCCAATGTCAGAAGAACCATCAACTCCAAGCAGCTCAAGCTCATCAAGCTCAAGCAGCAGCTCAAGCTCAAACAGCAGCCCAATTTCTTGTGGCGGATATAGTTTGCCATTCACAGAAATTCCACGTGGTATTTCTGATCCTCTTCCAGCTGGTCCAAGTGATTCAGAAGAAGATGAAGAGGAAGTTGT
Organism: Candidatus Babeliales bacterium; assembly: GCA_019749895.1. Classification (NCBI taxonomy): domain Bacteria; class Candidatus Babeliae; order Candidatus Babeliales; species Candidatus Babeliales bacterium. The sequence continues at coordinate 316,667 of JAIEPG010000003.1, read as the reverse complement.
TGCTACTATTGAAAGAACTGAAGGTGGTTATAACCTTATTGTAAGGGGTACTCTTATAGCGTCTGCAGTTACATATGACGTGGCGATGGGACTTCTTTCTGCTTACGGGCTTGTAGTTAGTGCTCCAGTTGTAGCTGCTCTTACCGCTGGTCAGGTTCTTGCCTGTACAGGTTTTGTATGGGCTCTTCTTCCAGAATCTGTACAACGACCAGTAATAAATACTGCAAAGAGAGTTCGTGACGCGGGTTGCGTAATTTCGTAATCTTACTCAGAAGTAATTAGTTTATAAAAAGGGGTCTGAAAAGGCCCCTTTTTTCCTAGAAAGATTGTTTAAGAAGTTCAGTGGAGGTTACCATGAACACGTTTAATAAAATTATACTTTCTGCAGTTTTTATAGCTACTGCGATAAGTGTTGATACTCACGCAGCTGCGTCTTCTAGGCAACCAGACACACGCAGCAAGCGAGGCAGGCATAATACTGCTCCACACGTTTCAACAACAAATAAGACTCAAAGAACAAATCGTTCACATGACGCCAAAACGTCTGAAGTGCGAACAACTCAAGCTGCTTCATTGTTTGATCGAAAAAAGATAATGGGTGGTCTTTTTGCTACAGGGCTTGCACTTGATGCTGCTATTGCCGGTGGAGCTTTGAGCGATCACAGTGCTTTTTACTCAGCCTCACAAATTTTAATGGCTTTGCCTTTGGTTTATTATGCGGGCAAAGGCATGGTAAAAATTACGGTAAATGGTGTTACGTATGTTTTTAATAAACTTGTACGTCGTCAACCTTTCAATACTTTTGTTTCGCACGGTACTTCTCTTGAGCAAGAACGTAGTGAATCAGATGAAGAACAAGATTTTGGTTCTGTTGAAGAATTGGCAGAATTACCAGGGTCTTCTTTGTTTGATGGCGCTATTGGGAATGCCGTGTTGCCATTACCGTTGCTACCATCATCATCATCTTCAAATTTACCCGTTGATGATGCACCTAAATTTTCTGATTTCTTTTTGCAACAAACATCACCGTCGGTAACATTGCCAGCATTAACAGAGCAAGAAAAAAGCGCCGAGGACGAGCAACTACCATTATTGTTGCCGGTTCTTCAGGAAGGTTCTGATTTAGTTTCTGAACCTACAGTGCTTCTTGGGCCGCCTGTTGAAGAGCCTCAACTTTTTGATGATCAAATAATTTTATCAGAATCAGATTCTAGTGATTCAGATGATAGTGATCAAAAAATAGATCGTTTGCTAGTTCGGGTACTTGCAGACAGAGAGCGTTGTTCAAACGATACGAACGAATTATTTCCGAATGACTCATTAGAGAGTCTGCGTGATATTCCTTCCGGTACCTATATAATTAAATTTGATAGTATAACGTTATAAAGTTTCATGGAGGTTATCATGAACGCAATTAATAAAATTTTTCTTGGTGTAGCATTAGCTGTAACTCTTGCAGGTGCTGTTAACGCTGCTGCAACAGCCGTGCCAATGCCACAACCAAAGCCAAACCACGGCGCTTTGAACAATGGCAGCGATTGCTTTTTAAATTCAACAGTACAGGCGCTTTTCCATTCAAAGCCGCTGCGCGACTATCTTGAGTGGGCTGATGATCATAATGTTTACCGTCAGCCATCGCCGCCAACGTTGTTGATTAATCATATTGCAGCAATGGCCCAAAGCCCTGAATCAATTAATCCAAAAGTTTTGCGTCAACGTCTTTGTGCTGATGGAAGTTCAATACAAGCTATGTGTACAGGACATCAAGATGCGCAAGAATTTGTATCATATCTTATTGATCAGTTGAGCGAAAATTTTGTTGATTTAGAAAATGCAAAAGAAGATATTACAACACAATTTAGGCAATGGTTGCTTGGGCTTGCTCCAGGGAGTGATAGTACGCAATTTATTGATACCATTATAACGCGTTTTTTTAATAGATTGCCCTTGGGTAATGAATATACGCAAGAATCTATTGTTGCGCGTTTTTGTGGTGTATTGAGTGCTATAAAAACAGAGTTGTTAGAAAATGAATGTGTACAAGCAATTAACAGCGGTGACGCTGTTGCTTTTCAAGACCTATGTTTAAGGCTTGCGGATAGTGCCATGGCGGCTGGTGATAATCGATCTCGTTATGTTTTATGTCGCAACATTCTTGAAAGCAATGTAATGACGCCAGAAAAATTTATTGGGTTGATAAAAACATTGAGAACTTTCAAAAATATTACTAGGCCAACTATCATAGAAAATTTAATTAAAAAAGTGAAAGATGCTGTTTTTTCATTTTTTAAGTTTAACAGAGAAGGCGCTCAAGGGTGGGAAGCAAGAAAAATTATCGTTGGAAAATTGATTTACAATGCACTAGACAGCAACGAAGATGCAATACCAGCATTGTGGGCCTTGATGCCAGACGTTGACGATTATTTTTATTTTATCTACGACAAGCTGAGCGGGATAAGTGCTCAACATGTTGAAACAATTATTAGTTCTTCGCAGATTGAGCAATTAGAAACTTATGTGCGTGCTTGTAATTGGCAGCCACTTGTGCACCATGTAAACAGTCTTGTTGAAAAAAAGAGACGCGTGCAAGATATATTTGCTGTAAAAATGACCGACGGTGCGTCTGAATCGGCTTTGTCGGTTGCTCTTCCAGAAAAAACCACAACCAAGGTTAGATTGCAAGATCTTTTGACGGGTTATTTTAATGAGCGTCCATTGGGTGCCGTGCGCGCTACCCAATTGCCAGAAGTTCTCATGATTCAACTTAAAAGATTTGAGGCGCCTGGTTTACGCAATAATGCACGCGTTACCTTTCCGGTGAATGGGCTTGATTTGAGTGACTATGTTGCTGATCCAAGTCTTGCCCACGGAGCATATTATAACTTGGTCGCGGTGGTAAACCAGACAGGTAGTCTTCAATTTGGGCATTATGTTGCCGCTGCACGTTCGTATGAAAATTATAAGTGGTATTATTATAATGATGAGCAAGTGTGCGATTTAGCCTTGCCACATGTACAACATTTAGCTTCAGCTGATTTGACATTAAAATTTCGTAGTGGTCGATCGCATAATTATACCACGGCGCCGTACCTTCTTTTTTATGTGAAATCTTCACGACCATTCATTGCGCCAGGCATGAAGCTTGATCGGGTAGCCAGCTTTTTGGCTGAGTTTACCAGCTTAAGAACAATTCCTCGGGCGTTGTATAATGTTGGAGCTTTGGACCAAGAGCCTGCTGCAATGCCAACTGTTCAAGCGCCACACAAGCAACAAGAGTTGCGCATTAAGCGTGATAGAAACAATGGCTTGGAGCAAGACGCTGAAAAGAAACAACGAGGTTCTTCAGATTTGGTTCCAGAAGTTTCTCAACGTTATTCAGGTCCGGCTCCAATTGTTGAATGGCCAAGTGATGATGAGCAAGAAGCTCCTGCAAATGACGAAGACACGTCGCATGAATTTACTTCAGAATCGGATAATTTAGATTAATAATGACCGTTATACTATCTTAATAAAAAAGGGCTTCTCGAAAGAGAGGCTCTTTTTTTTGGTGTGCATTAACGTTCTATTGCTCATTGCTCATTCTTTTGAAAGAACAAAAAGTGTGCTACAATAAACTATCAAAAAATTATCAAAAAATAGTTCTTTTTTTGTTGCAAGGAAGAGGTAGATTCATATGAAGATTGTACGAGTAAGCATCATAGCGATGCTGCCTATTTTAATGTTAAGTTGCCACAATAATGCAAAGGATAGAAGTACCATGACATTGCCACACGATCAAGGCCGCGCTAAAAGCGTAGCAAAAAGTGATTATAAGCTTGGTGCATTGTTTCCCAAAAATGAAGCTGAAGTAACAAGCTTTGCTCAAAGGGCTATGGAGCAGGCAAGGCGTGAATTTGAAGCCATTTTGGCAATTCCTGCAGAGCAAAGAACCTTTGACAATACCATGCATGCGCTTGATGCATCGCAAGAAAAGTTTGGTCAATGTGCAGCAGCTATTGAAATTATGAACATGGTGCATCCTGAAAAAGGTATGCGGGATGTTTGCCAGGAAGCTAGTATTAAACTCAGTAAATTTAGTGTTGATTTGTATTTTGACCAGCGCCTTTACCATGCTTTCAAAGAATATCGAGCTACTCGAGAAGCGGTAGAAACATTGAGTCGGCAAGAGACCTATTATCTTGATGAGGCTATGAAAGACTTTCATAGCTCTGGTTTAGATTTACCAGCAGATCAGCTTGAAAAAGTAAAAGATATTAAGAAAAAGATTGCACAAGTTGGTATTGATTTTGATGCTAATATTGCTGCCGACAAAAGCACCATTTTAGTTGAGCGTGATGATTTGCAGGGTCTGCGTGACGGCTTTATTGAAGCGCTTGAAAAAAAGGGCGATCAGTATGTTTTGGGATGCGACTACCCTACGTATACTGAAGTTATGCAAAATTGTGCGGTTGAAAAAACACGCAAAGATTTATACTTTGCCTTTCAAAACAGAGCATATCCAAAAAATAACGAATCTCTTGGTAAGTTGATTGCGTATCGCGATGAGTTGGCAGAGCTACTTGGCTATGAATCATATGCTGCTCTTGATACTCATTCTGGCATGGCGCAAACAGTTGAACGTGTGGAAAAGTTCTTAGTTGATTTAATGGCAAAAAGCGAAAAAAAAGAACAGGCAGAGTTTGACTTGTTAAAGAGTGAGTTGCCTGCAGAAATTACGCTTGATGCTGATGGAAAATTTAGCTCGTGGGACGTTTCATATGTAAAAAATGCTTACAAAAAAAAGCATTATCAACTTGATGAACGTGAATTGGCAGAATATTTCCCGGTAGACAAAGCGCTTGCCGGCATGCTGAGTATTTATGAGCACTTTTTGGGGCTTACCTTTAAAGAGACAGCGCCAGACTGGGCGTGGCATGACGAAGTAAAACTTCTTGAAATTTATGAAAACTCAACAGGAAAACTTATTGGGCATTTGTATCTTGATTTGTATCCACGCGAAGGCAAATATAGCCATGCGTGTTATTGTGGATTTGTTCATGGCGTGCAACGTGGCGACTATGAAATTCCTTCTGTTGGTGTGGTTATTGCCAACTTTCCTAAAGCAACGACTGATGCACCTGCTTTGCTTAAACACAGTGATGTTGAGACCTTTTTCCATGAATTTGGGCATGCAATGCACGGAGTGCTTGGTAGAACTGAATTAGCATCATGTTCTGGTACCAGCACGAAGCGTGATTTTGTTGAACTTCCTTCACAAATGCTTGAAGAGTGGATGTATGAAAAGGACATGCTGAGTGATATTAGCTCGCATTACAAAACAGGCAAGCCTTTGCCAGCTGAGTTGATTGATAAAAAGATCGAACTTAAAAAGTTTGATTCAGGTTTTTTTGTACGCCGTCAGTGTGCATTTGCACTGTTTTCGCTCAATTGCTATAAAGCTGGTCAAAGCAAAGATCTTGATGCATTGAGCAAAGAAATAGCATTAAAATATAACAAGAATGTGCGCTTTGAGCCAGAGGCTCATCATCATGCATCATTTGGTCATTTAAATGGTTATGGTGCAAAATATTATGGCTATATGTGGTCCAAAGTGTTTGCGCTTGATATTTTTTATGAAATTAAAAAAAATGGGCTTTTAAATTCTGAGATGGGCAAAAAGTATGTTGCGTGCATTTTAGCGCCGGGCGGTAGCAAAGACCCCAATGAATTACTTGAAGACTTTTTGGGTAGAGAGCCACAGCAAGATGCATTTTTAGACAATCTTGGTTTGAATTAATTTTAAATTTAAGCAATAAAAAAAGCCGGTCTTGAATGACCGGCTTTTTTTATTGCTTAAATTTATTTACTAAAGCTCTTCAATAATAGTGTCTGACATGCCCAGCGTGTTATTGTCATGCTTGTGCAAAAGACCGGTAGCAATTACCCATGAACCATTCTTGAACCATTTTTCTATTTTTTTAGAAAGGCGTCGAGGTGCTTTTTTTGCCAGCAAACCCAAGTAGATCTTTTCATGTGCGATACTTACAAAAAAACCATAGCTATCTTTTTTTATCATGCTTTCGATGCTGACCTTACCAATGGCATCGCACAGGCAGCCGCCACTTTTGATGGCACTGAAAAGCTTGTCTTGCAACTCTTGGAACGACAGCTCGTTATCTTTTTTTAATGCAACAACCATGCTACCATGCTCGACATTAAGATTTCTTACGTCTGCAACCTGCGGTATTTTTTTCAAAGCATTTACGGTGCTTATTACATATGTCGTTCCCACAAGCCCTTTTATACGCATTTCTGCACTTGTGATCTGCCCAGTAGGTCCGTTCGCATTATTATCGTTTTGAGCGAACAGCCCCAAGCCAAGCGTAAAAAAAACAAAAACATTAATTAATCTCATATCATTATCCAACCGTTTATTTGTACGTTAGGAAATAACTTTTTCTACACCATCATAAGCAAAAGTAGCTTCTTTAATGGTTGTTGCAAGGTCAGTTTCCATTTCTTGCTGTGTCATGGTAACTCCATCTTTGATAAGCAAATCAACCAAGCCTGCTTGCAAGTCAATATTTTTAACTTGTTTAATATACGGCCGCGCCTTGAGCGCCCGTTCCAATGCATTGGAACAAAAGGGACAAATCATTCCCTTTACTTTAATAACTATTTCTTTGATACCGCTGTGCACTGCTTCAGCAGCTCCCTTTACGGCAGCGCTTTGAAAACATAATGGTGCAACAACTAGCAAAGCACATAAAAACATGACAACTCTTTTATTTATGAAATTCATCTTTTTTCCTCAAATTAAAAGTGAAGATCTAACCCAAACGCAACGCGATAATCATGTTTCTCTTGCATGCCATTTACATGCTCAAACATTGGTGCTTGAATGCCCGCTTTGAACAATATATTTTCTTTTGATACAAAAACAATAGGGCCTACAAAGGCAACGTAGCCTCCTGAGTTATTATCTTTGCTTCGATGTATCTTGGCTTTTGCCGTGTGAACTAAATCAAATTCCAGAAAAAAAAGCCAGTCCAGTTTGTAGTACGAAATGGGCTCCGGCCTAAAACCAGCAGATAAGGTTAAGTTCAACTCATTACCTTCTTGCTGGCCATGACCGCGTGTGTTGATGGTGTAGGTTATTGTACCAAAATAACTGGCCTGCAATGTTTCATAACCTGCTGCCGTGGAAACAATAAAGTCCATAGTTCTATTACCCAGTGCTGGGTTCTTATTAAGCCCTACGGTTGGAAAGCGTATGCCGCCAATAAGTACCACCTGTGTTCTTTTTCCGTACTGGTAATCAAAATACAGCCTATATTTTGCACGTGCTTCTAGTTTGCCCAGTCCTGCTGACCTGAATGCCTCACACTTGCCATTCTCTTGTTCTTGTTTATTAATAATAAATGGTATTGTTGCTGAAACTGCTAAATATTCGGTAACGCCGTACATAATGTCAGCGGCAACTTCAGTCTCTCGTTCATCGCCAACTCGTTCGTACTCAAATTCACCTTCAATAGCATAACCACCTTTTCTGATGGTATCTGGGCCAAATCCAAAAAGTGGCTCGTGAGCCGATAATGAGCTAAAATTGGTCGCAGTAACAAGAAAAAAGATGGTGACGCCTGCTAGCAACTTTATCATACAAGCCCTAGAAATTTGAATAATGGAAAGGCGAGATATGCCATAAAGAAGCCAAAGAAAAGCATGCCGGCTGAAAGCCAGAATAATGTCTTATTCCATCCTGTAGCAATATCACAACCGGTTGTATGCTCAAGATGACCAGCTCCCAGCGGAGTAGGGCATAGTGTTTTCTGGTGCGTATAAACGTGATACCCGTTTATAGCAAGAAAGGTAAAGCCGACCAAGAACAGCCAGGCTTTGTATTTGCTTAAAGTGACCAAAAATGGAAAAATAGATATCAACCCAGAAAAGGCTGCACCAAAACCTAAGAATGCAAATAGTACTGGGAATGCGCAGCATACCATTGTTGAGAGGGAAAAAAACAATGATAAAACTTTGGTAGCTCTTTCAAAAAAACGTGTCTTCATAAAAAGTCTCCTTCTTAAAAGTTATCGAAAAACCTAACTATTTTGTGCGTTAAGCATAAATTGCTTTACCAATCCTAAAAAAATTTCTCTAGTTGTTTTGTCGGATGGCTTGGTTTCTGATTCCATTTGGATGATTGATAAGGCTTCTATAGTCTTTGGACTTGCTTGCTCATAATCTTTATCCCACATCATTTGATTAAAATCAGCTTTCAAAGAAGATAAACCTACCCAGGCAAATTCAAGAAGTATTAATGTTTTAAGTTTTTTTAGGATCAGTAATTCCTCTTCTGTTGGCCTTCTGCCATAGTAAGCAGACAGAAATGTTATTGTCAGTTCATCATCAAGTCCATACCATGCACAAACATGAGCAATTTCTTTTCTAGGATCTTCAACTCCTGCTAATTCCCAGTCCAAAAGAGTAATATGATCATTGTTCAATACTATGTTCCTTAAATTAAGGTCATTATGCAACATAGCCTTTTTAAATGGTGCTTGATAAATTTCATTGTTAATTTTTTGCCAGTGTGTATAGGCTTCTTTGAGTATTGAAGGTCCGTAAATTTTGTTTTGATCAGCCATAACTTTTTTGTACCACGCCTGCCCAAAAGTAAATTGGCTAAATTCTTGATAATTTTTTGGGGGGGGAGGTGTATTATGAACTTTCGATAAAATATTACCTAAAATCCTAAGGATTTTTTTATCTTTAGTATCTTTCAATGTTAGTGTCCTGCCCATGACAAAGGCAGTTAAAATAAATGAAAAATTTTGTTCATCAATTAACGGAACCTTAGGGCCAAAACCATTTATATCTGCCCACCTAAATGATTGGCTGATTATTTTGCGCTGCTCCAATGGTTTTTCTCCCATAAATCTAAGAACATAACCACCAGAAGTTAAGTGAACTTTGAAGAGCCCATCTGATGAAAAACCGCCCTTGAGCAGCTCTATCTTTGCATGGCTGATTTTTGGGTCGATGTGTTTTAATAATACAGCTTGTCGAAATGTCTTCCATGGAAATTGTGGATAGATTTGTTCAATTTGACTAAATATGCTTGTTATAACGATCATTATTGCGGCCATAAGAACCATTAATAGATCTTCTCCCAGGGTGACATAAGTCATTGGCACTCTAAATACCATGCCTAGACATGCACATTCTATATTTTTGCTTTGTGCCAATGCGTAAGCTACGCCTGCCGCACTTATAAGCATGACCACAAGAGTTACCCAATGAGCCAGCGCTAATTGCCAGCGCAACAGATATGAAACTCCCAGGGAAAGTTCAATAAATGGATATGCTAATGCATAGGATCTGGAACGTTTTGCTATCAGGTCATACTCTGCGTATGCTTGTGCAAAATTTTTAAGATTAATTATTTTGAACAAACTAAAAGTGACGAAAAATATCCCCATGAAATCAAGCATTAATGTATGAACACTGAATGAGGGAGATAAGGTTTGTTTGAGTAATGTTACCGTAGTAATAATAGAAAAAATTATGATGAGTGGAAGAAAATTTTTGACAGTGTAACTATTTTTCATGTCAATTCATTTCCGATTTAAAAATATAGGAAAGGACAGCTTACCTAAATTTAGCAAAAAAACAAAAAAAGCCGGTCATTCAGAACCGGCTTTTTTTGTTGAGAACTGGTTATTTACCAAGTGTCCAGCGGTCTTTTTTCTTTTCCTTTTTTGCCTTGGTGTCTTTTTTTTCATGCTTTGCGCCGCGATGGTTTTTATGTTTCATTTCTTTTTTGTCTTTGTGGTTTTTGTGCTCGCCGTTTTTATCTTTGTGCTTTTTTCCACAACCTGAAACAAGACCAAGGCCCAAAATGGCCAACAAGGCCATTAAACGTACTGCATATTTCATGCTTCTCTCCTTATGGGTTAAACAAAAAAAACTATACGTTGGTAATCATTTTTTGAATACCTTTTCCTTCATCAATATTCTTTTTTCTTATTATAATTGTTTCAAAAAATTGTTTTAAATCAAGCATTTTCAAAAGAACTTTTTCTTTGTTGATTGCACCAACAACATATATTGGTGGCAAAATAAGCTGTGGAGTTGCGGTTGCCAAGTTGTCGCCTTCCAGGATTGCTACATTTTTTGGCTTGGTTAACAGCACAATACTAATGGGTGCGATGCGGTTGTCTTTGGGTAGCGCAACTTTTTTTGTTTGCCAAAACAATTGTTTTTTCTCGTCTTCTTTTTTTTCAAGTAGATACAACTCTGTTGGATTATCTTTCGGTATAAATTCGTAGTGTGAAAATGTTTTGTCTTTTACATTGACCAGTTTTATATCTGGTGTTACTGCCACATAAACCTTTTGACTTGCATGGCGCAGTGGAAAAGTGATGAGGCCGTCAGTATCTGAGATGTCCATGTAGCCGCCATAAATTGCCATAAAGCCACTCAACGTTTGGGTTAAATAAGTTCTTGCGCCATTTTTTACTAACTTTTTACTTACCTGACCGGGGGTCTTTTGGTCAAGATTATTGATTTTTTTAATTCCGTGATCGTGCGGGTAGCCTTCTTGAACGCTCTTAATGACCTCGTCTGGCGCATGCTTGAGCTGCATGACAATGCGGTTATCTGCTGTTAAATAGCATGTTTTTAGGCCAAATAATAGAGTAAAGATGATTTTTACACATTTTTGTGATAGGTTCATCATACACTTCCTTTTTGGTATCAACGGTTTATTAATAGTTTGATGATACCAAAAAAGGGTTCATTAACTTCTAAATTTGAAAAATTTGATTAAAAACATCGTTTTTATTGGAGAAATGTCTATGAGTAAAGCACCACGTTCGGCAGAAACTATTTGGCCCGATTTTGCAAAAACAGAAAAACTTTCCGACCATCAGCTCTCTCAGTTTCAGCGGTACGAAGCATTGTTGAGTGAGCGCAACAAAGAGACCAACTTAACGGCAATTAAAGATTTATTGGGCATTGTGCGTCAGCACTTTCAAGATTCATTGATTCTGAGAAAGTTTGTAGATCTTGATGCCATTTCAAGTATTGCTGACGTTGGCACGGGTGCTGGCTTTCCTGCTATTCCACTAAAAATTCTTTTCCCACATTTAAAGGTTGTCTTGATTGAAGTTAACAAAAAAAAACAAGCATACCTGGCAGATTTGATCAGTATTCTTGAACTTGAAAATGTTGAAATTTGCGATCTTGATTGGCGCACCTTTTTGCGTAAAACAAGTGGCAAGATTGATCTTTTTGTTACGCGTGCAGCAATTGAAGAGAGCGAATTGTGCCGCATGTTTAAACCTTCGTGTGAGCACAAAAATGCAACGTTGGTTTATTGGGCCGCTGAATTGTGGGAATGTAATAAATTTGTTGCCCATTTGGTCAAGCGAACTGAAAACTACAAAATGGGTCAGAGAAATAGGAAGTTGATTTTTTTTGGGCTGTAAGTAAGTAAAGGGGTTTGCGATGAAAAACACGATGGTACTCGCGGCGCTTGTGATCAGTGTTGTTAGTGTGTCGACAGTTTTTGGCGGTCCGAGTTCAAGAATGCACGTGCCATTGCCTGAGTTACCATCAAGTGCTTTGTCCGGTTCTTTGGGCGATAATTCGCAAACTTCAGATGATACTCAGGATACTGTTTGTGTGAAATTTTTTGCACAAAAATATAATGATTTAGTAGCTCTAGTGAGCAAAAATATGACAAGAGTTACAACGGTTAGTAGGTGGCATGCAGTTTGCTTACAAGGTATTTTAGGGATCAAAAGGCTCTATGCCGAAAAGCTTAATCAATTAAATTATCAAGCCCCGCCTGCTTTTTGGTATGAGATACGACTTTTAGAAGATCAATTGATAAGTGCGACAAAAGTTCGCTATAGTCTTGCGTTGCCAAAGAATTTTAGTGGCTCCGAGCAAGAACACATTAGCCTTTGGTTTTCAGCATTTAAACAGTCGTGCCGTGTTTTGGTTGATTTGATTAGACAGCTCGACGCTAGTTACCGCTCTGCTAGTGCATCAACTGGGTTGAGCCTTGAGGCTTTGTAAGCGGGATAGTAGCCAAAAAAAAGCCCAATTGAAGCTGATGTTACCAGTGAGATAGCGAGTGATATTTTTGATATAAACACTGGCCAACCAAGCCCCACACCAATCAAAACAGAACAGCCAACGCCAATGAGCAGGCCAAGTAGGCCGCCAAGCAGGCAGATGGTGATTGCTTCAAAAATGAACTGATTGAGTATACTTTTAGTAGTGGCGCCAAGAGCCATGCGAATACCAATTTCGCGCGTGCGCTCAGTTACTGAAACGAGCATGATATTCATAATGCCAATGCCGCCAACAATCAGCGAAATGAGTGCAACAAAAAAGAGAAGTAGATTCATAATTTTTGTTGCCGCATCAGACGCTTGCGCAACATCTTCTTGTGTAAACATGGTAAAATCATCGTCATCGCATTCGGGTATTTTGTGTGTTAGGCGCAAAATTGAGCGTATTTCGTTGGATGTTTGCTGCATGCGGTCTTTGTCTTTGGCCGACATAATTAACGCAAAATAAAGTTCTTTGCCACCCATAATTCGTTTGCGCATGGTGGTAACAGGAATCAGTACGGTATCGTCTTGATCGGTTCCGTCTGGTCGTTTTCCTAGCTCACTTAACGTTCCAATAACTAAAAAAGGAATGCGTTTAATGCGTAATGTTTTGCCAACCGGATTTTCGTTGCCAAAAACTTCACGTTTAACCGTCATGCCCACAACGGCAACTTTGTTGCCAGAAATCATATCTTGGTGGGTAAAAAAATCACCGTCAGTTAGCTTCCAATTTCTAATTTCGCTGTAATTTTGGGCAACTCCGCCTAGCGTTGTTTCCCACGATTTATTGCCTGACATAATCTTTGATGGTTGCTGAATGCCAGGCGAGATTAATGCAATGTTGTCGCACTCATTTTTTATGGTGTGCAGATCTTTGGGCGTGAGCAATGGCTTGAGAGGAGCGCTGCGGCTGGTAAGTTTTTTTTGTGAGGACGAGAGCACAATAATAAAGTTAGTACCCAGCTTTTGAATTTCTTGGTTAATGCGATGCTTGGCCCCTTCGCCAATTGACATAACGCACACAATGGCTACCACGCCAATAATAATGCCCAGGGTGGTGAGTAGTGAACGTATTTTGTGGCTGGCAAGTGATTTAAGAGCTGAGCGAAAGATGATGGCCAGATTCATTAATCATTCCTTTTGTCAGAAACAATGTTGCCATCAATGAGTTCAACAATGCGCTTGGTATAATTTGCTACACGTGGTTCGTGAGTAACCAGAATTATGGTAACGTTTTTTTCAGTATTGAGTTTTTTGAACATGTTGATAATGGTCTCGCCAGTTGCCGAGTCCAGGTTTCCGGTTGGCTCATCGGCCAAGATAATGCGGGGGTTGTTGATCAGTGAACGGGCAATGGCAACACGTTGTTGCTGGCCGCCAGAAAGTTGGTATGGGTAGTGGTCCAGCCGATTGCCAAGCTCAACTGATTCCAAAAGTTTTGCCGCTTCTTGTGCAGCTTTTTCTTCCGTTTCTCCTGCGTAAAGGCGCGGTAGGGCAACGTTTTCTTGTGCTGTTAAATCACTTAATAAATGAAATTTTTGAAAGACAAAACCAATTTTTTCATTTCTAATTTTAGCAAGTTCGTCACGTGTGGCGTGAGCAACGTTTTTGCCTTCAATAAAGTATTGCCCTTCGGTTGGTATATCTAGGCAGCCGAGCAAATGCATAAGCGTTGATTTGCCTGAACCAGAGGTTCCCATAATTGCTAAAAACTCTCCTTGATCAATAGTTAAATTAATGCCCTTTAATGCGACTAAATCGTTGTCGCCCATGCGGTATATTTTGACGAGGTTTTTTGCTTCTAATAGTTTCATTTTGTACCTATCATTCCTGGTCGGGCTCCGTAAACTGCTCGTAAAAGCATATTTTCACGCTGTTGCTCGGTAAATTCTACAATGACATTGCTGCTTTCGGTTAGGCCCTTAATAACTTGAGTGAAGCGTGTGTCGACTACGCCCAGCGTTACTTCAACTTGTTTAATTGTTTTGTCTTCAAGTATCCACAACGTATCGTGTTGTTGCTGTTTAATTGAGCCTGGTTTTAGTTCTAGTTTTTCAAATGTGTACCCAGATTTTTTGGCAAATTCTTCAAGTTTAAAGCCGCTGATGCGTAATGCTTTGTTGGAGATTGAGAGAGCGTTTTTATCTTCACCAACTTTAATTTCAACATTGGTGGTCATGCCGGGACGTAGCTCTATTGTTGGGTTGCTAACTTGGAGTACTGTGGCAAAAGTTATAACGTTTTCAACCGTTTTGGACTGAAATTGTACTTGCTTTACTAATGAAACGAAGGGTCTTTTGGTAAAGGTATCAACGGTAAATACCGCCTCTTGTTTTTCTTTGATCAGCCCAATGTCTGCTTCGTCAACGTCAACATATGCTTCCATGTCGGTTAAGTCTTTGGCAATGATAAATAAAACGGTTGCATCAAACTGAGAAGTTATTTGTTGGCCAACATCAACTTTTTTGGCAATGATGGTTCCATTGTCGGGTGATTTTATGAAAAGATTTCCGTATAATTTTTGTTCACGTTCAAGCGATGCTTTAAGCTGCTTAACGCGCGCTTGTGAAACCAAAAAGTCGCGCTCTTCTTGTTCAAACTTGTTCTTTGCCAATTGACTGCTTTGATACAGTTCTTTTTGTCGCTTAAAAAAATTTTCTTGGTAGGCAAGATTTGCTTGAGCTTCTTTAAGCTGGGCTGTGAGTTTTTTTACATCAGTGTCACCAATGCCATTGTCAAGAATAGCAATGACCTGATCTTTTTTTACATGGTCATTGTTGTCAACCAAAATTTTTATTATTTTGCCGGCAACCAAGCTACCAACGGTAAACTGGTCTTTTGCTTTGAGCATGCCTGATGCAGTTACAAATTGTGCTAGATGGCGTCTTTGTGGTTTTTCGCTTGCAAGAACAAGATCTTCTTTTTTCTTGCTTAAAAAAATGCGTGCGATTGTGCCGGTAGCAAAAACAATGAGCACGGTAATAATGATAATTTTTTTGTTCATAATGAATCTTTTATTGTTTGATAAGTGCTTCTACCGGATTGAGCCGTGATGCCTTTTGTGCCGGGTAGAAGCCAAAAATTAAACCTATTAAAAAAATGGTGCCAAATGCTACGATAATCGGTTCTACCCTGATTACTGCTGGCAGATTGACGAAGTATTGTGCTGCAAATGGTGCAACAATACCCAGGGCAATGCCAATGACGCCACCAATAAAACAGAGGACAACTGCTTCAATTAAAAATTGTTGTAAGATAAGAGAATCCGATGCTCCAAGGGCCATGCGAATACCAATTTCTTGCGTACGCTCGCTCACTGAAACAAGCATAATATTCATAACGCCAATACCGCCGACCAGTAACGAAATTGAAGCAACGATCAAGAGAAAAATATTAAAAATATTTGATGATGCTTTAGCTGCTTTGAGCATAGAATCTTGGTCGATTAATGAAAAGTCATTGGGTTCGTCAATTTCTAAATTGTGCCGAGCGCGCATGACTTTTTTAATTTGCCGGACTATTGTTGGCATCTCTTCCAGGCTTTTGCCAGCAATTACAATGCCGTGGATGGTGCTGCTGTTGTTGTTGCGCAGGTATTTTTTGGCCGCGGTAAAAGGAACAATAACGTCTAGGTTGGGGTCGCGGTGTCCTGGTGCATTGTCTATTTTTTTGATAACGCCAATAACCGTAAACAAGATCTGTTTTATTTTTATGGTGCGTCCAACTGGGTTGAGTGATTTAAAAAGATCTTTTGCGGTGCGGTCGCCAACGAGTGCAACGCGCGCACCTTTTTGAATATGGTGCTGCGTGAGAGGAGTGCCGTTGACCAGTGAACGACCCATAACGTCTAACAGCTCGTCGTTGCCCCCTTTAATATCGCACATAACGGCAGAGCCGTGGTATTCAACAATGCCGCGATCAAAAATAACCGGCGATATTTTTTTTATACCCGGGCATTGCGAGTGCAGGCTGGTAACGTCGGCTAGCGTAAGTTTTTTTGATTCTTTTTGTTTGGTTGATTTGGTTACACCTTCTAAAGCAAAGTTGCCGCGCCACAGTTCAATGTAGTTGTTGCCAATTGCTAAAATTGATTTGCGCATTTTTTCTTCAGCGCCATAGCCAATTGCAAGCGTGGTAATAATGGCGGCAATACCAACAATAATGCCTAAGATAGTCAAGAAAGAGCGCCCTTTGTGGTGGTTTAAAGCGCGCAGGGAGCTTTTTATTAAAATACGTGAGTTCATTATTTATAAGCTACCTTTATACCAACTTTTATACAGTTTTTCCATGTCATCTTTTTCGGCAATGTCGGTGATTACCTGGTCGTTTTCATGTAAACCTTCTTTAACTTCAAAATAGTTGTCATCAGTAATGCCTAACAAAATGCCTTTTTCGGTAAATGTTTTGTTGGCTACGGTCCATATAAATTTGACGCGTTTGTTGGCATGTGTTTTCTTGAATTCTTTACGTTCTTTTTTTTCTAGTGGCTTGAATTCATATTTTAATTTCTTTGCGATAGATTTGAGCACTTTAGGATTTGTCTGAAAGCAAATTCCTTTAAGACAGAGCGCGTTCTTTGTTTTTGATGCTTTAATTTTTGCATTGAGCGTCATGCCTGGCCTGAAGAGCCGGTCGTGGTTGTTGATGTCGATGGTTGCTTTGTAAAAGAGGTTGCCGCTTGAACCGCCATCTTTGTTTGATTTTGGTGAAAATCCGACTGTTTTTATAGCTGTTTTAATTTCAAGATCTGGGTAGGTGGTAACGGCCATGGTAACCATTTGCCCAGGTTTTATTGAACCAATATCACTTTCGTCGATATCCAGCTTTGCTTCCATTTCGGTAATGTCGGGCGCTATTTCAAACAAGGGCGCTGATGAGAAAGAGGTTCCTGTCACACCGCTTCCTTTATAAACATTTACCGCGGTTACAAAGCCATCACCAGCTGCCAAAATTTTACGGTTTTTTAGTGAGAGTCGTTCTTTTTCTAGCTTTGTTTTGGCTGATTTGAGATCAGCTTTTTTTGTTTGATAATCACGTTCAAGCATTTCAAACGTGTCTTTTGCTAGTTGGCCAGCTTGAAAGAGTTCTTTTTTTCGTAAGTAGTTTTTTTCTTGATACTCAAGTTCGGCTTCTGTTCGCACAACGTGCAGGTAAGCATCTTGAAAATCAGTGTCGCCGGTCCCAGGGTCAATTTCTGCCAGCAGCTCTCCCTTTTTAACTTGCTGATCTTCTTTGACATACAGCTCTTTAATGGTACCGGAGACAATGCTTCCTATTTTTACCATATCTTTTATTTCTAAAATGCCCGAAGCAGCAATAATTTGGCTAATGTTTCGGTGTTGAGGTTTTTCTGTTTTGTACAGTTGAGGGGCCGGTTTTTTTACGTAGCGCTGATAAACAAACCAACTGCTACCAGCGATAATGGCCAGTATTGAAATGTAGGTAAGTAATTTTTGATACTTCATTAGTTTTCCCCTGACTTGAGGTGGTATATTTTGGCAAGATTAGTTTAGTATATTGAGTTGGCTTAGGGAAGGAGAAAGTAAATTGATTAAAAGATTGCTTACGTACTCAAGTTTTTAAAAAAAATTACTCTTTGTTGAGTCGTTCAAGAAGTTCTTTGGAAAATTGGAATTCAATTATTGATGTGTTGAATTGGTAAGAACCTACTTCTTTGAAATAGGGCAGCTCATGTTTGGGAAAGTATGGTAAGTTTTCTTCGATAAGACGTTTGCTAATTGGCCCATGAGCTTGCGCCAGGCAGTCGCATGTTGTAACGGTCCACGTTTCGGGGTTAAAGGGCAATTCTGTCGATATATGAGGTGCTTGTAAATCGCGCAGTGTTTTGCCGAAATAATTTTTCAGTTCTGCTGCAGGGCTTTTTTCTAGAATGGGGTTTATAATTTTTGTATAGTCACTGGTATGTCGCCACAAGGTATAAAAATGTGCCGGTGTGTTGCCAGCGCATTCTTGAATGCTGAGATCGGCCTCAGCATCAATGAGCGTCACAATAGCTTGAGCGTTTTTGTGCTTTGGCAGAAAGTAGAAAGCGTAATGCAGGGCTGTCCAGCCATATTTATTGGTTGTTGTGTTAATATCAAAGCTTTTACTTTGTAGGAATTCTTTTAAGCGTGCCACGTTGCCGTGAGCTGCAGCTGCAAAGAGCTTATTGCGTTCTTGGTGTGCATGAGTTATCTCTTCAGGTTCGCAATCCTCTTGATCAGTAGCTACTTCTTGAGTTTTGAATGTATCGGCAGCGCCACAAAGAACAGCATAAGAAAAAAAAGCGCTCCAAAAAAATAGGAGCGCTATTTTTGTTATTTGCACAGGCATTTTTTTTTACATGCACAGACTTTTATATTGCAGGAGCATTTGCAGCTTTTGTTGCATTTGCAAGAACTTGGGCAGGCTTTTTTGCAGGAACAGTTACACGCACTTTTTTTGACAGCGGCACAAACATAACTCATGGCATTTTCCCTTTATAAAAAAACCCTGGAACTAAAACTAGTCCCAGGGTAAAAATTTTTATTTTTGAATGCAAGAGATTGGATACAAATTATTTTTTTGTCGCGTCTATTGGGCCATATAGTTTTTTATTAATTTTTTATGGTCGAAAGAAGGCACTGACCAATTTTGCAGTTATCACACTGATCGGCATGATTTTTTTCAGTAGAAAAATCTATTGGTACAGGTATTAAATCTTTTCTCAGTGAGCGGGGTTTTTCTGTTCGCGTTGTAAACGGAGATTCCTGAGGCATTGATTGTTTAAGTTCGTCATGGGCTGATTGCGAAAAGAATTGTGAAGCTTCATCATCTGGTACCAATGGTTGACTTAGTGATCTTTGTGTTCTTTGGCGCTTGTTTGATGAGCTAGCTAATGATGGATCAGATAGCCCATCACTTGGTTGGCTTGAAAATATTTGCGATGCTTCCCTAGTGTGTTTAGAGGTGCGGACTGGGCTTGCCGGCAGTAAGGGTGGAAGATCATCATAATTATCACTGCCCGATATACTAAAAGTTTCTGAAAGAACCTCTTGTTCTTCAGTTTCGGTTTCTTTTTGAGTTTTTGTGAGGATGTAATCTGGCTGGCTCGAGCTTGTTGTTTTTTTACCAGAAAAATCTAACTTACGCGCAGTATTTTTTTGAGCATGCGGGTATGTTTCGCAGTGTGTTTGGTACGCTGCTTCAAAATCATGCAAAAGAAGCAGGTAAGGACTGAAGTTGCTTTCTTTTGCCAGATCGTATGGAGTTCTTCCTTTCATATCAACTTGATTTTTTTCAACTCCACGGTCTAATAAAAGTTGGATAATTTGCAGATTTTTTTCTTGATTGTGGTAGTCAATATTTGGACTTAGACCAAATATGAAGTGGTGTAGTGCGTTGCCACTAATGATACGTAGGTCGTTATAATCGCTTATAGCTTTTGTGTTGGCGCCTGCGTCTAGAAGAATTTGTATAATTTCAAGATCGCCAGCACTTGCCGCATGAATCAAAGGATTTCTGTTGAGAAAATCTGGCTCGTTAACGATAGTTGGGTCTTTTGCAATAAGTTCTTCTACGGCCTTTTTGTATCCGTGCGATGCAGCATAATGAATGAGTTGCATGCCGTGTCTGCTATTGAAAATACGTTCGTTTGCGTAAAAGTTGCCAAAGCATTGTTCGATTGCTGTGTCTGAGCCATCACAGTCACTTGCTGCTGCATATAAAGCGGGTGAAATAACAGGAATAAGGAGTAAGAATGCTATAATATTTTTTTTCATAAATTTCTTTCGTTATGAACTTTATTCTTTTGGTCCGAGTGGGCATTTACCAGCTGCACAATCTAGGCATTCATCAGCATAATGTTTGTTGGTTGAAAAGTTTATAGTTCTTTGTATTTTTCGTTTTTGTGCGTTGCGTTCGTGTGTGCGCAGTAATTCAGGCGAGGTGTCAACGGGTTGGCTGGGTTGGCTTGTTGAAGAGCAAGGCAAGCTTGATGATTCTTCATCTGAAGAAAAAATTTGACTTAGTGTTCGATCTCGCTTGCTTCTGGTTGATGGAGTAGGGCTGTGACTTGCGTCGTCTTTGCTGTCGCTTGAAAAAGGTATGGTTGCTGAAATATCTTCAAAAAATTCAGGCGAAATGAGAATGTGGTCTTGATTGACTGGGCAAGAAGAGCTTGACGGTGCGTCGTCAGGAATATTCGGTTCTAACGGTGGCATATCATCATCATAATCATCGAATGGGAAAGTTGATGTTTTTTGTGGTGAGGGTGGAAGAATATCTTCCCCATCTTGTTCGTTTTCTGAATTGCTGTCTGGAGCGAGATGAGCAAGGTAAGCAAGAAATCCTTTTTGATTGGCAAGGTCGTAAGGAGTTAGATTTTCGCGATTCTTTGCGTTTACATTGGCTTCATAATGATCTATCAATCGTTTCAGCATTGCGATGTTAAACTCTTTATCATGTTGCTCATGATCCTTGCTTAATGATTCAAGGAAACAATGAAGCACGTTTCCATTTTTTTCTGAAGGAGAAAGTTGTGTGTACCATCTGTAGCATGCATCACAAGCATCTTCATCAGAATATGGATAATCGAGTTCTTGGTATGATCTTTCGTCATTGTCGCTTGATGATGAAGAAAAGTATTGAATTGGTTCAAGAGGATTCAAGAGGTAGAGAAATCCCTTTTCATAGGCAAGGTCGTAAGGAGTTAAGTTGTCACGATTTTTTTCATTTATATCGGCCTCGTGATAATGTATGAAGCGTCGAAGAGCGTTGATGACTCTGTCTTTATTATGGTCTTGAGGATTTTTGGGTAACGATTCAAGGAAGCAATGAAGAATATTTCCGTTTCTTTTTAAAGGATTATCTTCAATGTATTTTTCGTATTCTTCGTAGAATCTATCATCTGTTTCCTTGTCGCTTACTTCTTCGTAGTAAAAGAGGCCTTTGTAAAGATATGGCGTAAAATTTCTTTCAAGGGCAATGTCGAAAGGTGTTTTGCCATCAGCATCTTCCTGTTTAGGGTTTGCGCCGCGTTTTATGAAGCGATTAATAAATCTTATGTTCTTTCTAATATTGTGTTCGTAGATATTTTCGGGCAAGTTACCTAGAAAGTGGTGGAGTATGTTGCCCCCAAGGACTGGCGATAGAGAGTAAGCGTTGAAATATACATCAGCATCTTCAATGTCTTGCTTTGTTTCATCGATTCCGTGATCAAGAATGTCGAGATAGGGAGTAAAGCCTCTGTTGTAGGCAAGGTCGCCGGCCCTCAAGGCAAACTGGTTTCTTTGATAGATCATTTCTCTTCCTGCTGGATGAACAGTCAATGTTAGAAGAATAGATCGATTGGTATCGATGTAGTGATGCAATAGATCATCTGGCAACTGCAAAATAAAATGGTGTAGTGCGTTGCCATCAGGCGATTTGGTGCTTGAGCTTGTGGCAGCTGCTTGTGCGTTGTTGCTTGTGCATAAAAAAAGTACATAGATAAAAAATAGGGTTTTTTTGATATTCATAAGTCTTCTCCCGATTGAATTTTAAATAAAAATTAGATATTACTAATTATGTACTAAGTATCTCATTTTTATTTCAATCTGGCAAGTTTGGGCAAAATAGTGCAAAAATAGTTAAAAATGAATAAAGGCGGGCTAAAAACCCGCCTTTATTGCGAAAAATCGATGATAAGAGAAAAGACTTATTTTTCTTCAAAATCCGCATCAATTGGACCTTGTTGGCCAGTTGATTGGTCGGTAGAGCTTGAAGCGTCTTGTTGGCCAGCTTGCCCAGCATTTTTATCTTTATAGATAATTTCGGCAATATTATGAGAGGCCTTCATGAGGTCGTCGGTTGCTTTTTGCAACGCGTCACCATCATTTTCTTGCTCTTTAAGAACTTTCTTCGCGTCTTCAAGAGCTTTTTCGACAAGATTAACTTCTGCAATTGGAAGCTTTTCTTTGTTTTCTTTAACGGTCTTTTCAATTTGCATGATCATATTGTCTAGCGCATTACGCTTTTCAATAACTTCTTTGAGCTTCTTGTCTTCAGCTTCGTGCTGTTGTGCTTCTTGAACCAAGCGTTCAATGTCGCTCTTGCTTAAGCCTGAAGAGTCGGTAATGGTAATACTTTGTTCTTTTCCAGTTCCCAGGTCTTTAGCGGAAACATGTACAATGCCGTTAGCGTCTAAATTGAAGGTAACCTCAACTTGTGGCACGCCGCGTGGAGCTGCTGGGATACCGTCAAGTTTAAAGCGACCAAGCGTTTTGTTGTCGCGCGCAAATTCGCGCTCGCCTTGAACCACATGAATTTCAACAGCCGTTTGGTTGTCTTCGGCGGTTGAGAATACTTGTGACTTTTTGGCAGGGATGGTAGTGTTGCGTTCGATCAATTTTGTTGCAACGCCGCCGTAGGTTTCAATGCCCAATGAGAGTGGCGTTACGTCCAAGAGTAAAACGTCGGTAACGTCGCCAGCCAACACGCCGCCTTGAATTGCTGCGCCAAGAGAAACAACTTCGTCAGGGTTTACTGAGCGGTTTGGTTCTTTGCCGAAGAATTCCTTAACCATTTCTTGAATCTTTGGAATACGTGTTGAACCGCCAACCAAGATAACTTCGTCGATTTTGCTTGCGCTAATTTCAGCGTCTTTAAGTGCTTGCTTGCATGGTTCGAACAGACGTTTGAATACACTGTCACACAAGTTTTCAAGTTTTGCGCGAGAAATCTTGGTTACCAAGTGCTTTGGTCCTGTTGCGTCTGCGGTAATGTATGGCAAGTTAATTTCAGTTTCTGTTGCGGCAGAAAGCTCGATCTTTGCCTTTTCTGCTGCTTCTTTGAGGCGTTGGATAGCCATTTTGTCGTTCTTAAGTTCAATACCTTGTTCTTTTTTGAATTCATTCATGAGGTATTCAATCAAAAGTTCGTCAACGTTATCGCCGCCCAGCATGGTGTCGCCGTTGGTTGATTTAACTTCAACAACGCCATCGCCAACTTCTAAGATAGAAATATCAAAGGTGCCGCCACCAAAGTCGAATACCGCGATTGTTTCGTTATTCTTTTTATCAAGGCCATACGCAAGAGCTGCTGCGGTAGGCTCGTTGATAATACGCTTAACGTCTAGGCCGGCAATTTTACCAGCAGTTTTGGTTGCTTGTCTTTGCGCGTCGTTAAAGTAGGCAGGAACGGTAATAACTGCTTCGGTTACTTTTTCGCCCAAATAATCTTCAGCTGCTTGTTTCAATTTTTGCAAAACGGCTGCTGAAATTTCTTCTGGAGCGAGTTGTTTGCCTTGAACTTCAATAGCCACGTCGCCGTTGCTTGTTTGAACAATTTTATAAGGAACCAAATGTTTGTCGCGATCGTTCAAGACTTCAAATTTTTTACCAATGAAGCGCTTTGCTGAGAAAATAGTGTTTTCAGGGTTAGTCACTGCTTGTCGTTTTGCAACAGCGCCTACCAAGCGTTGGCCGTCTTTGGTAATAGCCACAATGGACGGGGTGGTGTTAGCACCTTCTTGGTTTGGGATAACCTTTGGGCTACCACCCTCCATGAAGGATACTACTGAATTTGTTGTACCGAGATCGATGCCGATAATTTTTCCCATAATTTTCCTTTATTCTTTTATAGAACGCTGCTAGATTGTAATGTTTTTCTCTCTTTTGGCCTAACCTCTATTCTGTAGATTATCTTAGTCTACTTATGAAGATATGTCAATATTTTTTCACAAAGTTTTAGTCTGGTTCACTCAACTTTATAATTGGCTTTGCCAGTTTTGTGTCGCATAATTTTAAATATTCTGGCACTTTTTTGATTTTCTTCCGGATTCTGGCGGTTTTTACGAAGTTTTTATTCTATTTCTGAGCTTCCTTTTTTAGGGGCGGGCAGGGCGCCGGTCGCGGCCATTCACTCCGTCCTGTCGCCCCCCAGCCTCTTGATTCTAAGCTTGAGAGCTCGTGGGCTCGTGGGTTTAAAACGTGGGTAGGGAAACGAAAGTATAAAAAACGGGGGTGGGGTAAACGGGCTGGGGGCTTTGGACTTCGTGGAACTCAAGCCGCTCTGGGGGTTAAGAGTATTAAGAGTATAATGAATAAGATTATGATTAAGACAGGGCAGGGGGGTGCGCCCTCCATTGAGCACCTACCGCATATGCGCGCAATCATGAATCAGCACCCGAATCGCTACCAGTACATAACGCTTACGCTAGAATAAGAACCCAATTAACAACCTAACTCGAACTCAAACCAAGTCCTACGAAGAAGAACTTAGGAACTGGGTGCAGATAAAGAGCTTATGAGTATTAATAAGAAGAATTAGAAAGAAGAGTGCTTGCGTAAGAGTTAAGAGTGTGCGGAGACAGGAGGGTGCTTAATTAAGTAAGAAAGAGAACAATTTTTTTTAAGAAGTGTTACCCAAACAAGAGCATAGCTCGCGCGAAAAAGTTCTAAGAACCAATTGAACGAAAAACTAGTTGTGTAACCAAAAACACCAAAGTACGTATTTGATAAATCAAATCAGTCAAAATTAGTCACGCCAAAAACAAAAAATGCAGGTCTTTCAAAAACAAATGATGTGATAAATGGTTGTGAAAATCATGCTTTAGTCATAACTATTTCATCAAAACTCTTATTTTTTACCATAGTCCTTTTTCCCAAAAAGGGGATAAAGTGGCCCGCCCGGCCCTGTAGCTACATTATTTTCTACGAAAAGCTTATGTGTGCTTTTTTCAACAATAACTTTGTAAAATGAGTAAGTCCGCATTATGCTTTCCGGCATTATATAAAAATAACAATGTTATTGGTTTTATTGACTTTGTTGAATGAAATTTTCTACTATGAAATATGATAATTGTGTTGTTGTGCAGCTGCTTTAACAAGCTACAAGAGGATGAGGACGAGTATTATGAAGAAATGTAATAAAATAGCTAAGCGAATCTTATTTGTTATCGTCCTCTTTTGTAGTAGTTTTGAGTTCCTTTCAATATTGCATGGTGCTGCTATTAACCAAAATGATTTCAAAATTCATGAATATTGTTGGGATTCAAAAAAAGACCTCAGCTTTATCAAGGCTTATGTTGAAGGCTTGGGTCTTTCTAATAATGATTTGGCTGACTATTTAAATAAACGTGACTTTCGTCGCTACAGCGCTCTTGATTATGCAATTATGCGTGTGCGTGAATATCCTGCCCAGGCTAAGAACGCGGACCTTGATGTGGTATTGTTTCTTATTAGCAGAGGAGCTGACCCTTCTCCTTGTTTTATCACAGCCTTGGTGCCCTGGTTTAGGCCAGAGGTTGCGCAGCTTTTGAGTCCTATGTGTTTTTTCTCGGCGTACCTTTATACTGATTACCAGGGAATCAGCTTAATTCATCGCGTAGCACAATTTAATCGTGATGGCGATTCTCTGTGCTTTATTGTTCAGGAATTAAAAAAATATGGTATTTCTCCGCTGGCATCATTTAATGCATGTGATGGTGGAGGTTTGACGCCCCTTCATTTTGCTGCCTCTCAAGGGATGCTTAATAATATTATTACCTTGGTAGAAAACGGTGCTGAAGTTAATGCTCGAGATTCTCATGGCAATACGCCGCTTCACTTAGCTGCCAAAAACGGTCTTGCTTACATTGTGCGGTCACTTATTATGAATGGTGCTAATCGATTTGCCGTAAATATTTTTGGTCAAACACCAATGAGCTTTGCAAAGCTTAGTGGCAATCAAAAGGTAATAGATCTTTTGGGTGAGCAATCATCAGGTAATGAGTGCCAGGACGACAATCCTTTGTATGGAGACACGCACGCAGCACCAAAAAAACCAAAAAGACCCCGAGCAAATGGGTTTACAGCGAGTTACTCAAATCTGGAAAGTCTTTTGCAGTCTCTTGAAGCCGAAAAATCTGATAGTCAGACAGAATCAAGTGAGCCAGCAAAAACTGATGAGCGTGATGCTATGCTTGAGGCGCTCCTTGGTGGCTTGTGTATTTAGTTGTTTTGTGCCATCAGATTCAACCCTTGCTTTTTTGACCTGCAATTTGTTATAAAAAACCTTACGATAAAACTGTTTAAGCGCAGGGGATGGGTAAATGGTTTGGGGTGTCTTTATTTTTGTTGTATTTATTATTTATTCGTCTGCTTTTTCTTCTGCTGAGCCAGAGCTTTTTCCAGAACTGCTCGGCGACGATGATACTATTATTATTCCTGAGGGGGCTCCTTTGTTGTCAAGCTCAAGTAGTAGTGACAGCTTTCTCGATAGTTTTGATGACAGCGATAGTGACTATGATGAGGATGCTTTTGTTTCTTTTAAACAAGTGCGTTACCCATTGCACTGCAAAATTATGGATTTTGACGTTGGACAAGTTTCTGTAATGTTGCTTATGGGGCATGACTGCAACCGTCAAGATGAGCTTGGGAAAACTCCTTTGCACTATGCGTGCATTACTGGCTGCCGTCAAATTGCCGCAGAGCTATTATCTTACGGAGCACAAAGTTGTGTGCGTGATAATCGCGACGCACCTCCTCTCTTTTATGCGGTGCAAAATAATTATTGGGATGTAGTAAAAGAGTTTCCTGTTGAGGCTCTTAATAGTCATGCGTTATTTCCAAAAGAGCATGCATTTGAAAATTATACTTTATTGGAATATCTGGTTTTTTATAATTGTTTAGAGCGTGCTGAATTTTTACTTAACCGAGGTGCAAACTTAAGCTTGCGTGCAGTTAAAATAGCAATCAAGAAAAAGTATGATTCTATGGTTAGTATGTTTTGTGAGCATGCACTTGCTCGACGAGACTTTTCTTTTCTTGTTCGTGTGCTTCATGATTATCATAGTAATTTTTCGATCGTTGATTGTGACTCATCGGTGCTGCTAAGCATTTCGGAGCGGCAAAGAATATCTCTGCTTAATCTTGCTGTTCTTCAAAAAAATGTACATCTTATCAAAAGACTTTTGCGGTTTGGTGTGAGAACTGATACTATTGACTCCCACAACTTTATTCCTTTATTTTACGCTATTGAAAGTGATGATATTGTCTTGATTAAGTTACTTGCTGCAACAACCCCCAGATCTTTTTTAGGCGCGGCTTTGCATTGGGCTGTTAAGTGTAATGCTCTTGGTGCTGTTGCGTGGTTACTGACCCTTGGCGCAGATATTGACGCGATTGAGGACTATTGCTTAACGCCGCTGCGCCGTGCTGAGCTTTTGAAAAGCGATGGGGAAGATAATGACAGTATAATTGCATTACTCAGAGCTGCCAACGAACAAAAAAGGCGTGGCGCGTATCCGGCAGCTCGTACGATATCGCGATGGTGATAGTAATAAACGAAATAACTGCGAAAGTATCATATGAAAAAAACAATTAGATTATTAGTAAGTTTTTCGTTCTTGGTAATTGGTTGTGCTGAACATGCTTATTCAGCGTCGTCATCTTCGCAGACTTCGCCGCGAAAAAAAGGATCTGGCTCACCTCGACAAGATATTGAACGGCGCAGTTCCATTTCTTCCTTAGCTTCCGATAATTCGGTAGTGCCATTAACACTTTCTTTAGGTGCGTTATCATTAGTTGAATCAGACGAAGCAGGTAGCAAACCTAAAACAAGTCCTCGAAAATTGAAGCGGCTTTATCCTGCAACACTATCTCCACGACGGTCGCCACGTGCCACTGATTTAAGTTCGAGTGGTGGTGAAGATTATAGCCCGCGGTCTGAAGGCGCAAGTCCTCGAGGTGCAAGGTTAGGAGGATCACTGACGCTATTACCGCCAATTCCTCTTGGGACGCATAAAGATTTTGGGAGCATAAGGCAAGCAGTTCGATCTCCTCATAATAGCGGTGATTTAAGTTCTAGCGGTGAGAGTAGCCCTCGCTCAGAAGAATCACCTCGATTCAAAACTGGCAGCTCATCTGCTGGTAGCAGCCCGCGAGGCAAGAGCTCGCCGCGCTCTCTTATACAGTTTGGCCAGCAATTGTCTAAAAAATTTAGTCATACCAAGCTTGATTCTCCTCGATCTCAAACAACATCTAGTTCTTCTTCGGGTCACGTTGATCAAGAGGATGACGTTGATTGGGAACGTTTTTTGATGATTGTTAATAATCGTTGGGAGCTTGTTGAAGATCGTGCGCTAAAATATCCTTTGCATTGGGCGGTTCGAGAGAATAAGATTGAGTTGGTTACAAAGCTCATCAAACAAGAGCGAAAAAATCCAGCTTATGTTAATGCTGGTGATGAGCATGGCCTTACCCCCTTGCATTACGCAGCAATTAATGGCGATCTACCAATTTTCTCTTTATTGTTAGCGGCAGGTGCTCATCCCAACTGCCAAAACGTTGATGGTTTTACCCCACTTCATGCTGCTGTGTATAACGAAGTAAATTGGAGAACGCTTAATGAATTTTTTAAAGTAGCCGAAGAGCTCTTTCAAAAATCTTTGCATGAATATCATGATGAAGAAGCGGCACGTACGTTTTTATTAAATGTTGATGCGGTTTCTCATAATGGAACCACGCCATTGCACTTAGCCGTTCGATCGCAAAATATGCAAATTATCCAACTGTTGCTTTCTATTAGAAAAGCAAATATTAATTTGAGAGATTATCGGGGCATGACTGCTTTGCATCGAGCAATTTATTATCATAATCATACGGCAGCTATGGAGCTTTTGAGTCATTATGACAATAAAACAAAACAACTTGCTGCTGATGTGAATTGCCCGGATAATAAAGGCTTTACCCCTCTTGATTATGCCGAGAATGAAAAGATGCTTGGTGTTGCTATGCGGCTTAAAGAATTAAAGGCTGAGCATAGTGCCAAATGGTTAGTACTTGGAAGTTGCGATGAGTAGAAATAATAAAATTTCTATATTTTTTGTAGCTTTTATGTGTTCTACAAGCTTGCTAGTGGGGGCGGCTGGTAGTCAAGCGGCTGGTAGTCAACGAGTTCGTTTATCATTAGATCTTGAACGGGTTGCAGAAAGTCGGTATTCACCCTCAAGTTTGCCCGCTAAGAAAAAAAATAGAGCAAGCGTTAGTTATAAAAATGTTGCTGGTAATTTGGGTGGATCTGATGCGGCTTACATCTTTAAAGCTATAGTTTCTGGAAGTAACGAAGTTACAAAAAGATTGTTAACGCTTTTCCCCGATCTTCTTGACTCTCAAGATGACCAAGGAAGAACAATATTATTGTACGCAAGTTTTTTAAATAAAACTGACGTTATCGATATTCTTCTTGCAGCGGGTGCAAATGTTTTGGTTTTTGATGCCTACCAAAGAAGCTCTTTGCACTATGCTGCTATGAACGGCAATGTTGTAACATTGTGTAAACTAATTGCTGCACTCCGGGAAAAACTCACGATGTCAGAATTTTATGCTTTTTGTAATTATGGTGACCATAAAAAAGAAACTGCTCTGCACAAAGCTTGCTTGAATGGTTATCTTGAGGTAGTGAAGGTGCTCTTAAAATATAGCCCAAGCCTTGAAAGAAGAAATTCTATGGGCATGACAGCGCTTGCTTGTGCTGCTTTAAAGGGCCATTGTGATATTGTGGAAAGGTTGCTTTTGGCTGGTGCCGATGTTAACACCAACAAAGATATTGAGCTGAACACGCCACTACATTATGCTGCTTTCAATAACGATTTGCCCATGGTTAAGCTTTTGGTACAAAACTATGCAATGACGTGGTATGAAAACAAAACAGGTAAAATTCCATGGAGCCTGGCCACTTCCTACCAAGTACAAGATTTTCTTGAAAAAGTTAGATAAAAAGTGAGGCAAGAAGAGAAATGCCCACTGAGCTACTAAGAAAACGCATCGTTAACTTAAAGTTTGGTTTAATACCCCAACGGTAAAAAGCATTGAGCGAGACCATTAAAAAGCTTAATCCGCGAATGCCTACAATACTTAACAGGATAATAACAGGACTTGAGGTCTCATTTGCTATCACAAATATATAAAAGAAGATGATTTCGAGTAGTTTGAATACAAAAAGCGAACGTGCTGCTTCTTCCAAAATATAAAACTGTTCATATAAAATAAAGAAGAGCTCTGAAAACGTAATGAGCAAGTACATGATTGAAAAGGTAATAATCATGTTGGTTGGCTGGTTTATGAAACTAAATTTTAGTAGTTTGCCGTAATTTAGTACCAGAAAAATAATAATCGGTACAACGATAATCACCAACTTGGCGCTCAAAACTTCAAAAGCAGATTTCTTTTGTTCTTTGCTGCCATTTTCTTTTAACGTTGCCAATAGTGCATTACCGGGATGTCCAACGGTAGATTTTATAATGTCATGTAGTGAGCGTGCTATGGTGCTTGCAAAATAAAATAAGCCTGCCTGCTTAAGGCCAAATTTAACGGCAAAGATGGGTGTTACCATGTTGCTGGTAAACAGCTGGCGATTGAGATGTAGCAAATAATTAAAGAGCCGCGTTGTGGCCATGCGCTTAAATAAATTTTCAGGAATTGGTATGTGATCGTTTGGTAGCGCTTGATACAGGCGCCAGATTAAAAATATAAAAAAGCCGAGTGCAATGAGTGAATCGGCACAGTATGGTACAAAAATTAAGTTAGACGAGAGTGTGCCGCCAGTGTAGGCATAGCTGCCCCAAACGATTGCTAAATAGCCAGCAAAAATGAACAATTCAATTAAAATGGTTGGCTTGCTTTTAAAAGCAATATGCAAAAACTGGCGTAAGATACAGCGAATGGTTTCTGTAAAAATCAATAGCGGCGCTATAAATAGGTAGGGAGCTTGTTCAATTCCTGCGCAACTTTGGTGCATCCAGTAGGTTGCAAGAGCGGTTACTATTGCCGCAAGCGGCAGAACCGGTACAAGATATTGCCATAAAAATACCGTTTTAAAGGTTTGTTTACTTTTGGTAAAAAAATAGAAAAATGGTGCAAGTGTGTAAGCACTGCCAAAGTCTGCCAGGCGCGAGGCCAGATAGATAGTGGCAAAAAGCATACCAACAAGGCCGTATGTTGAGCCGTTCAGAAATCTAATAAGAAAAAGATTGTGCATAATCTTGAGTGATTCAAATACCGTACTTCCCCAAAGGTTCCAAGTGAACCCGTGGTTAAATTGATCGATGGGCGATAATTTTTTAGCACTCAAATCTTTATTCATTTTCTTCTCTCAGCCAGGCTTTCAGAGCCGTATCAAACCGCGATTATACTAAGAGATTAGTATACAATATATTTTCAAAAAGATAAAAAAGCGCCCCTATTCTTACTTGGGGGTAAAGTTTGCTTGTTTTAAAGCTAATACTTATTGCAATTTGAAAACAAACAGAAGCATAAAGGCACATACCGTACAGAATGCGAGGTAGCGCTTGGAGGTGCTCAGGCTTGGTGTAATCTGCCAGAGCGAATAGGCATTGATGGTGATAACGGCAAAACTAATCAGTCGGATTACAATAATGCTGACTAAGGTAGCAAGCATTGTTTGTTGTTCACTGGCAATAATCAACCAATAAAAGGTGGCAAATTCAAAGAGCTTAAAGATAAAAAGATTTCGCGATGCTTCTTCAATAATATAAAATTGCTCATACGCCATAAAAAAGAATTCAGTAAAAATAATAATTAAGAGCAAAAGCAAAAGCGCTATAGTAACGCAGGTATTGTTATGAACCATGCCGAGTTGTACTATGCTTTTGTAATTTATGATCAAAATAATAATGAGTGGCGCAATGCAGCGCATCAATTTTTCGTTAATAATTCGAAAAGCCTGTTTTTTAGCTTCTTGGCTCTTTTCTTTTAAATTTGCAAACAAAGCATTGCCTGAGTATCCAATTGATACTTTAACAATCGATTGGATCGCTGTTGCAATAACGCTGGCAAAGTAAAAAAGACCGGCCTGTTTGAAGCCAAACTTGATTGCGAAAAATGGTGTTAAAAAGTGGCTGGTAAAAAATTCGCGACTAATTCGGATAAAATAATTAAATACACGGGCATTTAAAATGCGGCGGCCCAGGCTAGGTGGTGAGCCGGTAGCTTGGTCACGTGGCAGCTTTTGGTAATATTGGTAGGTCATAATCAAAAAGACGCTTGTCACAAAAGCCGAATCAAAAATGTGTGGGATAAATATAACGTTTAAAGAAAGTGGGTAATGCAACGCCAAAAGAGCAAACCAAATTGAAGATAAGTAGCAAATAAATGTTATAACTTCAAATAAAACAACCACTTTGCTTTGGAAAGCCATATGTAAAACGTATCGCAAAAAGGAACGTATTGTTTCTAAAAAAACAATAGTTGGAATGATAAAAAGGTATGGAGCTGTTTGCCCAAGTAAAAATTTACCCTTAAAAAACATCATTGCCACAAAACCAGCAGCCATAATAATTGGCAGTTGGGGAGCAAGGTAATAAGACAAAAATATCTTTTTAAAACTTTTTTTATTTTTTGTCATTTGGCAAAAAAATGGTGCCAAAGCATGGCTCATGCCAAAATCGGCCAATTTAGTAGTCATATAAATTACGGCAAACATACTGCCGATAAGGCCGTATTCAGTAACATTCACAAACTTAAGCAGGAAAAAATGATGAATTATTTTTGCTGCTTCATAAAAAATACTGCCCCAAAAATTCCATCTAAAGCCGTGATGAAATTTCTGTTCTATGCTTTGACAGATAATGTTTTTTTGAATTTGCATGGCACCTTTACGTTAAGATTTTAATCTAAAAAGTATACTGGGTACCCCAAAAAAGGCAAAAAATTACTATCAAATAAAAGCGAAAAACATCGTAAAAAAAAGGTTTGTTTGGGTAAAAAATATAAAATCTTACAAAGCATTATCATCTTCGAGTAGCATTGTATTTAAGGGTTTGGGGGGCGACAATATTTTACGGTGGTTGCATGATACATCAGGCAATGGGCTCTGCAACTCCCGTAAAGCCCGTATTCTTTTTAAGTAATAAGACTTTTTCTTTAATATCGTTCAGATAAGGATAATCAATAATATTGGCTACGTTAAGTTTTTGTGCTCGATTGCAAATATCATCAATTTCTTTGAGTAACTTTTCAAAGCTTTCGTTATTGAGAGGTTCATTTTTTTGCACTTTAAAGGAAACTAATTCAATTGATGCGTTAATTTTTTCTACTGCTGCTAAAAGGTCATGATCATGACACAGTTGTTCTTTTTTTATAATGTTTTGAGATTGTTTTTTGTTGATAACACACAACATGTGTAGTACCAATGCTGCTGTAAGAAAGCCTGTAATAGAGAATGATAGCTTAATTAGTTTCATATATGATCACTATAAGTTTGATAACTTTTTTATACCTTTGTCTGATAATAAGCGTAATAAGTCAATGATAATTGTCAAATGCCTTGAATGTTTAAAAAAATACTATAAAAAAGATAAAAACCTGATATTTTTTTCATTTTTTGATTTTGAGATCCCTTTTCTGTTATCATGTACAACACCTGGCGTTTCGTTGGGTAATTCTGTGGGATAAAAATTATTAGCCTACGTTTACTCGTGAAAGGGTTGCGATGGGTTTGTGCGACGTATCATTTTCCTGGGTCCATATGATTTTTGAAGGGGGTGCTACTGTAATAAACATATTCTCTTGTTATCAAGGTCAAACTGTGACGAGGAACGGGTGTTTAAGAATCCGTCTTTAGAATAAATGATTATTCCCTAAAGGAATCTCTATGGTGTTTAAGATTAGTGACAAGGTCGTTTGTCCAGGACATGGTGTTGCCGTAGTAGAGGATATCATTGAAAAGTCAGTGGTGGGCAAGAATGTACAGTTTCTTAAGCTTATCTTTTTATTTAAGGACATGACCATTTTAGTGCCAACATATAATGTTGATGCGGTTGGTGTTCGACTTCCAAGCGACAAAGAAACTGTGCTGCAAGCACTTGGTTTGCTGCGTCAAAAACCTGCTAGAAAACTAGAAGGAATTGATTTTACGCCAAGTGGTTGGAATAGAAGAAATAAAGATTATCAACTCAAAATTCAGGGTGGCAAGCTCATTGAGATTGCAGAAATTTATAGAGATCTTATGTATGTTTCATTACAAAAAGATCTTTCTTTTGGCGAGCGTTCATTGCTACAAACAACTGAAGAGTTGTTGGTGCAAGAGCTTCAAGTTATTAGAAAAGTACCAAAAGAGGACGTTATACAAGAAGTACGGTGCCCCTTCAAGCAGTTTGTGTTTCATGAAAAAAATTATGGCCATGAGGCTGCCTCTCCCGCACTATAATATTATTTTAAATCAACTGTGATTATACATGAATAACGAACAGAACTTTGTTTTTATTATTACCGGGCCAACAGCTTCTGGGAAAACAGCATTTGCCGATCAGCTTGCGCAGCTACTAGATTGCGAAGTTATTAATGTTGATGTTGGCCAATTTTATACCCCGCTTTCGGTTGGAACCGCTAAGCCGGACTGGAAAAAATTTGCTTATCCATGCCATTTGTTTGATATTCTTGATGAGCCCAAAGATTTAACAGTTGTACAATATCGAACCATGGTTCTTGAAAAAGTTAAAGAAATACAAAATCGCGGCCGCACTCCTGTTTTGGTGGGCGGCTCTCTTTTTTATATTAAATCAATTTTTTTCCCACCCCATAAGCTTGAACAGCATGATAGTCCACGCGAAGAGCTTTTTGATCATCTTAAATCTGAAGAACTATGGGATTTTCTTAATTCAATTGATCCAGATCGAGCAGCTCAAATCCATAAGAATGATACCTATCGTTTAAAGCGTGCACTTGCAATTTGGCAAACTACAGGACAAAAACCTTCAACGTTTGTGCCAGCGCTTAAAATACCATTTAATACTGTTTTAGTTTCTATTGTTCCTAAGCGAGACGTTTTGCGTGATCGCATAAAACAACGCACTGTCGAAATGATAGAAAAAGAGGGTTGGATTGATGAAGCAAGAACGTTGATGGGTACTCAATGGGAAGATTTTTTGCATACTAAAGGGCTGATTGGTTACCCGGAAATATTTGAATGGCTTAAAAATGGCGCACACCGTGATCAGCTTGATGTATTGATTAACACTATTCAATTAGAAACCATACATTATGCCAAGCGTCAATTGACATTTCTTAACGGGTTCATACAATTAATAAAGAAACATCAAGAGTATAATAAGCAAGAAGAATTCATTATTATTGCAGAAAAATTAGAACAAATAACCAAGCAAGAAATTGAACAGATAGCAACGCTGACAAAACGACTTGGAAAAAATAAGGATCTGCGATAAACTTCTGGTCAGCACGTGAGTAGGTAACAGTTTTTGCGTAAAACAAAAGGAGTAGCATGATTCATATTTTTAGGAAGGAGATGAAAAAATGGAGCACCGTATTGTGGGTTGTCTTCGTGGCAATGGCACTTGGAAGCGGTGTTACGTTATTTTTCAAATCTGGTCCAGGACTCGATGATTTTCAGGTAGCAACAATTAACGGTAAAAAAGTATCGTATGCAAATTATCGTCGTTCATTTAATGACGTACAAGAGCGTATTAATTCGTTGCGAGAATATGCCCGCATGATTGGTATTTCAGATGAAATGCTTCTTAAAAGCTTGTTTGGCGCAAGTGATCCATACCAAATGGCGCTGGACCGTTGTATTAAAGATGAGCTTGTTGATCAAGTAAAAGATTCTTTATCTATTAAGATAGACCCTGATTACTTTAAAGAAGAATTTTTAAAACTTATACCGCGCAATTTTATTGATCAAGAAGGTAGTTTGAATATGGAAGCATATCAGGCATATCTTGGTCGTTTGTCCACAACGCCTGTTGAGTACGAAAAAAACAAAGAAAATGAAATTAAGCGTTCTTTGGTTGAGCGTATTGTTGGTGCTTCAAGCTATACACCTTCGTATTTACTACAAGAAGAATTTGAAGAATCGCATGCGCAAAAAAGTTTCAGTGTGGCTGAGTTTGCCCTTGATTCATTTTTGCAAAAGGCCAAAACTAACGTACCCACCGATCAGCAATTAATGGAATTTTTTGAAAAGCGTAAAGATCGTTATCGCGAACCAGACAAGAAAAAAGCTTGGTACTGTTCTATTTCAGCAAATGAATATGCAAAAAACATAGATATTACTGAAGAAGCAGTTCAAAGCTTTTATGAAAAGAACAAATCTGCTTTGTTTAGAATTGCTCCTAAAATTAAGGTTCGACGTATTTTAGTAAGAGTTTCTGCTGACCACATGGCTTCAGAAGCTATGAAAAAAGCACAAACTATTTATGAACAAGCAAAGCAAAAGCCAAATGAGTTTGCCGATCTTGCAAAGCTTCATTCTGAAGATAAAGAATCAGCAAAAAATGGTGGCCTCATAGACTTTTTCTCAAGTGGGTCTTATGACCGTGACTTTGAACGGGCAGCTTTCCGCTTAAATGAACCGGGCCAAATTTCTGATATTGTTCGTACAGCTTCTGGCTACGAAATTATTCAATTGGTTGAACGGGTTAAAGCAAGCGAAAAGTCTTTGGAAAGCGTTCAAGAAGAAATTGTAAATACGCTCAAAGCTAAACGTGCTTTGACTAAGTTAAAGAGTGATTTGGAGATTATGCATCAAAAAGCCAAGACAGACGATAATGCTGTTGAAGCGTTTGTGAAAAGCCTTGGTCTTAATAAAAAAGATAGTGTTTGGTTGACCAAAGATGATGCTGAAATTAAAAATGTGACCGGCGTATTGGCAAAGCATCTCTTTTCTCGTGGCGAAAAACAAGCAAAAACAGGCTATTTCTTTAATAATGGCGTGTATGTCATTTATCAGCTTGTTGATTCTCAAGCAAGTTTTATTCCAAAGTTTGCAGATATTAAGAGCACCGTGCTTGAGCATTATTATAAAAATACCGCAAAAAATGACCTCAAGGCGGTCATTAAAGAAATCAAGTTTGGGGTGTTCAATAAAAAAGCATCATTTGCCCAGCTTGCTAAAAAACATGGCATCAAGCTTATTGATACCGGTTTGGTAAAAAAAGGTGATACTATAAGTTCACTTAAAAATGCGGGAGAGCTTACGGCTGAAATGTTTGGTTTAACCAGTCCAGAGCAGCTTTTGCAACATAAAAATAAAGACGTTTACTATCTTGCTCAGGTTCAAGAAGTAAAGCCTTTTGATAAGGAAGAGTATTTGAAAACACAGGCCAAGATGGGGTCTGAACAAAAAATTATGAATAATGCACAACAAATGCGAGCATTTATTGCATCTTTGCAAAGAAATGCTACAATAGATGTTGATAAAACCGTCTTAAAAGGCCAACAAGGCTCATAAGACTACTCATTGGAAAAAAGTATGACAACAGCAAGCGTAAATAATACAAACAGGCAAGAGAAGAACAAGGCCTTGGAAGTTGCCATAGCTCAAATTGATAAGCAATTTGGCAAAGGCTCGGTCATGCTTTTGGGGCAAAAGTCAGATCTGAAGGTTGATACCATATCGACTGGCTCAATTTTGATTGACCATGCGCTGGGTACTGGCGGGCTTCCACGAGGCAGAATAATTGAAATTTTTGGACCAGAATCATCTGGCAAGACCACATTGACGCTCCATGCTATTGCGCAAGCGCAAAAGGCTGGTGGTACGTGTGCTTTTATTGATGCTGAGCATGCTATGGATCCTGAATATGCTACCAGTATTGGTATTAATATTAATGATCTAATTATATCGCAGCCTGATTATGGCGAACAAGCATTGGATATTACCGAAATGCTTATTCGTTCAGGGGCGGTAGATTTGTTGGTTATCGATTCAGTGGCTGCTTTAGTGCCAAAAGCTGAATTGGAAGGCGATATGGGCGATCATCATGTTGGGTTACAGGCTCGACTGATGTCGCAAGCGTTAAGAAAATTGACGCCTGTTGTACATAAGTCCAAGACGGTTTTGATTTTCATTAATCAAATTCGTAGCAAAATTGGTAATATGATGCCATTTGGTAATAATGAGACAACAACGGGTGGTAATGCTTTGAAATTTTATGCGTCAATTCGGCTTGATATACGGCGTATTGCAACGCTTAAAAAGCAAGATGGTGCTTTTGGTAACCGTGTTGCGGTCAAGGTGGTAAAAAATAAGCTTGCGCCGCCATTTAAGCGCGTTGAAGTTGATCTTATCTTTGGGCAAGGTATTAGTTCTGAGCTTGAAATTATTGATGCTGCGCTTGAGCATGGCGTTATTAATCAAGCTGGTGCGTGGTTTACGTACAAGGGCGAAAAGCTTGGCCAAGGTAGAGATAATTGCTTGAAAAAGTTAGTAGAAGATAAAAAGTTGTTTGAAGAAATCTTTGCATTGGTTCATGATAAAATGGACCATCAGAGTACTGAATAGAGGTTTTAGTGAACGAGAAATATCCAAAGGGAAAAGTGCCAAATCAGTTGAGTGATAAATATTGCATCAACAATAGAATTAAGGGCGATAACGTTTATGTCATTGACCATGAAGGAAATAATCTAGGCTTGCAGCCAAAAAGTAAGGCCTTAAGGATTTCTGAAGAGGCTGGCCTTGATTTGGTGCAAGTTGGTCAAAAAGAAGATATTGCCGTTACTAAAGTCATGGATTTTGGTAAATTCTCTTACGAAAAGAAAAAGCAGGTTAACGATTCAAAAAAGAATCAAAAAACCATGCAGCTTAAAGAAATTAAGCTGAGGCCCAATATTGGTGATCAAGATTACCATACTAAGCTTAAGCGAGCAGAAGAGTTTTTCCTTGATGGGAAAAAGGTTAAGTTTACGTTGCAGTTTAGGGGCCGCGAAATTACCATGATGGCCAACCTTGGACCAAAGATTTTTGAGCGAATTACTACAGATCTTGGTACGCGCAATGTAGGCACCTTGGTTGAAGAAAAAGACCAACGTGGTGGGTCTTTTTGGTCAAAAATTTACTTTATAAAAGCTAAATCATAATCTACAAAGGAAGTATTATGCCTAAAGTTAAGTCACATTCAGCATCTAAAAAGCGCTTTAAGCGTACTGGCGGCGGAAAAATTAAAAGATCCAAGGCATACAAAAGACATCATGCTTGGGCAAAATCTCCAAAGCAAGGTAGAAATTTGCGTGGTAGTGCTTATATGAGCAAGTCAGATCATGCCAATATTTCAATCTTGATACCATATTAAAGTATCAAAGTAGTTAGTATTTTTGAGTTAAAAACGATTTTTATAAATTGAGAGACAAAGATGAGCAGAGTTAAGCGTGGTACTTCCACTAAAAAAAGACATAAAAAATTATTAAAGCAAACTAAAGGTTATTGGGGACAAAGAAGTAATATTTTTACTC
This sequence comes from Candidatus Babeliales bacterium, assembly GCA_019749895.1. NCBI lineage: Bacteria > Candidatus Babeliae > Candidatus Babeliales > Candidatus Babeliales bacterium. The sequence goes on along the minus strand of JAIEPG010000003.1, from coordinate 277,357 downwards.
GCGCAAAAGAAACCCTAATGCGCGCTTTAGCATTTGCTTTTGCTGGGCGTAAGGTTCGTAAGCGTGATTTCCGTGCCCTATTTATTACGCGTATTAACGCTGCATGCCGTTTGCATAATACCGCATACAATAAGTTTATTCATGCTCTGAACCAAAATAACATAAAATTGAACAGAAAATTTTTGAGTCAATTGGCTGTTTTTGAACCAAATGCATTTGAAAACCTTGTAAAACTTACAAAAAAATAAAATTGTTGAAAGTTGACTTCTCAAGACGCTAGTATGGTGTTTAATGAGGGTAAGCTAAACAATGTGTTTTTGTGAGAAAAAGGAAAAGGATGACATATTTGGAAGAGCTTGAAAAGAAGGTAATGCAAATTATCAACAAAAATAGGGATATGGCTCATCGTGTTAGTGCGCTTGAAGCTGAAAATATAGCTCTCCGCGAAAAAACACAACAGATGGAAACATCCCTATTGCGAGAAAGCTGTGCTGCTGAAGAGTTGAGAAATGAAAAAGCAACCATGAAAAATTCTATTGAGTTGCTTTTGAGTAGCATTAAAACGCTTGAAGAAAAAGCGAGTTGATGGGCCTATGGATATTCAAAAAAACTTAAAAGTATCTATTTTAGGTAAAAGCTACTCGGTTATGGCAACCAATGAAGACTCTGCCGATATTATTAAAGCAGCAGACTTAGTTGATAACTTGATGAAAATGAAAGTTGAAAAAGCTACGGGCGCTAGCGAAGAAAAAATCGCCGTTACCGTAGCGCTTCAACTTGCTGCGGATTTGATAAAAAAACAACAAAAACTCGATGATTATGAAAATAAGACCATTCAGCTAGCATCGTCAATTGATGACGTTTTATAGTTAAAAAAATACCTTATGCTCATGTATTATTGGTTTCTATAGCAGCATATTATTTCTCATGCCTTAATGTTTTCCAGCTCTCTGGATATTCTTCCTTGTTTATTGGTTCCTATTTTTATTTCTTATGCCTTTTCTATTCTCACAGATAAAATTTATATATTTATCTAATTGAACTAATAAAAAGGAAATAAATCATGCTGAATTTGTTTGAATTATTAGTTTTTGCGACAGGGATACTCAGCGGTACTTTTGTCGTAATGCTATATTTCATTTTTAAAAAGAAGCAGCTATTGCAAACAAAAGAAGCTTCTCAGCGTATGCTCAAAAATGTTCATGAAGAAATTGAGCGGGAACGCAAAAATGCTTCTCTTGATTTAAAAAATGAACTCTATAAAAAGCGTAGCGAATTTGAACTTGAAATCAAAAAAACAAAAATTGAAATACAGCAGCTACAAAATAAGCATCAAAAGAAAGAAGATACCCTTGATCAGCGTGAAAGTCTTCTTGACGAATTGCGTAAGGAATTGCAACAAAAAGAACGGGATATCTCTCGTCGTCTCGACATTCTCAATGCTAATGAGATAAAGATAAAAAAACTTTATGATGAATTGGTTACCAAGCTTGAAAAATTAAGTGGTATTAAGCAAGAAGAAGCTATGCGTATTTTGCTTGATTCTTTGCAAAAAGAAGTAACGCTTGCTAATCAAAAGTGGATAGCAAAAGTCGAAGAAGAAGCTCGCGAAGAGGCAAAGCAGAGATCTATTAGCATTATGGCTTCGGCTATGCAACGATATTTAACCGAACAAGTTACGTTGCATTCTTCAAGCATTATTCATTTGCCAAACGAGGAAATGAAGGGGCGTATTATTGGTAAAGAAGGCCGTAATATTAAAGCCCTTGAAATGGCTACAGGGATGGAGTTTGTTATTGGTGATACGCCGGAAATTATTACTATTTCTGGTTTCAATCCAATTCGACGCGAAATTGCCAAGCGAGCACTCGATAAATTGGTAAACGACGGTAGAATTAATCCAACCCGGATAGAAGAAACCGTTGCCAAGTGCGAAGAAGAGTTGGATGCAACTATTGAAGAAATTGGTCAACAAACGGTTCTTGAGTTTGGATTGAGTGGTGTGCATCCAGAAATTATCAAATTATTGGGTCGCTTACATTTTAGAACAAGTTATACGCAAAATCAGCTTACCCACAGTAAAGAGGTTGCTTATTTTGCTAAAATGATTGCCTCTGAGCTTGGCCTTAATCCAAATATTGCGGCACGCGGTGGCCTGCTTCATGATATCGGCAAAGCCGTTTCTGCTGAGGTAGAAGGACCACATGCGTTAATTGGCGCTGATTTGGCTAAAGAATATGGCGAAGATCCATTGGTAGTTAACTGTATTGCCTGCCATCATGAAGAAGTACCGCCAAAGTCGATTTATGGCTTTATTGTGCACATTGCCGACGCTATATCAGCATCGCGGCCTGGTGCACGTAAAGAAACCCTTTCCACGTACATTAAACGTTTGGAGCAATTAGAAGAGATTGCCTTGAGCTTTGATGGGATTAAAAAAGCCTATGCTTTGCAGGCTGGTCGTGAAATTCGCGTAATTGTGAATGAAGATACGCTTGATGACGAAAAAGCAGAAATGCTGGCTCGCGATCTTGTTAAGCGCATTGAAGAGGAAATGGCATTCCCTGGCGAAATTAGAGTTAACGTTATCCGCGAAAAACGATTTATACAAGCAGCACGATAAAAAGGATTATGCTTCATGGCGCAATTACTCAGGTTTATATTTATTGGCGACGTTGTAGGAACACCAGGTATTAGCGTATTTCAGAAATGGGTACCCAAACTCAAAGAGCAATACAACCTCGATGCTGTTTTTGTAAATGGTGAAAACTCAGCAAAAAATGGCAATGGGATTACGCCCAAAACTATTCAGGCCCTTAAAGGTGCCGGCGCCACAATAATAACCACGGGTAATCATGCCTTTGATAGCAAAGACGTTTATAATGCATTTAATGAGCGGGACGATGTTATTCGTCCCGCTAACTACCCCTCAACCTGTCCGGGCAAGGGGTATGCATTGGCTACTATTAATGGCCAAACCATTGCAGTAATCAATATTCATGGTCGAGTTTTTGTTAACGAACTTGTAGATTGCCCATTTAGAGCGGTCGAATCTTTAATTGAGTTTTTGAAGCATAAAACAAAAATTATCTTTGTAGATTTTCATGGAGAAGCAACCTCGGAAAAAGTGACCATGGGCTATTATCTTGATGGTAAAGTTTCTGGCGTTTATGGCACTCATACCCACGTGCAAACAGCTGACGATCGCATTTTGCCTGGAGGTACAAGCTATATTACTGATCTTGGTTTTTCAGGTTCGCTTAATTCAGTTATTGGTATGCAATATAAAAGTATTCTCAATCGTTTCTTAATTCAACATCGCTTTGGTAAGTTTCAGGTAGAAAGCAGCAGTCCGCTTTTACTGAGCGGTATTTTTGTTGAGGTTGATGCAGATACGGGCAAAGCCGTACGGTTTGAACGTATTCGTATTATTGACAAAGACCTTATTGTTGAGTCGGAGCCTGAGAACGACAAGAAGTAGTTGTGGATGCTATTTTTCTATTTTCTTTCTAGATTTATTAGAATTTTTTTCTCCTTTTTTGGAGCCTTCACCTTTTTATTTGCCGCAACTAACCTATTTTTGCGCCTTTCTATGGTGCAATCATTTGCCATGGTTCCATTGGTTTTTGGCACCATGGTACCCTTAGTTGCATTGTATGCATTACCTTTTTCGGCCGTTTTAGCCGTAAGTATGGTGTTTAATGCTTTGGCGCGTAATGACGAACTTTTGTTTTTTTATTTTTTTTCAAGGGCCCGGCGAGCTTTTGTTTTAGCGGCTGTGTTTTTTTCAGGTATGGTGGCAGTATGTTACCTTCCATTGGTGCTTGAGTGGGCTCCCCAAAGTTATATCAATGGTAAAGAATTGGTAGTGCAGGCGGCGCGTGCCCACTTGCATGAGCTGCCTATTAATATTTTGCATAGCCCAATTCCTGGCGTTGCCTTTTATTGTAAAAACAAACAAGAAATACTTCCTGGCAGGTATCAATTTGAAGGTCTTTTCTTGACGCTTAATAACAAAAATAACGAGCGGTATGTTTTTTGTGCGCACCGTGGGATGATGTGTCACCATGAATTAGAGTTGGTAGATGGTTCTATGCATGTTCAAGTAGCGGGTCATTTTTATCATGCTTTTTTTGAAAAAACGCTTATAAATCTTAATGCGTTATTGTATAAAGATCAGGCAAATAGTTTTGATTATCATCTTAAGTTGTGGTCCTATAAACGGTTATGCGAAGAAAAAGATACTAATCCGCATGTATTTATTGAATTACACAAACGGCTTTCTCAAAGCTTGTGGCAATTTATTATGCCTTTACTAGCAATCTTTTTGCTGTTTTTTGTACGCAAAAAGAAATATGAAATGGTAAGCTCTTTACTGTTAAGTGGTATCCTATTTTTAGGCATGTATTGCTGCACAGCGCTTGGCGGTATTTTTATTGCTGCGCCATTATTTTCGCTGGTATGTTTCTATGGAATACCTAGTATAATTTTGTTAGGCTGTTATTCTTTGTATCGTTCCAGGATTTAGAAAATTCAACCAAAGGGAAAGCTATGATTTTAGTGGTGATTTTATATGCAATTCTTGCAAGTACTTTCATTTTTGCAAAAGAAGCCGTTTCATATGCTAAGCCCTGTTTTCTTATTGGTTTTCGTATGATTATTGCAGGAAGTTTATTATGGGGCAGTCAGTTTTTTTTGAATCGTAAAACAGCTCTGCCAAAACGAGAAGATTGGTTCCTTTTTTTCAAAACAACAATTTTTCATATTTATTTGGCTTTTGTACTTGAGTTTTGGTCATTGCAATATGTTTCTGCTTTGAAAACTACTATCATTTATTCAGCAACGCCTTTTATCGCCGCACTCTTATCATATTTTTTACTCAAAGAGCGCTTGAGTTTTAAAAAACTTTTGGGTGTTATGATTGGTATTGGTGGGCTTATGCCAACATTATTGGCTCAGGCATCGGGCAGTGAATGGTCTATGGAGTTGTGGCGTGTTTCACTTCCTGAAGGTGTTTTAATGATTGCCGTTGTTTCGGCAACCTATGCATGGTTTTTGGTAAGTCAGCTGATGAAAAAAGGCTACAGTTTTGGTTTGATTAACGGTGTTGCCATGTTTATGGGCGGCATTATGAGTCTTGCAACATCAGCAGTATTTGAAGGATTTTCTTCGCCAATTAAAGATTTTTGGCCATTTATGATGTGGGTATTTTTATTAATTCTTACGGCAAATATTGTTTTCTATAATATGTATTCTTGGCTTTTACAACGATATTCAATAACGTTCTTATCGTTTTCGGGTTTTTTATGCCCATGCTTTGGAACATTATATGATTGGTTATTTATGGGGGGAACGCTTGCCTGGCAAACTTTTGCCTCGCTTGGCCTGATAACTATTGGATTATATTTGTTTTATCAAGATGAATTGCTTAGTAAAAAAACTAAGAAGATCTCTATTGAACCAATTCCTTTTGAATAATTGAGATGATTTCTTGGGTTGCACGCTCAAAATTGTCGTTAAAAACCCAGTAATTAAAGATCTTGCTAATACGTTCGTGCATAAGCTCAACTTTGGCAAGTTTAATGCGCGCTTCAATTTGTTCAGCTTTTTCAGTGCCACGCGCTTCGATACGCTTTTTAAGAGCGTCAAGACTTGGTGGTACAATCCAAATTAAAACTGGGTTTTCGATGAGACTAAGTATTTTTTTTGCTCCATCCCAATCAGCAACCAAAATAAGCGATTTACCTTTCTTTAGATCGGTAATAATTGAAGCAGGAGAGCCATAAAACTCACCATTATATTCGGTCGTTTCCAAAAAAAAACCATCTTCTCTTTTTTTCATAAAGTCGGTTCGAGAAACAAAGTAATAGTCTTTTCCGTTTTTTTCATTAAAACGTGGCAAGCGAGAGGTGTAGGTAGCTACTTTTTCTAGAGAGATACTTGAACTAAGTTTTTCTATGACACAATTGGTAAGAGAAGTTTTACCACCACCAGATGGTGCAGAAATAACAAAGAGCCTACCAGGTTTTTTCTCGTGTTGTGTCATTATTTGTGCCTTAGTTTTTAATTACACAATGCGCAAAACAAGTCAGATTATGAAGCGATTTCGCATCATTTTATACAAAGTTTGTTTTTTGCCAGATTATTGATTAAATTGTTGCACTCATTATATTCTAATCTAATGAGAAAACAAGATGTAACAAATTCAGTAAAGGGATCTCATGAAAATAAAAAACATACGACTAGTTTTCTTTTTGGCTATTTCAATGGGTCAGGCTTTTGCCGCAGAAAAAGAAGCACATGTCAATGTTCATCCCAGCGCGGCTCAGATTTATCAGCGTAAAAAATCATACAACATTGTTATTGAAGACCTGAGTTTGTATAAGGTTTTGCAAGGAATTGAGTCCCTTATTGATATTAATGAACAAGAAGCAACTGAATCAGACCAGCAAATTCACGATAATGTAGTTAAATTTATTCAAGAATCAAAAGATCTGTTTAGCAATATAGTAGATGGATTTAATAGCGGATGTTTATCTAAAAATCCCGAAATAAAATATAAGTTTGTTAATTTATGCAATCACTTTAATGGTATTGATAATATTAAACCACGTCATTTGCGTGCTTTTAGTATACAAATGGAAAAGTTTAACAAGGCTATAACAGAGTATTGCTTGAAACGAAAAGACAATCTTACGTTTGATGACCTAAGCCTTTTTAATCAAATTATTAGATTTAATCAACAACTTGCAATGTGCTTAGAAGCTGAAGAGTTATTTCGGATTAGTCTTTTGGATGATGCGGTCGATTTTACTATTTATCGCCCTTGGGAGTTTGTTTGCACACATAAATTATTTGTTGGGGCAACATTATTAATCATCGGGGGCTTAATTACTTATTTCTATATTTTGCCAAAGCTTGAAGAGCATCGACGATTTAAAAATTTGAATAGGCTTTTTGATGTTAAACAATTTAGAGTTCCTGCTCAGAGTGGTTTTACCTGCTCATTTCATGCACTTCATAATCAGCTTATTTTGAGTAATGGTAGCAGCGAAGAAGAAATAGAAAAACTTCTTAATGATAAAGATCGTTTGAAAGAGCACCTTAACGCCTGGACAGAATGGAGAAAGTCTCAAAATCTTGGAGAAGCGTTAGATGAGCAATCTTTACAAGAATTAATTGCAAAGTTTAAGCTTGATCAAGAACATCGCATTGTTCTTATTCCCGCACAAGATGCTTTACGCAATGTTTGTGATTTAGATTTCTTAGCTCAGTGGCGTGCATTAGAGACTCGTTTGGATAACCTTGGGGAAGATAGAAATAGACTCGCATTTTTAAGAAATCAAGAAAATCTTGCTACATATCAGTTATCTCAGCAGTGGGCAGATCTGGTTCAAATCGCCGGATTAGAAAATGTAAATTTCTTAGCTCAAGAAGACAGTCGACAAAATTTGGCAGATTTTCAAGAGGCTGGAGGTCTTGAAGTTATGGCAAATGGTGGCTTGTGTGAGCGTTATCAAGCATTCAGAGAAAAAAAAGAGCCTTTTGGTATTTTGTTAAATACTGCAAATAATGACCGAGCCATGAGATCTACCGATGGTGGTCGTAGAGCAGTTGCGCATTGGGTTACTGCGTTTTTTGTACCGGATGAAACAGCGAAAAATGGTGTGCGCATTAGAGTTGCTGATTCAATGAATAGTAACTATACCGCTAACCCGGCAATTACACGCATGGCAGAGCTTTTAACAAAGAAAAAATAATGGTATACTGCTGGATACGTACTATGAACAGTGCCGTTAAATAACTATATAGCTAAATTATGACCAAACTACCAAATATTAATGAAAATTTTGCCGAGTGGTACCACGAAGTTATTTCCCAAGCAGATCTGGTAGACCCCGTAAGCCCAACACGCGGCTCATACGTGATTAAACCTTATGGCTATGCTTTATGGGAAAACATTGTTGCTATCTTGAATGAGAAAATAAAAGAAAGTGGCACTCAGAATATTTACATGCCACTCTTAATTCCGGAAGCATTTCTAACTCGCGAAGCAAAGCACGTTGAAGGTTTTGCTCCCGAAGTAGCAGTAGTTACACATGCTGGTGGTAAAAAGCTTGAAGAGCCGTTGGTGATCAGGCCAACCTCTGAAACAATGGTCTATTTTATGTTTGCGCGCTGGATCAAATCATGGCGCGATTTGCCTCTTAAAATTAATCAGTGGGCCAATGTGGTCCGTTGGGAAATGAGAACACGTCCATTTTTACGCACCTGTGAATTTTTGTGGCAAGAAGGCCATACGGCACATGCGACACGAGAAGAAGCAGAAAAAATGACGTTGCATATGTTAGGTGTTTATAAAGAACTTGCTCAAGATTATTTGGCCATTCCGGTTATCACTGGCCAAAAGTCAGAAAGCGAACGCTTTCCTGGTGCTGATGCAACGTACACATATGAAGGGCTTATGCAAGATGGCAAGGCGCTGCAAATGGGTACGAGTCACATGCTTACCAGAAGCTTTGTAGAGGCTTTTGATGTTTATTTTCAAAATACTGAAGGCCAACAAGAGGTACCTTATTGTACCAGCTGGGGCAGTACAACACGTTTGATTGGTGCGTTGGTTATGACGCATGGTGACGAAAATGGCTTGATTATGCCCCCAAAAGTAGCGCCTATTCAAGTTGTTATAGTGCCAATATTTAAATCTGATGATCAAAAGACTTTGGTTCTTGAACGAGCTCAAAAAATTGCTGCCGACCTAAAACAGCAAGGTATAAGAGTTAAGCTTGATGATGACGAACAAAAAACCCCGGGCGCCAAGTTTTTCCATTGGGAAGTTCGCGGTGTGCCGGTCCGTCTTGAAATTGGGCCAAAAGATGTTGAAAACAATCAAGTGGTACTGGTCAATCGCTTGGAACAAGACAAGGCAAAGAAAAAACTCTTTGTTTCACTTGATTCATTGAACTCTTCTGTACATGATTTGCTTGCACAAATCCAAAAAGGTCTTTTTGAGCGGGCAGAACAAAAGCGTGCTAGTCAGTGGTATCAAGCCGAGACCTTAGCCGATTTTGCTCAAAAAATGAAAGATCATAATGGAATGTATCAAGTTGGTTGGTGCGAATCACCGGCTTGTGAACAAACATTAAAAGAATTTAGCGGAACTATTCGCTGTGTTCTAGAGCAATCAAACCATAAAAAATGTTTTTCTTGTGGCCAGCAAAGCAAGAACGATATTCTGATAGCCAAGGCCTATTAAAAATAGCCACGTAAAAGGAGTATTGTATAAGCTATGGCACCGGACATAGATTACATTGCACAGTTCCATACGTATTTGTTGACTGAAAAAAGAGTTTCAGACAATACGTTTCACGCTTACAAGCGGGACATTGAGCAGCTTGAATTATATTTTAAAAAAATTCGTATAAAGTTAGGTGATTGTAAAAAAAATCACCTAACTCAGTTTCTTAAGTACCTTAAAGAAGAGGGACTTACGCCAAAAACAATTTCACGTAAAATTTCGGCTATTAAGTTGTTATTTAACTTTTTGAATCAACGCTACCAGCTAGACAACAGTGCTAGCTCGCTCATATTTCCTAAAGTTGAACAAAGTTTGCCGTCCTATCTTTCTGAGCTTGAAGTACATAAACTTTTAGATGTTGCTAACAGCGAGCGTGGCTATAAAGGCATTCGGAACAAAGTGATGTTGTATTTAATGTATGCTACAGGTATGCGCGTTTCAGAGTTGGTTGGCCTGACTGTTGATCAAATTCAGTTTGATACTGGCTTTGTAAGAATCTCGGGCAAAGGAAACAAGGAACGTATTATTCCGCTGCCAAAAAACATTTTGGAGCTTTTGAATTTTTATCTAGATAATATTTATAAAAAACTGGTTAAAGAAGGCGAGCGAGAAAACAATAACTATCTTTTTTCAACACGCTATAAAAAAGAGATTAAGCCAATTTCACGACAATCTTTTTGGATTATTTTAAAGCATCTTTTAGCTAAAGCGCATATCAAAAAAAATATTTCTCCTCACAGCTTACGTCATTCTTTAGCAACTCATTTGCTCAAAAATGGCGCTGATCTTCGTTCATTACAAATGATTCTTGGGCATGAAAGCATTTCCACGGTACAGATTTATACGCATCTTGGCGATAACGAACTTCGTAAAATTTATAATAAAAAACACCCTCGTGCGTAAAACATCTTTGCGCATAAATTTCCCTGTTGTATACTAGGTGCATTGTAGAAAATTAATCTTTAAAATCGATGATACGTTCATCACGAGAAATGAAGGATAAGGCATGGAAAGTAAATTTACGGTAGATCAAAAGGAGCTGCTATCGCTTCTCTCGTCAATGCAACCAATTTGTAATAAACGTACAACGCTTAACGTAACTGAATCCATTTTGTTTCATGTTGCGCCACGCGAGTTAACGCTTAAAGCAACTGACATGGAAATTAGCTTACAATCAAACATGTCTATAGAAAGTGATGCTGAAGATAGTGGGAGCTTTTTAATATCTGGCAAGCGCATTTTTGAATTGGTTAAAGAAATTGAAGGAACTATCGAATTTATCACAAAAGGCACTCAGCTGCAATTAAAAGCAGGCAATGTTGACCTCGCGTTGAACATTAAAGATGCTGAAGAATTTCCACCATTTCCTGAACGCATTGAAAACCTCATGGAAATTGAAGGTGCTTTTTTGCTTGATCTGTTAAACAAAGTAGCGTTTTTGGTGCCACAAAATAATGCAAATCCCGCATTGAATGGCATGCTCTTAGACTTTAACGAAAAAAACATGTCGTTGGTGACAACTGATGGTCACTGCTTGGCACAAATTAGTACCGAGAAATATACCCTAGGAACCGATAAAAAGTGGCTTTTGCCAAAGCGTGCTGTTCTTGAATTAAAGAAACTTCTTGAGGGAAGTGAAGGTAATGTATTTTTGGGAACGTGCGGCCAGCAGCTTGTTTTTTCGGGCAAAAATTTTAATTTTTTTACACGTTTAATTTCAGAACCATTTCCTCAATATAAACCAGTGCTTGAAAAAGAAGGTTTTACGCCAGCCCGCTTAGCAAAAGACAACTTTATTAAAACACTTAAGCGTACCAGTTGCTTACTATCAGGTCAGTTTGTTTCAACTAATTTTTGCTTTCAGCCAGATTCAGTGCGTGTAAACCTTCATAATAAAGATGTTGGCAAATTAGAAGAATCAGTTACCTTGCAAGATTTTGTCGGAGCTGCTGTAGAAAGCAGGTTTTATTCGCCATACTTGCTCAATGGTTTACAGGTTTTTTCTGAAAAAGATGTAACGTTTTATATCAAGAATTCGGTAAAGCCAATAATCTTTGAATCGCGCGAAAAAGATTATCACTTAACCTACTTGGTAATGCCGGTCTCATTGGCACAAAACTAAAAAACGATTGTGCATATAAAAAGCATCAAGTTACAAAACTTTCGTTGTTTCGATCAGCAGCAATTTGATGTTGATCGTCAATTCGTGGTAATTCAGGGGTGTAACGGATCGGGCAAGACAAGTATTTTGGAGGCACTTCATTATAGTTGTTATCTCCGATCTTTTCGCACCCACTTGAACCGCGACTTAGTTGAGTTGGAAAAAAAACATTTTTTTATCCAGGTCGACTTTTCGTTAGGTCAAGAAGAGGTGGCTGAACGAGTCCAAATTGGCTTTTCTGAAAAAGAAGGCAAGTTGGTTAAGCTCAATCAAAAGCCAGTTCAGTCATACAAAGAATTAATCAGTGCTTATCGCATTGTCAGTCTAACAGCAGAAGATATTAGTTTAGTGAGTGGGTCGCCTGAACAGCGGCGCGACTTTTTGAACTATTCGCTTATGCTGCAAAATCCAGCTTTTTTACAAACACTCAAACGGGCAAAGCAAATTACCGAACAACGAACAAGTATTTTGTGTAATGATCGGCTTGGTTCCAGCCAAAACCTACAACAAGAGTTAGCCATTTGGTCGGAGAAATTGTGGGAAGAAACTATTGAAATACAGCGGGAAAGACGAGAATATCTCGCTTATTTGGAACAAACCGTCAATCAATTTCTTCAAGACTATTTTGTAACCCCTCAGGAAGATTTGCGAGTAAAATTTTTGTACTCGCCAAAAAATATGCAAACACATTTGAGTTTTGGTGAATTTTGGGAATGGTTCCAAGGTAAGTTTACCAGGCAAGAGCTTTCGTGGCGCAGAACGCTTTTTGGTTCGCATTTGGATGATTTCACTATAATTTTTCAAAATAAGGCCGCTCGAATCTTTGCATCACGCGGCCAGCAGAAGCTTATCGTATTTTTGATCAAAATTGCCCAGTTGTGTCAGACTGAACAAGAAGGGGAGCCTGGTGTTTTGTTGCTTGACGACTTTTTAACGGACTTTGACCAAGACCGGATTAAGCGTTGCTTTGCTACATTGCAGAACTTTAACTTTCAAGTTTTTCTTACCAGTCCCATAGCCTTTGATGAGGCTCTCAAGGGGGTGGCTCAGCATAAGATTTGCCAAATAAATCTTGAGCAAATCACTGGGCCTATTTTAAAATAAATCGCTCAATGCACAGATGCTTATTTTCTAGGCTTACTGAATTATTTATTCTATTTATGCAATAAAAAATTGACTTTGCTGGTACTTCCTATAGTCTATCTAGTCCAAACATAGTGAATATAATCAGGTTTTAAAAGACTTCATTACTACTCTCCTTTTTCCATCATGCAGGGTTTTCCCTGTGTGATGGTTTTTATAAACCTTTAGTCGAAGTCCAATATTTTGTATCAAATTGAAATTTTTGACTGGTGAAAGCCCTGTTCTAAGGCAATATAAAAATTAGCTTGATTTTCGGATAGGATATGATATCATTCATAGTGAACCTTGAAAATAGGTTAAAAATTTAGTCTCTGATTGGGACTTTAAAAGATCTTCATTACTACTCTCCTTTCTCCTTTTTCGCCCCGTAAGAGTTTCTCTTATGGGGCGTTTTTTTTGGCATGTTCCGTAAGAAGTTCTGTTTCCCGGTAGTTGTAGGGAGTAGGGTTTGGGGAAAAAATAGGCAAAAATTTTTTAAGGGTTAATAACTGGCTGTGTACAATTATGACACACTAGGGGCTGACAGTTTGACCCAGGCTTGTCCAGCAACCGTGACTTGGTCATCATCAATTATTTGTCTTTAAATTTTTCAAATTCCTAAAATACAATACTTTCACCCTGAAACTTTTAGGGTCCGATTTTTCTTTGATAATGAGTGGCGATGTTATAATTGCCTTTAAATATGAACGAAAAGCCCGATAAATAAAGGCTTTTCAGAGTTATTATATTTTTTAACATAATAATCATTATCGGACGGCTTATTAATTCTTCTTGTTTTAGGTCTGAAAAGGGTCATGACGAGAAAACGTCAAAGATTATAATTCGAGACTACCACGGCTTGGTAAAAATAATCAAGCCCCAAAATTTTTCTCTTAGAAAAAGTTTGGGGCTTGGCAAAGTCTTAAAAATTTTACCGGCCTAAAAGTCGTTGGCGACTGTCTTGCCACAAGCCGGAAAGGCAAACGGCTAAGGCATCGGTCACGTCCTGTTTTTCTATGGTACCCATTTTGGCCAGGTTAGGAAACAGTCGCAAAATCATAGTCGCCACCTGTTCCTTTTGGGCACCCCCAAAACCGGTTACTGCCTGTTTTACTTCCCGCGGGGAAAACTCATGCAAGGCAAGGTCGTGTTGGTTGGCCAACAAATACAAGGCCCCCCGCAAGTAGCCAAGCTTTAAAAAGGTCTGGACATTCTTACCCAAAAATGGGGTCTCAAGTGCCAGCTGTGAAACTTGGTGAGCCTCGATCTTGTCTTTGAAAAAATTATAAAAGACTCCAATTCGTTCAGACAAGTGGTCTTTGGGCTTGAGCTTAAGGTACCCATAATCAAGGAGGTAGGTCTTACCCTCTTGTTTACGCAAAACACCATAACCGGTTACGGTAAACCCCGGATCTATACCCAAGATGGTAAGTGACTTCATTTTTACTTCTCCTACTTTGTCTGTCTTGGCTATGCCTCTTTTAATGATAGCTCTCGTGGGGATGGGATTGGTTCATAAGGAAAAGAATCAATGTCAGGGATTTGGCAATTCCCCAATTTAATAACAGATAAATCATCCAAAGCTTGCGAATGAGCAAGCTTTACCTTTAATAACATTGGTTTTGAATATTCTTTAAAAATAGTCTTGTTTGTATAAACATAACAATTACAGAATACCGGTGCCAGACCATTAATGCAAGCAAACCTAGGTTCCAAAAAATAAGCAATAATATAGTAGGGAATTTTCAATAAAACCCCTTCTTTTAACTTTATTTCCAATATATCAGCAACCATATTGATAGACCCATCAAAAAGCTTGGGGTCTCTCAAAGATCCGGGCAAAGATAGGTCATGAGATTCTTTGAATATTGCTAATTCGTTGATTGGTTGAGAAATAAGAGTCCACCATTTTTTTTCAGGTTTGGCAGCTCCGTGCAATTCTGAATAGGAAAAAAAAAGGGCCAGAAGGCCCACTATAATTTTTTTCATATGATTACTTACTGACCTCGATATCCATGCCCAGCAATATCAACAAATCGTGTGATTTCGCCCTTAAACTCAACATGAAATGAGCCTACCGGGCCGTTACGTTGTTTACCAATAATAATCTCGGTTAACTCTGGATTATCGGTATCGGGATTGTAAATAACATCGCGATAAACAAAGAAAATAACATCTCCGTCTTGCTCAATAGCACCCGATTCCCGCAAATCAGAAAGCATAGGGCGCTTGTCTACCCGACTTTCAAGCGAACGCGAAAGCTGAGAAAGTGCTAAAATTGGTAAATCAAGTTCTTTTGCCAAGCCTTTAAGAGCGCGGGAAATAGCAGATATTTCTTGGTTTCTGTTTTCATGTTTGCCATGAGAAGAAATGAGTTGCAAGTAGTCGATTACCAAAAAATCGATGTTCTCTTTTGCTTTGAGTTTACGCGCTTTTGCACGCAATTCCATAATATTTATTGAAGCAGTATCATCAATAAATATTTTTGCTTCAGCCAACTCAGCAGCATGATTAGTTAGCGACATCCACTCTTCTGAAGAAACCATAGCGTTACGAATCTTTTGATGTGGAATTCCAGACTCAGCTGAAAGCAGCCGTAGGACTAATTGTTCTGAAGACATTTCTAAAGAAAAAACACCAACTTTTGCGCCAGAGCGCCACGCATTAGTCACAAAGTTAAGTGCTAATGCGGTTTTACCCATCGAAGGTCGCGCAGCCAAAATTAATAAATCACCGCGTTGCATGCCGGATGTCATTTTGTCAAAGTTCTGAAAGCCTGAAGGAATGCCGGTTACGCCTTCGCGATGACTCTTAACATCTGCCAATTGTCTAAAGGTTTCTTTAAGCAAAATGTCGAGCTGCACGAATGTTGGCGCGGTTAGCTTGTTTGAAATCAGATAAACTTTTTTTTCAGCATTATCCAGAACCGTATCTATTTCAGAGACTTTCTGATCATAACAGGTTGAAATGATATCAGTTGCCGAATAAATAAGTTCACGTAAAATAGCCTTGTCTTTCACTATTTTTGAGTGTTGCGATATTAAGCCCATCGCCGGGATATCTTCTTGCAACTCCATCAAATAAACAATCCCGCCAGCAGATTCAAGAAGCTTTTTAGTTTCAAGATGATCTTGAATTACAACAAGGTCCATTCTTTTGGAAGCTTGTCCAAGTTCAAGGAGCGCCTGATAAATAATTTGATGAGGCTTGTGATAAAAATCTTCAGCCTTTAAAATATCAGAAACTAACGTTAAGTTTTCATCGTTGAGCAAAATAGCAGCAAGTACCGATTTTTCAGCTTCGATACTTGCTGGCAATGTCTTACCTAAAATGCTTTCTGTTGTATCTTGCTTACGTCGTATATCTGGTGAATTTGCATGGCGTCCAAATGCCATTTTTAGTCACCCTTTATTCGTCTTTTGCAACAACCTTAAGCGTCAATTCTGGTTTAAGCTTTGAAGAAAGCTTAATAACAACTTTGTGCTCGCCAAGCGAACGAATTGCTTTGTTGAATTCAACTTGTTTGCGATTTATAGTAACATCTTTTTCTTTAAGCAATTCTACTACTTCATCGGCACCAACAGCGCCATAAAGTTTGCCATCATCATGAACACGTTCTTTAATAGTAACATGCATGCCTTTAATACGTTCAGCAAGCATAGCAACTTTACTGCTTAAAACTTCTGCAGTAACTTTTTCTTTAACGGTACGTTCTTTATAGAACTTCATATCAGCACCGGTAACTTTAATACCAAGCTTTCTTGGAAGAATAAAGTTTTGAGCGTAACCGTCACTCACATCAACAATTTGTCCTGCCATGCCAAGCTTTTCAACATCTTGGAGTAAAAAAATACGCATGGTTATTTCCTTTCATAATTTTATTTTTTGATAACATTCATGTCCAATATAAACTATGGGCAACCCAAACCAGGCTGCTTTAATGCAGGTTACATTTTCCATGATTTTTGTAAAATAATCAACAAACCAACTGTCATTTACAAAGAAAAAAAGTACAACTTTTTTCTTCATCATACGATATGCTAAAAAATCTGCTGCCCTACTCATAAAAAAGAGTTCAGAACACATGCGTGGAACAATAAGATTTTCTGAATCTATTTCAAAAACAGGCGCAGTTTTTTCTTTACTGGAGCCTTCTATTGTTTCTCGCAGATCTTTTAAAAATATGTCCCTGAGTATAGCGCACTTTTTAAAAAATGGGGGCATCTTTTCTACAAAAGGCACTGAATGTGTTTTTTTATAAATTGTTTTTATGCGACGTAAATCTAGACAATAAATCGCCTGGTGCAATTCGTGCTGCTCATTTTCAAACTGCGCGCCAATCAGTAAGTGTCCATTGGCCGGCAAAGCACATTGTAACATCTGAATCATCCAGGGCTCTTGATTGATATGAAACGGTATGGTGCTTTCAGGCGCTACAAAAAGAACATGCTTTACAGTACCTGAAAGTTTATGTGCCCCAATTGCCTGATACACGCCGTAAACCCGCTGCTGCACGCTCCTGCTCTTTTTAGGTTTTATGTGCACTAACTCAACTTGGTCTGGTTCAAAACAAGAACGTTGCTGTGTTGGACCATACAAACAGTTACCAAAAAAAGATACCATTGCCAAGAACCATGAGTAGCGCACCAGTGGAATTAATGGATTGGCAAAGGGATAACCACAACTATCAAAACTTCCAAATACTAACAAGCCCCAATAATCATTAAAAACAAAATAACCAAGCACTACAAACAGCGAACTAATCGCACGCAAAAAAGTCTGCTTGCACCACATAATAAGCCAAGAGCCAGCACCAAACCACACACCCGCAATACAACTAAAGTAAAGAACCATAATGGCGTACCACAGGCAACTTGCCGGTACACTGACTTGAGATTTAGTAACAAACAAACACAAAAACCACACCAAATGCAACGCGTAGAAACAAACTCCCCACACAAAACCCTGCGCACAGGCACGCTTAAATGTTGTATGTAAGCCTGCATAAAAATAATACCACATAAGCATTACTGCCAGCACCCCCCCCCACGGACATAGATCTGGCAAAAAAAGCGATATGTTAAGAAAAAGTGTAGACAATATAATTATAAAAACTAACACAACCTGCCAGCCCCTCTATTTTTAGCTTTTTGATACTTTATTGATTTTTAGATTATTTCTATCTTAAAATAAAATCTAGGACAGATTTAAAAGAAATGGGTTGAGGGGGATTTTCATGAAATTACTACGCTTATTTTCGATTATATTTTTTTGTGTGGCTTTTAGCTCGCACGTAATTCCAGGCAGCATAAAAGATATCAAAGGTACGTGGAATCTTTTACTTCCCGAACACCGACTCGCTCTATCTCCAGCACTAGGTGCACTTGCGATTGAATCAAACTATATTAAAAAGTTATATTATTTTGGCAACCCAAAGCATGCCACAACACAGTTAGTTAAAGTAATTTTTCATTCTTTTAATGGTGGATTTCAACCCAGCAAGCATAACATGCCAACGCCACTCTGTTCAATAAAAACAATCGCCAAGCTTTTAACAACTATCCATCAAAATTATGGTCAGTCTAACGAAATACTTAAACAAAAACTTATTCAAACCATGATTTCTGATGACGATTTTAAAACAGAGTTTATTAATAGAAACAATGGACTTACATTGTCTGACGCACAAGAAGAATATGATCGCTATCAAAAAGAGTTGAGCGTCGTTGAAGAATTAGCACAAAGTTATGATGATCTAAAAAAACGTACCGTTAATTATTTGCGCTCTCAAGGAGTAGCAGAAAAAGACCTTCGTAATGACAATGAACTTATTACGCAACTTAGAATCATAATATCAACAAGAGAAAATTCTTCAGCATCTCAAAGAGCCGAAAAAAGAAAAAGACAAGTTCCTGCAACTATTGAAGAATTAACAACCGCATTAGGTGCAAAAAATAGAAAAAAAGAACTCTCTTTAATCCTTTCTAAAAACCGAATTATCTCAATAATCAACTTTGCAGATCTTATTGCACGTTCATATAATGAAAACACAATACAACCAGAGAGCTCTTCCTCGAGTTCAAGTTCTAGCTCAAGCTCTTCTTCTTCAAGCTCTAGCTCAAGCACTAGCCTATTTTTTCTAACAAAACAAAATTACGAACGCTACACTACAGAGCATATTTTACTTGCCTGGCTTTATAAAAAAAGCCTAACAAGAGAAGACTTTGCAACATATTTTCAGGAGCTTCCAAAAGAATTTTTAGGATCAAAAGCAACTGGTGATTGGATCAATGATAGTTATGCACCTAATGCACATAAAAAAATTCGGGAAAACCTTGCACAAGAATTAAATGAAATTCTTGATATTGAGGTTATTTTTTCTTCTTTGACAAGGGACGAATTCGACTTTGCCAATCTTATTTATGCTGAAATTATGAATCAAAAATATGGACAACCAATTCCTTATTTACCCGAATTTGGAACAGTTAACTTTGGGGGCGTAGTTTTTAACGATTGCGTAGAAACAACAATCAGAAATTTATGCAATGTCTATACCTACAATCAACAAGATCGCACCTTTGGTAACAATGCTCATGATGAAGTTGTTTTTTCTCAAAAGTTACATGACTTTTATGAAAAGAGCATTGCGAATAAATTAGAAGATGAAACTCAAAGCCCAGCTGTTCGACAAGATTGGAGTGAGAACCTAGAAAATTTACCACTCATTACTTATGCCAAAATAAAGCTACCGGATAGCAAAAACTTTGTTGATGCTAGTGAAATTAGTAGTACCAACCCATGCGGATTTATTAGACTAACTGATCAAAGTGTTCTTCCCAATGAAGGAATAATAGCATCGACTACTATCACCCTTGACAAACAAAAAATTACCTTTGCAACACTAACTTTTAATGACTTTACCTATATCCTTGTTCCTACAGGGGTTTACGAAATATTTGAAGTTAGAACATCATTACAAAACATTATTATTATTTTAGATAACCTCTTGGGACTTAACCTTTTTGCATCACAAGATGAACCAATTTCAAGTTCTTCTGCAGGATCATCAAGCTCGTCTGTAGCATCTCGTTCAAATCTTGAAGAGCAATTTTTTAATCTTACCTTTAACTCAACCCATTTTAGACGCTTATGTGCAAAACTTAAGTGGGAACTTGACGATGTGGAAGATTCGGAACTGGATAACCAAAATGTTCACGAAGTAATAATCCCAATTATAAAAAAAACTGCCCAGTTAATTAAAAAAACCACCGATACTGCTTCTTTTTCCCTAGTTCTTCTTCCTCACCGACATGCCTATGCCGTACGTAAAACTACACCAAGCAGTATAGAAAACTATGAAAGATATTTGAACGCATACATACGAAACAATTTTTTTATCATCCAAAATCCTTTCATATTTATTATTGCAAATCTTTATCAATATGGACTGGCACTGCCATACCTTGATAACTTTGGCTTTCGCTTGCTGTCACTTTTCTTTACGCACAACCTTTTAGAGCCGCAAATAAAATTTGCAGCCCTTGAGAACATACTCAAGCGCTATAAAAGTGCAGTCAAAGAAAATATTATCAGTTTAGTTACTCAGCTTATCGATTCATTTGAACTCGAACAAAATCTTAACTATCACAATAAAATTTCATTTTTATTTAATAAATATCAAGTCTTTTTTGAGAAAAACAAAATTAATCAGCAACTTCAAGAAACGCTAAAAAATCTTTGCCAAAAAATTATTGCGCACACTGCACAAACAGCAAAATTAAGAATCTTGGTAAAATTTGCAGATCTAGCAAAAACTATGAATTACAAAACAATACTGGATTCTATTAAAAAGCAAGCAACAACGAGCATTCTCAACCAAAATCCAGTAATTTATCTTGAAGCAATTAAATTGTGTGAAAAACTTTTTCAAACAGAACCAGGATTTATTAAACAAGCAACAAGTACTGCCAAAAAGTATAGCCAATCTGCTAGCCAAGATTTACGTAGAATAGGTTGCGGCTTATTTAAAGCACTTGTCAAATATACGGAAGCGGAAGCATTCGAGCCCGCAGTTGAGGCAGCTCAGAACAATAGTA
This sequence comes from Candidatus Babeliales bacterium, assembly GCA_019749895.1. NCBI lineage: Bacteria > Candidatus Babeliae > Candidatus Babeliales > Candidatus Babeliales bacterium. The sequence continues at coordinate 256,680 of JAIEPG010000003.1, read as the reverse complement.
ACCATGCGAATCTCAGCATTCGAGCAGAAGCGCTTGATTTGTTGAAGGTTCTTGTTATGCGTAACCAGGCATTTGAACAAGCAGCTAATGTAGCACAATTTAACATCACCAATGAAAATGAAAATATTCAAACAAGAAGCTTAGAACTTTACAAAACTCTCGTTGAAAAAGATTATGAACCAATATTTGATGAAGCGATAACAAATGCTCTTCAAGATAATAAAGAAACACTCGATACACGTTTTGACATAGTAAGATTATTAGTCGAAAAAGGTTATGTTAACGCTTATGATCCAGCAATAAATCTTGCTATGAAAACAATTGAGACAACTGACGATTTCCTTATCATCAATTCAGCATTAGAGTTGTTAAATGCTCTGATAGAAAAGAGAATAGGGATAAAACAGGCAATTAGAGCAGTTACAATAATTAAAACTGAATATTTGAATTCATTAGATTCCAGCACTTTCTTTGAAACTCTCTTTACCATAGATCAGCAAGAGTTTAGCCAAGAAATAATTAGTGCCGTTACCGAAAGCCCCGCTCTCGTTACCAATTTAGTCGCACTATTTAAACATTTCAAAGAAATTAATGACAATGCAGTAAATCAAGCACAATACTTTGCGCAAGCCCACAAAGAACATGAAAACACTGATGTTAGATCACTTGCCCAACAACTTGAAACGGCAGTAGAGCTGGTCGACCAGGGCAATGACGATGATGATGAGTAAGCAAAATTATGAGTTGGCACAGAAAGTAACATGGCTGACAGCAAGCTTTTCTCCTCGAATTGTTGATTGTTTTTTAACAACACAGCGCATACCAAGCGTTGCTTTATTTTCTTCAACAAGCTGCACCACCATGCGCAGGCACTGGTTAACATCGTCTTTGTGGAGCGTTAAAGCACCACGCACTAGCTTATTGTCGGCCAACGATAGTTGCTGTTCAAGATTAAAGCGCAGCGGTTTTTTGCTGGTTACGCTGGCTAAAAGTCTTTGGTAGTTCTTGTTTACAAAGTTAGAGGCCGCGGTAAAAAAGTTTTGTAGCATGCGCTGCTTCACTTGATAATTGTCGCGCTCATGCACCAGATCAAACAACAACGATGTTCGCTGCCAATGCAAAAGCATTAACACGGAAAGCATCGATGTTATGCCCAAGACCAAGAGCAATGCCGAGCCGCGGTGCTTTTTCATACGATAATCCTGTTTTGCAATGGAACCGTTGCCTGATAGATTTTACTCTGTTGTTCATACGTAACTGCTACCGCCTCAACACAATTGGTATCTCGATTAATAACAGGCTCCAAACGAACCTCCGTCACGCCGCAGCCAAAAAAATCGGTCTGCTTGCGCGCCCACTGTTTTTTTGCCGGTTCATAAAGGCCATACGAGCGCATCAGGCCATCTTTGCTAACCGACCAGCTTACCCACTGACTTTCAAGATTACCGCGCGGATCGATAAATTCTTGCTTAAAAGTAGCTCGCTTTGCTACCCAGTCGGCCGACTGCATGCTGGCACTGGCCAAATCGCGCTTGAGCAAATCAACAAAAATAGTAGTCCGTACCAAATCTTGGTGCGCTGCCGAGCGGCGAGCTATAGAAAGGCTTGTTTGGTTGAACAATGAAAAGGCCAGGCAGGCCAAAATACTAGAAAGCGCTAAGTACACCGTAACTTCAACCAGCGTAAAGCCAGAAGGCCTTGGCTTAGCGAGCCTGCGCAACAACCGTCTCTTCATCAACAACAACTCCTCGCGAGCACCAGGCCGGTATTTTGTGGGCACTCAGAATTTTTACATAAGACCTGGCAGTTGCCGGCACTGCCCGCTGATTGGCCTGCAACGAAGGCTTTGAGCCTTGGAGCAAAGTCATAATACCATTTTGGCTCCGCGTCAGCGCCTGCTCTAGGCTGCACATGGCTTTAAAGGTGATCATCAGAATAGCAAGGGCCACCATAAGTTCAATAAGCATAAAGCCCTCATTTTTTACAAAAGAGCTCGGTTTTTTAATTTTCTTAAAGAAATAAATAATCAAAAAATCTCCTTATTTGACTTTAGAGCCACCAAACATTTACCTTAATAATAGGATTAAATAGTGAGGGAGATCTCATTAAGCTTTTTTTTAACTGTAGGCCCAAAGGATAAAAATGAGCAAAAAAATTATATTTTCATTCATTTTTACGCTTGTTGCAGGTATTACCTGCCTCAACGCTTTTAACTTTGATGAACTTTTCAAAGGCGTAGATTTTGACAAACTTGCCCAAGATATGGAACGCGCACTGAGCGAAAAAAAATCTGGCCCCGCACAACGTCCAACCTGGGGACAGCCATTTGGACCGCGAGCAATGCAAAAACCTGAGCTGAATAAAGCAAAAGATACCAGCGAAAACCAGGAAGAAGAAAAAGATAATCGCACGCTTTTTTTGGAATCGTTAATTATCAACAAAGACCCACAAGCAAAACCCGCTGAAGATACAGCAAAAGTTGGCACGTACGTTTTTTCTCATGCAAAACGAGAAGCATTTCGTTTTTACATGAATCAATTTGTTGATTTGCTTAAAGAAGTTGAACGTAAAATAGATTCTTCGGAAAATTTTTCACCAGAATTTAAAGTTATATTTTCTGACTTTAAAACAAATATCGACGAAATTACGGTTGCTCACGGCATTATCAATGACCACAAAATGTACCAACGCGTATTCTTTTTACCACAATTTGAAGAGCTTCGTAAAAAAATAGTTGATGCGTGTGAGCGACTTGAGCAACTCAATAAGCGCATTGTAATTGACTTGGCACAAGAAGAAGCAACGACTAAAACAGAAAACAAACTTCAGGAACTTGCTCAAACACCAACAACCCCTCTCCCAAGCATTAAACTTGAACCACAAGAAACAAAAGCAGGAACGCGCCGCGGCATCATTGAAAAAGCTCTTAAGCCGCTTGCCGATGACGAACAAGTAACTAATCCAGCAAATCCACAATTTACCGTTGGAGAATAGGATGAAAAAATTGGTTATTTTATGCGCACTCCTTGTGACTACTTTTTCATTCTGTACTGCTTTTTCTTGGTATGATAATGAGCAAGATTCATGGCCAAATCACCATACTCAAGAACAACCAGTCCAAGACTTGATTATACAACACGATACATCAAACTTTACCGCCCTTGAGCAAGAAACATACGCAACCATAACACACGTACAATCAATCGCTCGAACACTAAAACTTACGCTAGGCAGTCAAACAATAAAAAAAACATTGGAAACGCAAGTAAAAAAGAGAAAAGCAGATCGCGAACGAGCACGCCGCAAAGCTGAGCAGCAAAAACGTTCACAAAGATCATCATGGTTTTGGTAAGGAAACGGTATGAAGATTAATCTAAAAAAAGTAATTATTGTTTTTTTCTTAGCCCGCTTATGTCTTTATGCAAACTTACATTCACTACCGCCATTATTTTTTGCACCAACATCATTGGCAAATCAGGTCATAAACTCGCCACAAGAAGTTCTTGAAGCCGATATAAAAAATTTATTTTCCACAAAAATTACTCCCATTGCCCAAGAACTTAAAAAAATGCCTAGTGGTAAAGAAACAGAAGATGAATTAGCCAAAAAAAAGAAAGAGCGAGAACAAGAATTGCGAGAATCACAGCAACGTCGCGCCATGCAAGAACGAAGCAGACCACGTTCGTATAGCGTTCCACCTTACGGCTTTCCACGGTCATATTCACGGCCTTATGGTGGCGGTAGCAGCAGTTGGCGATCACCATATTCATCGCCATCATCGTGGGGCTCAAGCGCAAGTAATTGGAATCGCCCATCATCCTATCCCTCATCATATTCTTCTCCTCAACAACCATTTGGACAAAGTTTTACATCACCGTCAAGCGCTTTAAGCAGCTCAGACACATCATCAAGCATGCCATCAAGCACTGAAGACAAAAAATCTAATTTGGGTAGCTATAAATCAGTTGATGAAAAACACCTCAGAGCTCTTTATAACAAGCAAGATGCGCTACTTGCAAAACTTAAAAAACTTAATGCTGACCTGAGTAACACCCAAAATACCACCGCTGTACAAAGCTTGATTGCTGAATTACCAAGCTTTAATCAGACGCTCAAGGGAATGCAAAAAGAACTAGATAAGCTCAGCGCTACAAGTCGTGAAAATTTTGAAAAGTCTCTTAATACAATTAAAACACCAATTTATAAAGTAACACTAACAAACCTGCTTAATAACGTTGAGCAAGTTCCTGCAAATAATGTAGACGATTTTAAAACCTTTGTTGGTGATATCAAAGAAACACTTGGTCAAGCAAATTTTCAACAAATTATAGACACCGCCATTCCCCAAGCCTATCAAAAACGATTTGCAACACGAAGTTTTTCAACCAACCACACCGCATTGAAAAATGCCAAAAAATACCTAGAAACTACAAAAAACCTAATTCCTGAATGTGCGGCCAAAGCCGATCCACTCTTAAACGATATTGACCAAAACCTTACTCGGTTGCCAGCACTTGCAACGCCTCCAGCACCTACACCGGCCACCGTAGTACTGCCCGCACCCGTTGTGCCATAAGTTTAAAAAAAAGGACCGATCATGAAGTTTATCAGAAGAGCATTTGTCAGCATTTTACTGCTCAAAGTAGCATTTGTGGGCGGGTTTGTTTTTCTGGTTATGTACCTGGCAAAGACCTTTCGAGTCTAGTTATTTCATTATTTTACTTCATTTGCTTTTAAATAAAGCCATTTTTAGGTAAAAATGGTCTTATTTAACTTATTCAACAATTCAAACAACAACAAACCGCAAACCTTTATGCATTTCCTGCAACAACTTGACAAATATAAAATATTTATTACTATTAGAGATAGTAACATGATATAAAATCGGCCCTTTAAACCGTGCAAAAAACAGGAATTACTATGAAAAAAAGCTTTTTTTGTTCATTTCTAATCGCTTTGGCCTTTACAGCCACTGTTATGCCTGCAGCTTCTCCAACTAAAGAAACACTTCTTGTAGCCCTACAAAATGACGATTTAGTAAAAATCCAAGAAATAATTGAAGTTGATAAAAGCAACATAACAATCTGTGACCACGATGGCAGAACAGCCCTTTATATTGCTGCTTTTCATGATGATATAGATTTGGCTGAGTATATTTTAGTACACCATAACCTTTCTGGTATTGCCTTTAATAAATTTATTAATCAACCAGAAAAGCACTGTGGGTGGACACCTCTTCATGTTGCAACAATTTTAGAACATGATCAAATGATAGATATGCTTATTAAAGCTGGAGCTAATACTACGAAAAAAGATCTACAAGGCAGAACACCTGAACAACTTGCAGCTGAAGTTGTTTATAGTGATAACGAATATTATGATAACGAAACGTCAGATTCAAGTACAGACTTAAGTACAGATTCAGATGATTCACAAGGATATTTATCTTCAAGTGATGAAGATAAAAGTCAAAAAAAGCGCATTAAAAAAACAAACTAAACAAACGTTAAGTTTTATCACCACGATGAGCTCTCTGAGAACTCAGATGGTGTGATATTTTCACATATCAATCCGTACAAAAATCTATGATGGAGGTTTATATCATGGAAAAGAAATTATTAGGAATGTTTTTTCTATTTAGCTTGGCTTTAACAGCCAACGCAATGCCTGCTTCTTCGTCATTTCAAGACAGAGAAAATTTCGATAACAGTGGTGATTTTGATGTAAATGCCAAGAGTACAAGTTTTCCCCACATGACATTACTGCAGAAAGCTGCAATAAACGGCAATGTCGAATCTGTGCGATGCCTCATAAAAGCCGGCGCCAATGTTAACGCTGAAGATGATATTAATAACACGGCTTTAGACTATATTATTGAGCAACTTGATTATGGCCTTGAACAAGATTTTGTTGAGAAACTTATGGAAACAGCAGCATTACTCATCAACGCCGGTGCTATCGTAAAAGATAAAGACTACCTTGGCCTTATCCATCCGCAAACAGAACCATTTAAGGCTTTAATAGCGCCTTATCTTTCAAGAAAAAAATAAATTATTAAATAAAAGGTCATATCATGAAGAAATTTATAAAAATAGTTTTAATTACTCTGGCTTTAACAGCACCAATAGCAGGCCAACTGAACGCTGGCATAGAAAAGATGATACATCGTCTTTCTCAAGAAAAAGGTTGGACTTCCCTCCATGAGGCTGTTAAAAACCGTGACATTGATAAAGTACAAGAGCTTATTGCAGCCAAGGCACAAATAAACGTGGCAACAGAACACGGTGCAACACCTCTTCACATTGCCATACTCAATGGAGATTATGAATTAGTAGAAATACTCCTTAACAACAAAGCAAACATAAATGCTAGAACAATTAAGGGAACAACTCCTTTGGTTATTGCCGCATGCTGTGGCTATACCAAAATAGTAGAGTTACTCATTAATCAAGGTGCTGATATAGACGGTGCAAACTATGATGGCATTACCCCTCTTCATGCTGCCGCGTATTCGGGTGACCACAAATCTGTAAAAATGCTTATTAATAGAGGAGCTAATGTATGCGCACTCGATTTAGACAACAAAACCCCTCTTTACTATGCGTTAGAAAATGAAGAAATTCAATGCGTAAAAAGTTTCTTGATTAATGGAAGCATTTTTCAATTAATCAGGGATGATAAATTTGATCCCGAAGTTGCAAAACTTTTAGTCGAGCAAAACAATCTTGAAATGATAGATGCTTTCAGGAATACAGCACGAAAAATACACGCTTATTTAAACAACAAACGCTAACGCAAAGAATAAGAACAAATGGAAGGTTATAGTATGAAGAAATTTATAGGACTGTTTTTTGTATTTACGTTGGCTTTAACAACTCACGTAATGCCAGCCGCAAGCTCATCAAGCTCAAGTTCAACAAACGATGCGCAACAAGCTCGTATCAGCTCGTGGGAACGCATTTCAGGACGAAGTTCAAGACTAGGAAGGAACATTCTAGCCCTAGGAGGCTGCAGGGTCCGTATACCTTACGACTTCGACATCCTCTATGCCGCAGAAGAAGGTAATGTACAAGAATTAAGAAGTCTTATCGCACAAGGCTTTAACATTAACTATGTCGATCGATTTGGTTGTGGTAGCGGCAGAACCGCTCTTCATGCCGCTGCTGGTAACGGCCACACAGCATGTGTACAAATACTTACTACGCATGGTGCAAATGTTAATGCTTTATGCAACAACCAAGAAACTCCACTTACTATTGCAATACACAGCGGCAATATGGCAGCCATTAAACTACTTATTGATGCTGGCGCCAACAAAGAACATAAAACGGCAAATGGAGAAACAGCACTTCAAAGAGCAAAGAGATTAAATAAAAGCAAAGAGATTATTAAGTTGTTGAAATCATCAACAACAAAACGTCAACGTACCAACACTTCACCAAACTCAGACCAAATCTTAATGCCCCTGCTAGCCTTTCCAGGCAATGATGAACTTATTGATGATGACATTTATGGCACCGATGCACTTATAAGCTTGCCAAGCACCAGCTCAAGTTCATCTGAACACACATCAGCGACATCGAGCAAAAAGAGAACCAGAACTGAAGAACAATCAAAAGAAAATCCTTACATTTTAAAAATCAATTATGGCGAGATTGATAATAAAGAAATATCAAATTGGATAAAAAATCCAAGAGCACCATGGAGTGTTTCTGGCGAAGAACTTGATTAACGAAAAACATTTTAAAAAGAGGTTATAGTATGAAGAAATTTATAGGACTATTTTTTGTATTTACGTTGGCTTTAACAACTCACGCAATGCCAGCTGCAAGTTCGAATTCGAATGGCAATCAACAAGGCAGGCTGTCCCGCACACTTACTTTAGCATCGTCATGGCTGCCAGGAAAAAAGTCAGCAACGAACAAAGAACCGAGCCATACAGATTTTATATCGGCTGTTAACGCTAACGACACAGAAAAAGTCAAAGATTTATTTGAACGAGGATATACGGTTGAGTATTATTATAAAAAGGGTTTTTCTGGAGATTATTATCCACTTCATACAGCAATGCGCAACCAAAATACCGAGATGATAGAAATACTTCTTAACCATAAACACATCAATGCAGACGAACGTGTTCATAGTGGATTGACTCCTCTCCACCGTGCTGTTTCTCTTAACAATATTTACTACGTAAAGCTTTTACTTGCCAAAGGCGCCAAAAAAAAGCGTACGGCGAGCTTTTTTTGCTCGCACACGGAAATAAATGAAACTCCAGTAAAAATGGCCAAAAGACTTGGTCGCTCTCAAGAAATGATTAATTTACTAGAACCAAGCACGCAGGAACAGAGACTAAGTTTAGTAGGCAAAAGTTTTGAAAGTAAACTGATAGAAAAAAAGAAATCAAAACTTGATCAAATAATAGCATCAAGCGAATCTCCAATGTTAGCAAAATTTGCCGAAAACAAAAGAAAGACAGAGCTCTTCTTTAATGCCGTACATAGAGGCGATGCACAAGCAGTACAAGAACTGATTGATGAACAAGGCATTGATGTTAATGCTAAGGAAAAGAAAAATTTTTTTCAATATCCCACTGCTCTTTGTTTAGCAGCGGATAAAAGAAACGTAAAAATTATTGAAATACTACTAAGACAACCAAATATTATTATTAGTAATCCAAATACCATCAAATTTAGTTATTATTCATTAAATGCCCCAGAATCCAATACCGCAAACCCTCTTATGTTTGCAGCCTATGACCACAACTTAAAAGCAATAACAATGTTACTCAATCATGGATCTATGGATTCTACTATTATTAATCAACAAGATCATGCCGGACAAACCGCTCTTCACTATGCTTGTAAAAGCCCAGGGGGAGAAGAGACTATTAAGCTTCTTATGGAAAAAGGAGCCAATTCAAGCATACGAGATGTATATGGCCTAACTGCGGCATGTTATGCACAACGAGAATCTTACTCTCAAGACATTATTAACCTGCTTGAAAAAGGAATGACGGGATCTCTCAAGACATTCATTTTGAGAAGTACCTCTTTCTTTGTTAGTAGCTCAATAGGCTTCAGGTCAAGTAACAATTGCCAAAAACTTTACCAAGATCAGCTTATTAATGCTATTGATGAAGAGAATGAATTAAAAATCAAAGAAATTCTAAATCTTGATATCGAGCAATATCCTTACGAAGAATGCCTTTGCTATGCCATTCGCAATGGTTACCTTACCAGCTTAAATACGCTTCTTAATGACAAAAGGGCTGCTATTCTTAATGCAAAGACTCTTTACCAAGCTATAGAAAGTAACAACATTGAAGCGATTAAGCCACTTCTTGAATATGGTGCTAATTGCATAGACAATAACGCCTACGGTTTAGCACGCATATTTGAACGTCCTCAATGGGTTATTGACTTATTAAAACCTCAGCTGCTTATTGATTTCTTGCAACCGGCAAAACGCCAATGTACTAACAATACAAACAAAAGCACAGATTCAAACTTATTGCTAGAAGACTTACTACCAACATTCCTAGAGTTAACATACGCCCCAGGCAACGATAAACTTGATGAACTTGTTGATGATGACTCTAGTCAACCAAGTACTAGCTCACCAGCTCCAACCCCAAGCTTAACGGCAAAAACATCAGTAAGATCAAGCAGCAAGAGAATAAGAACTGAAGAACAAAAACAAATAATAACTCCCCTTTATGACGCAATAAAAAGGGGAGACATGATACAAGCGATAAGGTTAATTTCTCGGGATAACAACGTTAATACTATTAACAGCGATGGAGAAACTCCTTTACATGCAGCGGTTCGCTTTGCTGCTAACCCAGATTATGAATACTATAATTTGGCAAGAGATATACTAAGAGAAGAAAATGAATCTGACCAAGAATTAATGGCTGATTTGAAAAACAGGCATAGTCTTTCACAACGTATGATTTGTCTACTTCTCGACAGTGGCGCCAAAAAACAAGTGCGTAACAATTGTGGCGAAACACCTTTCGATCTTGCTACAAAACTTATAGCTCGTCGAAAAGCAATTGTTGATTTATTGGATCCAGCAAAGCCATGGAGTGTCTCTGCCGAAGAACTTGATTAATAAAATATTGGAAAAATGAGAGGGATGTGGCTTTTAGTCGCATCCCCATTTTTTTAGGGCAGTTCTCTTTCATTTATACAATAACTTGATAGAATAACAAAATTAATACATTTTTTACTAACTCACCACAACTATCAGGATTATTAATGAAAAAAAGTATAAGCCTCTTTTTAATCAGCATAATGCTTGCAATGCCTGCCACACCAGCAGCATCGCCAGCAATTGTTTCAAACGAACTGGTCAACGTGACTTATGATGCAAATTTTGTGCTGCTCAAAGAACTTATTAATGCTGGGCACAACCCGCTTGGCAAAGTCTCTTCATTTCAAATGTTTCAAGGCAGTACCCTTCTCCACGTTGCCGCATGGAACCCGTGGAATATGAACAATGAGCAAAGTATTGCGTGCCTGCAAGAACTTCTCAACAGAGGCCTTGGCATTAATGATAAAGGACATTATGGCAGAACGCCGCTGAGCTGCGCCATAATTGGTGGTGGCCACACCGAAATTGTACGCTTTTTGCTTGAACAAGAAGCTGATGTTACCATTGCAGACGACTTTGGTTATACCGCTTTGCATTATGCAGCACAAATGGACAAACCATATCGCGTCAAGAAACCCGTAATTCCTTATCAAGAGATTATTACACTTCTTCTTGAGCATGGAGCCAGCAAAACGGCTAGAACCAATGCTATTGAAATGAGGGCCGAAACGGTAGACTTAATGAAACAAATTGGCATGTCCCCATCCAAGGGCAATGAAACGGCAGCAGATATCGCAAAAAGACTTGATCTTGCTTCAGATATTATTGCTCTGTTAGAACCAGTGATATAATTTTCTGAGTTATTATCAACAGAATAAAGTTAAAATTTTCTAAAAAAGAGAGCGGGACTGTATAAAAACAGTGCCGCTCTCTTTTTTGTTAATTTACTTATTCAAAAGCTCTTTGCATCGCACACACAAAGGCTCATCTTGCACAGCAGGGGCATCGTCCCACTGCCAACAGCGTTGGCATTTAATACCAAGCGCATGGTCGGCTTTCAGGTAAACCCATGGCAGTGTAGACTGTTCAAGACCTGTAGAGCTTGGAACAAATTTAACTTGCGAAACAATGAACCAATCTTTCAAGAACCGGTTTGCATCTTCCGTGCGCGCAAGCTCCTCAATAAATTGCTTAAGCTCGTGCACTTGGTCGGCATCTGCTTCAAAATAGAGCTCTAAGCGTGCTTCAAGTGAGTGCTTAATGGTACCCGCTTGTCTCTTTTCTTCAAGCGCTTTGAGCACCACGTCGCGTATTTCTTCCAACAACTTCCACAGCTTGGCATCGGTATTTATTTTCTCGATCTCTTTGAGAGATACAAAGGTGTTCAGGTGGATCGACGCTTTTTTATCTTTTTGGTAATAATCCGAAACCTCTTCAGCCAAAAATGACATGATGGGCGCCATGAGGTGGGTAAGCGTATTTAAAATATAATAAACCGCTGTTTGGCAAGAGCGGCGCAGACGACCATCCGCTTGTTCAACATACAGCCGGTCCTTCACAATATCTAAGTACATTGAACTCAGATCGTTGGTACAAAAATTACTCAGTGCGCGTACCACGCCGGTCAGGTCATAACTCTCGTAGCAGGCACGTATTTGTTTTTCAAGTTCGTACAAGCGCGTCAGAATATATTGATCAATTTTGCACAGCTTGTTTAAAGCAAGTGCATCTTTGCTCATATCAAAGTCATACAAGTTTGAGATCATAAAGCGGCATGTGTTACGAATCTTGCGGTACACTTCGGCAATGTTTTTAAGCAAGGTGTCAGACATTACAATGTCGCCCGAAAAATCAGTTGCACCTACCCAGAGGCGCAAGATGTCGCGACTGTACTGTTTAATAACATCGTCAGGCGCCACCACATTGCCCACTGATTTGGACATTTTATGGCGGTTTTTGTCTACCACGTAGCCGTGGGTTAGAAAGGTTTTGGTGCACGTTGCGCTGTTAATAACCATTGACGAGAGCAGCGAACTCTGGAACCATCCGCGATGTTGGTCTGAACCTTCAAGGTACAGATCGGCCGGGAAGCCCAGCTTCTTGTTTTTTTCAAGCACGGCGTAGTGGCTTACCCCAGAGTCGAACCACACGTCCAAGATGTCGCGTTCTTGTCTGAATTTTTCTAGATCAGCATTGCCACACGATTTGCATGCAAAGGCGGCGGGGAGTATGCCATCCCTTTTAAGGTCATGAATGGTTACGTTGTCCCAATATTCAACGCCGTGTTCGGCGACTTTTTGAGCTATTTTTCTGATAAAATCACCATCAACAAAAGCAGTATCGCAGCCATTGCACAGCAGTGCAGTTATTGGCACGCCCCATTGGCGTTGGCGCGAGATGCACCATTCAGCTCTGTTTTGGACAAAGTTCAAGAGACGCTCCTTGCCCCAGGCTGGAACAAAGGTTATGCCTTCATTAATTTCTTCAACGGTCTTTTTAACTAAATCATGTTGTTGCAAATTACAAAACCACTGGTCAGTTGCCCGGAACATGAGTGGGTTGCGACAGCGCCAGCAGTGAGGGAACGAGTGGTTAAGAGAACCTTTGTGCAACAGCGTGCCTCGCTCTTTAAGCATTTTAAGCACGGCCCATTGGCCGTCCGTAATGAGCATGCCCGCAAGAGAGCTTGGCACAACCTCGTTGGTGTAAGAGCCATTGGCTGAAAGTGGCGAGAATATTTCTAGTCCATTTTTTATACCAACAACATAGTCCTCTGGTCCACAGCCGGGTGCTGAGTGCACGCAAGCGGTACCGTCGCCCAGCAGTACAGAGTCATCGAGCACTATTTTTGATTTTTGATGGTCAATGAGCGGGCTGTTAGCGGTTTTACCTTTAAATATTACTGGGTCAAATTCCGCTAGTTCTTTCTGTTCAATGCCCAACTCTTTACATACTTTGCTGGCAAGTTCTTTGGCAACAATAAAGCCAACATTGTCAGGACCGGCCAGTACAGCGTAGGTAGCTGTTGGATGAAGTACAAGGGCACGGTTCAATGGAATTGTCCATGGCGTGGTCGTCCAGGCAAGAAAACCAATTGTCTTCAACGTTGGGTTTTGTTCAAACGCGAACGGGAACGTTTTACGTGCTAGTTCGTCAGCAAGTGGGAACAGTACGTAGCACGACGGGTCTTTTTTGTCTTTATATTCAATTTCAGCCGTTGCCAAAACGGTTTGGCATGAGGCACACCATGGCACAGTCTTACCTTTGCGTTCAATAAATCCTTTTTCCACAAACGTTGCAAGGGATTCTAAAATTGATGCCTCGTAGGGAGTTTGCATGGTGGTGTATGGGTTGTCCCAGTCAAACATGACACCCAGGTTTTTAAATTCTTCACGTTGGACATCAATCCATTTACTTGCGTAGTCCCGGCACAGTTTTTTAAATGTCTTACGGTCGATAGTTTCTTTTTTATCTTCCAAGCCAAGCTCTGTAGTAACTTTGAGCTCAATTGGTAAGCCATGACAATCCCAGCCTGGGGTTATTGGCACATGAAAGCCGGCCATTCGTTTTGACTTGCCAACAATATCTTTCAAAATTTTATTAAATGCAGTACCCAAGTGGATGTGGCCGTTGGAGTATGGTGGGCCATCGTGAAAGATGAATTTCTTACCATTTTCATGCAAACTCATTGTTTTGCTATAAATATCATCCTTTTTCCAGCGGCTAATAATTTCTGGTTCTGTTTCATGAGCGTTTGCACGGATTGAAAATTCGGTGCAAGGGAGGTTGAGCGTTTCTTGAAACGGATTCTTGTTTTTGTTTTCTTCACTCATAAGAGTTCCTCATTGGTTCCAGATACCAGAAATATTTCTCTTCAGAATTCTCACTGTTGAATTCTTCTCGCCAGTATACCAGCTTTGCCAACAAAAGCGACCCAATGGTGCCATTTCATGAGGGCCCACGGCCCATACCCCCCACAGCAATGATAGGGCTGCTTACGTCGTGCCCAGTCCTCAAATTCGTAAGCAGCCCTATCATTGAGAAAAACATTCATCTTGAACCCCAAAATGTAGCGTGAGCGCCCCGCTCTTCTTTTCAAAATAACCCACAACAAGAACCTTGACCCTTAGAAAAGCAACTCTCTCGCTATATAAAATTATCAGACATAATCTTTTACCTCTCACACAGACTCACCCTGCACCAAAAACAACTATCTAGTAGAAATTGGGATTCTATGGTCTTTTTTATAATATGATTGAGATCTATTAATTATTTTTACTATTATAAAATTAATATTACAGTAGATCATAACAAAAAAATGGGTTGAAGATAATTTTTGCCGAATTTTCACAAGGGAGATGAGAATGAATATTGCAAAGTATTGTGCACTCGCCGCCACCCTGCTGGCCAACCTAATGTCTGGCTGGGCATTGGCTTCTGACTCGTTATCACTGTGTATGAATCCTAATCAAAAAGTAACCAAGTCGGTGTATATTGCCTCTGGCAGCACGAGCAGCTTAAACAAAAAGAAGATTCTTCAAAAGTATATTCCCAGCGCCCTGCTCGGCAAAAAAACCTCAGTAACACCAGAAGTTGCCCCAAATAAACAAGAAGATACGGCACAAGAGCTTGAACAGGAACTAGACACCCTACCAACAGAACCGCAAGAACTAACAAGCTCATTAGAAAGCACTCATGAAAACACGGCACCAGAACAATCACCAGCCCTTGAACAAGAACTTGGCATGGCAGCAACAACGGCACTAACTACTGAGGCAACAACAGAAATTGAGCAAGCTCTTGAGCTGACACCAGCACAACAAATCGCTGAGCCAGTAACTCAAACACCACCAAGCATCAGCTCGCCAATCGTTCTGGAACAAACCAACACCCAGCCGGTAATAAATGAAAACAGCGTTCTAGATACGCTCCTCAACTCTGCAAGCATTAACCAAGTAACTGAAAAAATTGCCAAATATGACGAAGGTATTACCGCCATGAAGAAGATTAGAAAGTCTTTGGTAAGGCTTCTTATTCTTCAACTCAATAAAAATACCACCTTAAATTTTGCCCAAGAACAGCAAGATATTCAACGTGACCTGGTTGACGGCACACGATCATTTTACGATTTCTTCAATGACTTTCAAAAGAATCCAACGCCATGGCTACCCCGCTACCTTCAAGATAAAGGCTTTTTGCCATTCGAATTTATTTTAGATAAAGAAAAACTTACCAACGTACCAGCACCCGCAACACTTGATATGCAAACAACATCGTCACAAGACATTATTGACACGGCTATAAAAATTGTCCAAACCGATAAAGCAAGCAAAATAAACAACATGCCTGCCCCAGCCAACGTACAAGAACAAATTGATACGCTATTGCAAAGCGCACTGGATAACGCTATTCAAGAAGTAGCAACACCAAGTGTGCAATTGGTTGAAAAAGAACAAACAATAGAACAGCCAAACCAAGATATTCAACGCGCAAGCCAGCAAGCAGAGCCAGCTCAACAAGCAGTTGCAAAAGCCCCTACACCACAACTTGCCGCTGATATTTCATTCTTAATACTCGATGCAAAATACAGCAAAAACAAAATGAAAATTTTAGAATTTGGCGAAGGCCCACGCTCACGCTTTGCCGGCTACGACAAACTATTTGGTGATGGGAAAATATGGGAAATGTTCTGGCATTACACATCACAATTTAAAAAACAAGTTTGGTACGTTGGGCCTGCTCTCAAAGAAAAAAGCGCACAAAATGAAATTGCCTTCAAAAAATTCAACAGCATTGGCGGCATAGCAGTTACCAGTATTAAAGACCTTGTACGCCATCCAAAATTCCCGGCACAAAAAGAAATAACTGAAGAACACAACATCAGTTCGTATGAAGGCATTGTAATCTTCAGACACCTAAACGCTGCCGACGAAGTGGTAACCGCTTTCAAAAAACAATACCCACACCTCTTGGTGTTAGACAGTGCAACCGGCAGACACGTTAACAACAAATACTTAACTAGTACGTTGTTTGATACCAAGCAATTGTCTGACTACCGCCCACAATGCAAAGCATACCCAAAACAATATAAAAAAGATTTAGCACAAACTATTATTAACGAATTTGGTTGTTCAATGTTGGTTATCAAACCGCTCAATGCATTCAAAGGCGAAGGCATTGTTGTCACTCACCAAAAGGATCTAGATACGCATCTTAAGAACATTTTAACCGTTCCACAAATCACCAAAAAAACTAAATCAGCAACAACACTTAGTGACATCGAAAAATATTGGGCACGCGACAAAAACAAGAGTTTTATTGTTGAAGAATATGAATCATCACAACCAATCGATATAAAAGGTGATCTATACGACCCAACCATGCGTATGGTATTTACCATGCACTACGACAACAAAAAGATTCACTTAACATTCTTAGATGGCTACTGGAAGCTTCCAGCAAAACCACTGGTTGGCGATGGAACCTTAAATGAGAAACATATTTCAAAAATAGGTTCAAGCGGCATCAGTAGTGCAGCAATAAGCAGCGTTGATCTCAACAATGCAAAATTAGCACTCCAAAAAGCTTTGCCTCGCCTGTATTTTAAAATGATGAAAACAACAAAGCACGTGCAAAATAGTAAATCTCTGCCGCTCAAACCGGTAACACTACTAAGAAATGCAGCACCAACAAAAACTAACTAACTAGCACTCAGCAAATTACGCTACGGGCTCTCGTGAATAATCATGAGAGCCCATTCTCTTTTTAAACCCTCATTTGACTTTCTTGCCGGTTGTTTTGTACCATCATCACAACTGTGTAATCAGTGTAATGAAGAAAAAAGAGACTATTATGAAACAAAAACATACCAAGCTCTTGCTTGTATTTTCCTTATTTTCAACTACTATTTCGGCCAATGTAACGCCCAAACAAAAACGGCATATCTTAAAAGAAAAAACACACGTTAAACAACAACTTATGATTCAAGACCAAACTATCCACAAGCCAAAATATCGTGCAAGCTCACAACCAGCACAACTCAAAACACTGTGCGGCGCTGCCAGCGCTGGCGATCTTGAAACGCTTACCACACTGATTGTCAACGGCGAGAATGTTAATATGCAGGATTGCTTGGGAAAGACCCCACTACACCACGCTATACGACAAGGCAACGCACAAACTATTGAACATTTGTTACTGCTGGGCGCTAACCCCAATATTCCAGACAACCAACACAAAACCCCACGAGAGCATGCACTCAAACTCAATGACAAAGAGATACAGGCATTACTTGTCAATGACGTTGAAACACGACTGCACCACCTTCCTATTGATATCTCATTTGTAATCTCAGATTTAAAATTTGACCAAGACGGCAACGTAAAAATATTAGAACTTGGCGAAGGACCTCGCTCATATTTCAAAGGACACGAAACACTCTATGGCAAAGGTAAAATTTGGGAAGCAATGTGGCATTATTTTTCACAGCTCGGACTTCCCGTTTGGTACGTAGGCCGCAAACCCGATTCACTCTGGACACAAGCAACTATTGGCGGTAAAAAATTTATTGAAATTGGCGGTCAATTTGCCGATTCTTTAACAGAACTCAAACGAGATCCGCTCTTTCAAGAACTTGCGGCACTGCCAACCAACCCTCAGCCACAATCACTTACCGAATGCAAAGGCATTATTGTTTTGCGCCATCACTACACCTCAAAAGGTCTTTTACAAGATTTTAAAAAAAATTATCCCGACTTCATTATTTTAGACAGCGTCACATCTGCGTACGTTAACAACAAATACACAACCAGCCTGCTTTTTAACGACGATCGACTTAAAGCATACAAGCCACGGTGGAAAGCTTACCCAAAAGTTTATACCAAAGATTTAGCTCAAACGATTATTAACGACCTAAAAACTAATACGGTTGTTTTAAAACCGCTCAGTGCCGCAAATGGCTGGGGCGTTTTAATTGTTGATAAAAATGATTTAGACGCAACACTCAGAATGATTTTAAAAAATACTGCCAGCATAGCCACCAACCCAGACAAATCGTACAACTACTGGGCACAAGATAGAAATCGCGACTTTTTAGTTGAAGAATACGTACCATCAAAAACAATCACGGTGCGAGGCAAAGAGTACGACGCCACTATGCGTGTTGTATTTTTGCTTTCTTATCACGACGGGAAAATTTACACAACCTTCCTGGGCCACTACTGGAAGCTACCGCTTCACGCACTAGACGCAGACGTAGATCTTACCAAAAAGCATAAATCAAAGATTGGCAGCAATGACCAAACACCATCATCGGCCAAAGTTGCACCCGAAGATTGTGAACAAGTTAAAAAAGCACTTCAAGAATTCTTACCAAAAATTTATTTAAAAATGCTGCTTTCAAAACAACAACGATTAACAGAACCTGAAGAGTAAAACCTATTCTTGTCTTAAAACCTGTGCAACATTTAACGTGCGCGAGCGACGCGCCGGCAACCATGTGGCAAGAAAACCAAGCAACATAGTCGCAATAAAGACCACCAAAAAGATTTCTGCGTCCATGCGCGCTGGCAAATGTGAAACATAATAAACGTCCGGCAATTCAATAAATGGATAGCGCTCAAGCAAGAAGCCCACACACGCCGCCAAGCCCAGACCCAATGCGGCAGACCAAAAGGTTATAAAAACACCAAGGCGGACAAAAATGCTTTGAATCATTTTACGCGACATGCCCATGGCTCTAAAAATGGCAATATCGCGCCGCTTTTGCTGAATCTGCATAAACAATAACGAAATCATATTCATGCAGGCAACAAGCGTAATCAATGCCAAAATAAAAAACATGACATATTTTTCAAGCTTAAGCGATGCTACCAAGGCCGGATAGAGTTCCTTCCACGAGTTAATAACCAAATGAGGAAAGCGCATTTTGAGCGCCTGCTGCACCATGACTTCAGTATCTTGGGCAGAAAAGAAACTACGCTCTTTTTTAACTTTCAAACTGATATGATCAACACCTTTATCGTCATAAAGCGTTTTGAAATAATCAAGCGAAGTAAAGGCTAAGTTATTGTCGTACTCTTCCAAACCAACCGAAAAGATCCCACTCACCACGACCTGCTTTTTATTTAAAAAAATTTTACTACGCCCGCCCGGTTCTGGAATTAAAAGCGTTAACGTATCGCCAACCTGCAAGCCATAATGCTCGGCCGTTTTGTGCCCAATAATAATGTTGTTGTCTTGCAGCAACATGCTGAGCAAATCTTGCTTACCAACGGTAGCAACGGCATGAGCGGGAGCCGTAATTTTTTCAGGCAAAATAGAAACTTCATGTTCATGATCTTGATCAATACCCTTGAGAAATATCACGCTCTGTGTTTTGTCGCGGTCAATAATTGCCTGGCGGGTGCTGCTGGCACTAATCCCGCACACCTGATCTCCAAACTCGGCTTCTAGTGCCGTGCGCAGGCCAGTATAGTCCAACTGACTTTTTGGAGCGTACATAACCACATGCGCATTAATGCCCTGCATTTTTTCGTGAATCACTTTTTCAAAGCCGTTGGTAATAATGAGCGTGAGCATTAATGAAAAGGTACCAATAAAAATACCCAAGAAACAAACTTTGATCATAAACGAGATATTTTTGTCTTTGTTATTAAAACTTAAATATTTGTATGCAAGTACCGAGGCTAAATTTTTCATAGCTACATCCCCAAAGAGATAGAATTTATAAGGCTGTTCGATTGAACAAAGTGTAGCGCGAAGGCTCTTGTATTGTAAAGCTGCCGGCATAAAAAAAGAGAGGGACCGTAAAAAGCCCCTCTCCAATAAATTCTAGGTACTATAGTTACCAACTACTCATGAACGCCCAATAAATTTTGAGTATCAGTTACATCTGGCAACACTGAAGGTGGTACCGGAGCATCTAATGATTCTGTAACTTCAGGTAGCGCTGGTGGCACTACTACCTGCTCAGTGCTTACCGGCTCTACTGGTACAACATTCTCTTGTGCACTTGAAGAAGAGCGTGATGGCAACCAGCTCGAAGCCATTGCCCAGAAAAAGCTCCCTGTTCTAATTGCAGCGTTCAGTACTGGCATTTCTTCAGCAAGTTCCATAATATCTTGGCGAGAAAAATATAGCCCACTAATAAAAGCAATTGGTGTGGTAACCAAAATAGGCAGCGGACTGATAATAAGCCCCACAACCAGTGGCGCAAGAACTTTCATGCCAACCGTTGCAAAGGCAGCTTTAAGTCTCAATTGACGACTAGCTTTTTCTAATGCCTGGACAGAAGCAAGAATTACATCAACTCTTTCATCAATTCTCCCTACTTGATTTCCCTGAGTAAGGAGTTGTTCAAGCTGTTCTTCCAATGTTTTAGCTTGCTGCGCCAACGTACCAGCCTGATCTTGCAAAACTTCAGCCTGGCCAGCCAAGGTACCTGCTTGATCGGTAGCAGTATCACGAATTTGAACCAGTGTTTCCTGAGTTGTTGTGTGATTGGCGTAAGCTTCTTCTCTAAACTCTGTCAGTTGATTAGAAAGCTGCGTAGCATTTCCACGTATTTCTTGCATCAACGCTACAAACATTTGAGCTTGCACCTGAACGGCAGGGTTAGAATCTTTTGCCAATTTTTCAAGAGCTGCCGATGCGCCACTTTGCTGTGACTGTTGTGGTGCTACAACAAGCGCAGAACTTGTAGAGCTGGTAGAATCAGCAGAAGAAGGCGCCTGTTCTTTTAAACTTTCAGCAATTGCTAAAAGAATATCTTTTTCAAATTGCTCATCTTTCTGGTTTGCTGCAGCAAAAAGGCTACCGCCACCAAAAACAAAAACCAAGGCTAACGCTATAGCACAACGATGCATAACATTCATATCAGTTCCCCCGTGAACCCTAAATAATATAATTTTGTCGTATCGCCATTTTTCAGACCACTAACAATTATATCAAACTTGAAATTACACACAAACGCCTCAATCGTTATTTATATCGGCTTTTAGAGCTTTTTTTAAGCTATTTTCACTTTTATAAGTCCTTGTTTTTTTTAAACAATGCTTTTTCTTATAAAAATCTGGTATATTTTCTGGCATAGAGTTATATCTTAAAAAGATGGTGAGTGAAGACCTTAGCAAAGAAAGATACCCGTATGATCATGAAAAAACTTGGATACTTAATAAGCATGGTAAGTAGTCTGTGCTTGTTTCCATCGTGCATAAAGTATCACAAAGTCGTTACAAGCGAATTCCCACAAGGCAACGAAACCAAAGACTGCCGAGAAATAACCCACAACAATGTACGCTCCCAAAAAATTTATAGTGAATTTAAAACAGAAGCACTCTTTGATGTCTTGCTACTTTCTGACCAGACACGAGAAGCATATGCTCAAAATTTTGCACAACGTCGCGGCAAAGACCCCCAAGAGTTGCTCAATCGCGAATTTGAAGAAAATAAGCACTGGATATCATTTTACGTGTTAGCCGAAATTCGCGATAACACCAACCCTGCTTTAAATGAAAAAAATTCTTACTGGACCCTCTTTTTAAGAACACCAAACGGCAAGCGCATTGAGCCTGTCAGCATTAAAGAAGTAGAAATTGAACCTGAATATCAAAGATTTTTTGGGTATCGATTTACCCCGCACAAAACGGTGTATTTAATTAAGTTTCCACAACAAGGTCTTGATAACAAAAACCTGGTCAACCCGAACGATCCAATAACGCTGGTCATTGCATCACCAACAAAAGAAGTTCCTTTGGTTTGGGACCGTAAAGATTATAAAAAACACGCGGAGTTATTGAGTGATAAAGATTTCTATTGGTGCTGATCATCGCGGATTTGCACTTAAAAAACATCTGATCAACCATTTTCAAGAGTACGCCTGGTCAGACCAAGGCACTCACACCGACGAACGGACCGACTATCCGTTGTACGCCAAACGAGTATGCCAAGAAATTTTGTCAGGCCAAGCAGACGTAGGGATTGTGCTGTGTGGCTCTGGCGTGGGCATGGCAATAGCAGCCAACCGCTTTAAAGGTATTTATGCCGCACTGTGCTGGAACGAAGAGGTAGCACGCATGGCCCGCAGCGATGATGGGGCCAATGTACTGGTGCTAGCAGCAGATTTTACCACACCCGAACAAGCAGTTGCTCTTGTTAAAGCCTGGCTGAGCGCAGAGTTTAAAGGCGAGCAATATCAAAAGCGACTTGAAATGCTCGACAATTTTTAAAAAGCTTTCATAAAAAAAGGCCCCATGCTTTGCCGCGTGAGGCCTTTTTTATTATTCAGATTTATTTGAGAAGATTTAGTTAGCGCAGACAGGAAGGCCTGCTTTTTCTGCCCAGTAAGCATCTTCTACGCACATTGCTTGTTTTACTTGTTGTTCTGTTGTCGATTGCTGACATGGCATTTGTTGGTCTTGCGCACGAACTACATATTCATTTGGTGCAAGATGAACTTCTCGTTTTGATTTCAAATATTTGTTAGTACAAACATCCTCGTCCCACCATGACATGGCACCATCACACATCTGAAGTCCTGCATCGCGTGCAACAGATCCTGGCCATGTTAAAACGTTCTTGAGAACTTCAAATTCTACAAGTAACTTTACGCCACCAGCAAGAGCAAATGCTGCAATAAGAGCACCACCCGTATAAATAAATGCTGTTCGGCTCAAATCAACACCCTTGAGTAGGGTATCTTTTGCCATTTTCAACGCAGCATCTTGAATGCTTGCTGATTTCTTGTCATCTTTCTTTTCTTCTTTTTTAGGAGCAAGCTTTTCCAAAAGCGCTTTTTGCTCTTGCAAATACTTCAATTGCTCCAACATAACTATTTGTTGCATGCGCTTTTCGTTAAGCTTTTGCTCTTGCAACAAAGCTGCTTGCATGTTCTTTTCTGATGAAGGTTGTTCATCTTCAGGCATAGAAACAACAGGAAATACCGTTGGACCAACTTCATTGTTACTCAAAAGACTGAGTGAGTATGTTCCGCTTAAAAGCGCAACAAATAAGAACGTCATACTTTTTTTCATAGCAGGCTCCCCCCTTGCTAAAAAGTTGCTAAAACTCTGACAGATTCACTATCTATCATGTAATAAGCTTAGCAGAGGGGGCTATGTTTTTCAAACGCCCTAAAAATAGGTAAATAAGCAAAAAGGCGCGACTCGGTCGCGCCTTTTTGCTTATTTGAAATTTATTTCCTAGATATTGAGAATTACCCTCTGTAAGGAAGGTAAAGGCGGTGATAGACCTGATAAATCAGAACAAAAAGCATTGCTGGAAGGAAAAGGCCTTCAAACATAATCTCAGCACTCGTTGATGCAGGCAAATTTTGACAAATAAAGCGATTAGTTTCAGACCCTGCAAACCAGCATGGCAGATCTATTGCTGTAAGCGTGTCTCGTGGATTGTAACCAAAAACACACTCATTCAACAGATAACCGCCAACGGCAAGCCCTTGATTGGCAAGATAACTAACAAGGTCAATACCTCTGCTAGCAAACCACGTTATAACAGGAACAGTGTTCTTTCTAAAAATCAAAAACAATGCTGCGAGTACGGCTGTAACAGCTTTTTTATGTTCTGCAGTAAACTGACAAACTCGTGCTATTCTGCCCGTGGCAACCGGAACTAAGGGATCTTCGTCGTTCAACCCTTGATCTTGCTCAACAAGTTCTTGTTCAGGATCTTGAATAAAGTCTGGCAACTGAGGTAGTTGTTGCAACCAATCTTGTACTGCCGTCAAATCAAGACCTTCGGCAATTCTTACCAGCGGCATTTGGCCGTCTTGGCCCTGCTCATTATTGGCAGCAGAAAAAACTAAACTTTGGCTACCAAAAGCGGCAAAAAGCGCCAAAAACATAACATTTCTTATGCGTTTCATAAAACCTCCTTATGAAAACAACTCGACAAGCACCTAACTACCGGCACTTCTCAAAAGTATTGATCTTTATTACCATCATCAGGTATTTGTTGAATTTAAAGAATAACCTCCATTATTACTTAAAATTACAACTATGAAATTATATTAACATATGGAAAAATTATTGTCAAAAGGCAAAAGTGCCAAAAAACGTCCAAAAGTCGCTCTTTTTAAATAACAGGGGGAAGCTATGAATTTCAAGCACTTGAAGCAGTTAAATGTGGCTAAAAAGCGTGTTTTTTTACGGGCCGATCTCAATGTACCTTTACACAATAAAGCTATTATTAATGACTACCGGCTTACCGCCCTGCTACCAACGCTCGATTATTTGCTTGAAAATGATGCCAAAATTGTCTTAGCTACCCACATTGGCAACCCAGAGTCGTTAAGCCGCAGCAACTATTTTGACGAAAACCTTTCAACCGCCCTGCTGGTAGACTGGTTTAAAGAACGTGGCTACCACATAACGTACGAGATTGACCTCTTGAAAGCAGAAGCAAAAAGTCGCACCGACCGCCATGCCATACTTTTAATTGAAAACCTACGTTTCTTCAACGGGGAAAAGGAACCCAAGTCTGCCTCCATTTTTGCAGACTTACTCCAAAACTTGGCCGATTGTTATGTTAACGATGCCTTTGCGCTCATGCACCGGCACGATACCTCAACCACCCTTTTGCCCCAACACTTTGCGCCCGAAGAACGCTCGATAGGCCTTTTGGTTGAAAAAGAAATTACCATGCTCACAAAAATTAAAGAACGGCCACAACAGCCGTACGTCATGGTTCTTGGTGGCAACAAAGTAAAAGATAAAATCGACCTGTTAAAAAATATTTTAAAACGCCCGCGACACGTTATGCCACAATCATTTTTGATTGGTGGGGCCATGGCGCACGCCTTTTTACATGCACAAGGTTACCACATTGGCCAAAGCATAGTGGATATGAGCGCGGTTGAATTTGCGCGAGATTTTTTACACAAGGCCGACGAACTCCAGCTCAGCGTTAGCCTTCCGCATGATGCCTTGGTAACATTTGGCGACGCCCACCCCATGGAGTTTTGTAATATCGACGCTATTCCAACCAATGGCACCATCGTAGATATTGGACAGGGAACCATAGAAGCATTTTCTCAAGATATTACTAAAGCAAAAACAATTTTTGCTAACGGCACTATGGGAATTTATGAAAACGAATTTTATGCGCAGGGAACCACCAAAATCTTGCAGGCAATTGCTGACAGTAACGCACTGAGCATAATTGGCGGGGGCGATACAGTAGCAGCAACGTTTACCAATAAGCTACAAGATTCAATTGGCTTTCTTTCAACGGGCGGTGGGGCAACACTGGCATTTTTGGCAACAGACTTTGCAGAACAATCACTACCAGGGTTCAAAGCACTCATTTAACCAAGCAGGGCTTGCGTAACTTGCTTAAACGCCGCATCACCAAGTTTTTTAGAAAAATGCGTTACGCTCCACTCTGGGAGTGCTTGCTCAAGCTGTACCACAACATAGCTATTGTAACCCGAGGTAAAACCAACATCGCCTAGCGTGTGCACAATGCCCTGCCATTGGCGCACATAACCTTTATTTTCAATTAATTTATCAAGCATAGAACTTTTAAAATTAATCTCAGCATCTTCGTCATTAAAATGCTGATGGCTACGAATGATTGCCGCAATGTTAATGCCAGGGCCTTCAGAAAGGTCTTGTAAAAAATATTCGGTAATTGCTTTACCAAAATAAAAACTTTTATTTTTAAGCGAGGCAGCAAAACCGCAATCTTGGTCTTCAGGCAAAAAGTTATTCCACTGCATGCCAAGCTTACTGGCAATCAATGTTTCTGGGCTATTAAAGTCGATCAAGCCCTTTTCAGTATACGTTTCTGCCAAGGTTGTTAACGGTGTTTTTTTAAGATACGAAAAAACTTCTTTTATTTTTTTATGCAAATGACTCAGCGATTTGTCGGTCAAAATTTTTTGCAATGCGTTGTGACGATTAATGTTTTCAATCAACTCAAAACGCACATCGCGCGTTACTAAAAGCTGTTGCGGGTTAAAGCCAATTTCAATACCACTGTGCGAAAATTTAATAAAATTAGTAACATGCGTTTTTTCGTTAGCACAACCAACGTAGTACGTCAACGGCAAATAATCGTACCAGTACAACAAATCTGGGTAATAATAAATATCAAACTTTTCAGCAAATTCTTCAATTAAAGAGTAACGCTCTCCTAAATCTTGCTGACCAATTGTTGCATGCTGCTCATATAAATTTTTATTTGCAAGAGCATATTCGTGGTTACCACGCGTTAGAAACACTTTACCAAAATTAACGCGATTAAGATAAAAAAGAAGCCGCACAACTTCAACGCTGTGCGGCATATAATTACTATAATCACCAAGAAACATGATCACAAAATCTTCAGCAATAATGTGAAAGTCTTCATCCAGATAACCTTGCCGTTGCAAATCTTGCAAAATAACCACTAATGATTCAAGATCGCCGTGCACATCGCCAATTACCGCAATGCGCGTTCCCGGTTCAAAAATCTGTTTAACCACAAAAGGCGCAAAGATTTTATGCGCTTTTGCTTCTTCCAAAATTTTAAAATCACCAATCTCGCCATCCAAAAAGTCTTCACTTGGCATGGTATCGTAAAGCCAATTGCCCGCTTTTAAGCGCAATGCCGACTGCCGAACAAAAGTTTTAGCGGCTTCATCAAAATCTTGGTACGTTATGGCACGCAATTTTTTTAATGCATTGCTTTTACTTTTTTTAACAATATTTGGTAACGACCAATCACTCATTAGTTATCCTAAAAAGTTATTATGCTGACTGCTCTGCATTCAGCGCATCTGCTTTTGCACAAAGATCATGCACCGTCAAATCACCCTGCTGCTGGCCATCGGCCAAGCGTAACGTAACCGTTTTTTGCTCTTCTTCTTTCTTGCCAAGCACCAACATCCACGGCACTTTATCCATTTGTGCACGACGAATTTGTGCTGATATTTTGTCGCCCGACGTGTCAATTTCAACACGCAAACCATGCGCCGTTAATTGTTCGTACAAGCTTGTTGCATAGGCACTTTGATGATCGGTAATCATTAAAATACGTGCTTGTACCGGCGCAATCCAAAATGGCAAACGTCCTTTGCAATGCTCCAGCACCATGCCCAAAAAGCGCTCAATAGAACCTAAAATAGCACGATGTACAATAACCGGACGTTTTTTTGACTGATCGGAAGCAATGTACTCAAGATCAAAGTTGGTCGGCAAGGTAAAATCGACTTGAACAGTGCCACACTGCCATTCACGGCCCATGCTATCTTCAATCACAATTTCTATTTTGGGGCCGTAAAAAGCGCCCTCGCCTTCTTGAATTATGTACGCCACACCGGTACGGTCAAGCGCACTTTTGAGTGAATTAGTTGCTTTTTCAAAATCTTGATCATCACCCATATATTTTTCTGGGCGCGTAGAAATTGCTATTTTGATTTTTGAAAAGTTAAAGGCACGGTACACTTTGTCAGCCAATGCCAACACTTTTAACACTTCGTCCCCAACTTGATCGATGGTGCAATAAATATGACCGTCATCAATGGTAAACGCACGCACTCTAAACAAACCGTGCAACACGCCAGAAAGCTCGTAGCGATGCACATAACCAAACTCAGCCAAGCGCAATGGTAACTCGCGGTATGAGCGTGGACGCTCTTTATAAATCAAGATAGAACCAGGGCAGTTCATAGGCCGCACGCAGTCAGTTTGCTCGTCAATTGTGCAAAAATACATCTTATCTTTATAAAAATCATAATGCCCAGAAGTCTTCCATAAATCTTCTGCCATCATGAGCGGCGTACGAATCTCTTGGTTATCTTTGCGCAACAACGAGCGAATAAATTCGATCAGCTTGTTGTAGACCAAGAGTCCTTTGTGATGGAAAAATGGCATTCCCGGTGCTTCTTCGTGGAATGAGAAAAGATCAAGCTCTTTGCCCAAACGACGGTGATCATACATTTTAACTTCTTCAAGACGCTGCAAATAAGCATCTAAATCTTCTTTGGTTTCAAACGCAATACCAGAAATTCTTTGAAGCGCAACACCTTCGCGATTAGCACGCCAATACGAACCAGAAATGCTAGTCAACTGAAAATGCTTAACGTCTCCCGTTGAAGAAGTATGCCCACCGCGACACAGATCATAAAAATCGCCCTGACTATAAATACCTACTGTGTCGCCAGGAATTTCATCGATAAGTTCAAGTTTAAACTGGTTATCGTTAAAACGCTCACGCGCCTCAGCTTTTGGTACTTGGCCACCAACAATTTTGTAATCTTTTTTTGCAAGCTCACGCATTCTTGCTTCAATACGCGGCAAATCTTCTTCTTTAAAATTTGTTGTTGGCAAGAAGTCATAAAAAAAGCCGGTCTCGGTTACGGGTCCTATGGTCATTTTAGTACCTGGAAATAATTCCGTAACTGCATGCGCAAGCAAATGCGCTGCGGAATGTCGCAAATTGTGTAATTGTTCATTCATTTCGCTCATAAGACCCTTTCTTATTTTATGCAAATCAGCCAATGTATTGCAGACTCACTCACAAGATACCTATACTATTTTTCATGGCGGCAAATGATTGAGCACTAGTGTAGCACGAGCTCATCGTAATTAAAAGAAGCCAGCCACGGCAAACCATTCATACAAGTCAGAAAAGGAGACTTTGTGGAAGAAACAAAAAAGATCACCCAAAAAGTAGGCGGAAACGGCAAAGAATGCCCCATCAGGCTCAACCGCATTTTTGTACTTGATACCAACGTGCTTTTGCACGACCCAAAGGCCATTTTTGCCTTCAAGGGCGTGGTCATTGGTATCCCATTTGTGGTACTTGAAGAGCTGGACGGGTTTAAAAAAGAAAGTGGAGAAAAAGGGCACAACGCGCGTGAAGTTATTAGAACGTTGGACGATTTGCGCTCCAAAGGCCGCTTGCAAGAAGGAGTTGAGCTGAAAAATGGGACCGAAGGCGCTATATTACGAGTTTTTCCTTCGCCCACAAAAATTGATTTTTCGCAAACACTCACCAGCTTGAGCGAACAAACCGTCAAAGACAACCTCATTATTCAAACGGTTCAAGACTTGGCAGAACAAAATTGCGAAGTAACGCTGGTTACCAAAGATATCAACTCACGCGTTAAAGCAGATGTTTTGGGCCTGAACGCCGAAGACTATACCCGCGGCCAAATTACCTACGACCGCTACTACAAAGGCTGGATCGAGCTAGCCCTACCCGCAAAAGATTTAAAAGATATGAACAGCAATAAAGTGTTAAGTCTTGTTTCAGCCAAAGACCTTACCCCCAACGAATACATTATTTTAGAAAGTGAAAACAATCCAGAAAATAATCGTCTGTTCAGATTTTTGGGCGGCAACCAGTGCAAAGAAATTAATCCCATCACTATTTTGCACAGTTTTCAAGCGCGCAATATTCAACAGCTCATGGCGCTTGATTTGCTCATGGACGATTCCATTCAAATTGTAACCCTGCTAGGGCCCGCCGGGACCGGTAAAACTTTTCTTACGCTACTTGCTGGGCTATTTAAAGTTGCGTACGAAAAAGAATATCGCAAGCTTATGGTAGCCAGACCAATTGTTGCCTTGGGCGCCGATGTGGGCTACCTGCCCGGCGATATTCAAGAAAAATTGCATTTGTGGATGCAACCGGTACACGACAATCTTGAATTTATTTCAAGTGAACTCTTGCGCGGCAACGAAGAAGATTTACAAATGGATCGCAATGACCGCAAGCCACGCTGGCGCAAAGGCAAACATCACGAGCGAGAACGCGAACAACATCATCAACAAAAACGTTACCAAGATATGCACTATGTTGAAAAGCTGGTACAAAAAGGAATATTGAGTCTTGAAGCAATTACGTACATGCGCGGACGCTCTATCCCTTATCAATTTGTGTTTATCGACGAAGTACAGAACTTAACACCACACGAAGTTAAAACATTAGTTAGTCGCGCAGGCCAAGGAACCAAAGTTATTTTGGCAGGCGATCCGTTTCAAATCGACTCACCATACTTAGATTTTACCAGCAACGGCCTGACGGTAACAACCGATAAACTCAAAGGATCTAGCCTTTTTGGTACGGCATTTTTAGAAAAGAGCGAACGCAGTGAGTTGGCACAATTGGCCGCAGATGTTTTATAAAATAAACTCACAAATCATTAATACAATGCAAAAACTCTTGCAGCGTATCGTCTTTTGTTAACGCAGAATTGTCTATAACCGTGGCTCCCTCAGGAACCCTGAGCGGGGCCACTTCTCTTTGTGTATCGCGCTGATCGCGCACTTCAAGCTCTTCACGAATTTTTTCAAAATTCATGTCGCCATTTTTACGTTTTGCATCACCCACCAAACGCTGAGCGCGCACATCAAGCGAGGCGGTCAAATAAAACTTGTAATCAGCATCAGGGAACACAACCGACCCACAATCGCGGCCATCGGCAACAATGTCATATTTTTTACCAACACGTCGTTGCAGCGGCAACAAGCGCTCACGCACTAGTTTGCTAGCGCTAATAATTGAAGCCAATTGATCAACATCGCTCTGATACAACGCTTCAGTCACATTACGACCATCAATGGTAATTTGTGGTTTGCCGTTATCATACGAATAATCAATACTCTCAATCAACGCCAAATCATCTTCTTGAATCACGCACGGACCAATGCACGTTACTATTTGGCTTATTTGAGCACCATATTTATTTTTCAACAAATAAGCAAAAGCTCGATACAACAAACCAGTGTACAAATAATAGCACCCCAATCTGCTGGCCAGCGCTTGTGCTACCCAGCTTTTGCCACTGGCAGCAGGGCCATCGATAGTAATAATCATCTCACTCCCTTTTTCACAATCTTCTATTACTTTTTTTGTGTTCTTTTAAAAAATAGCTCGGCACGGCTCAAAAGCTCCAGGCGATCATGATCATCGACTGCTTTTTCTTTTTTTGCTTTAATCTTTTGTGCAATGGCAGGATCAGTCAACTCTTCTTCAGGTGCCGTCACCGGATCAATCTCCAGCAAGGCAAGATAGATATACTCCAAAAAAAAGTCACGTGCTGTTTCTAAGAGCCCGGACACGCCAGACCTACCAGGAGTACCAAGCCTTCCCGGTGTACCAAATAGCCGATTTGGACTAGCACAACTCTCTGCTTCTTTTTCTTTTGCCGCCGCATAGGCATCCAGAATCATGCTCTCAGTTATAACATCGCTAGATTTAATTTTTTTACATTTGCCATAACGATCGGGTGCTTTTTTAAGCCCTAATTGCATAGCCATCATCCCACAACCAGCAGGAGCGGTTACTGCAAACTCTCCTTTTTTCTCAGCAGCCGGCAAAATAGGCCTAGAAACTCCGCACAAAACTATGACACTCAAAAAAATAATTAGCTGTTTTTTCATAATGCATCTCCTTGATTTTGATTTCAGAAAAATTCTCTCAGAAGTTTTTTCATGCTACGCGCTTTTTTTAAAATGGCAATAATCAATTAAAACCGCTATACTACCACTCCAAAAGCCTCGCAAAATTTTAACCTGTTAAAAATAATGATTCAAGATAAAATTACCCCGTTAATGCAACAATATTTTGCCATTAAACAAGAATATGACGATGCTCTGGTGTTTTTTCAGGTCGGTGATTTTTATGAACTCTTTTTTGATGATGCTATTAAAGCCTCATCATTTCTTGCCATTGCACTTACCAAACGCGGCAAAAACCAGGGCAAAGATATTCCGTTGTGCGGCGTTCCGGTACATTCACTGAATCATTATCTTAAAAAATTAATTGCGGGTGGCTTTAAAGTTGCCATTTGCGATCAACTCACCAAACCACAGCCCGGCACGGTTGTGCAGCGCGGCGTCACACAGGTTTTAACGCCAGGAACGCTCACCGATTCAGCAATGCTTGATGAAAAATCGGCATCGTACTTAATGTCATTTTTCCCTGGTGAACACGCGTGGGGCATGGTCTTTTCAGAGCTGTTAACTGCACAGCTTTTTGCTACCAGCGTACCAGCCGGTGCACAC
This sequence comes from Candidatus Babeliales bacterium, assembly GCA_019749895.1. Lineage (NCBI taxonomy): Bacteria > Candidatus Babeliae > Candidatus Babeliales > Candidatus Babeliales bacterium. The sequence goes on along the minus strand of JAIEPG010000003.1, from coordinate 224,569 downwards.
AAAATGATTGAAGCAGAACTCATTCGCTTCTTTCCTGATGAAGTTATTTTATCGCAAGGCAACCGCATAAAACCGTTTAATGTTTATTTTAAAAAGCTTGGCTACTGCGCCAGCTTTGCGCCCTACCAGATTGAAGAAATTACCGATGATATTTATGGCCCACTGGCCGGAACTGGTTGGTTTGAACAGCAATTTAATGCCAAAACTCAACAGCAACTTTTAGAAAAAAAAGAGCTGGCACACTCACTTGACGTTTTGTACCGCTATCTCAACAAGAACCAAGCAGCCTCGCTTTCGCAGTTTAAATCAGTCAATTTTTATCAGCCAGACGATTACGTAATTTTAGATCATGCGACACAAAAAAATTTAGAAATCATAGAAAACAACCAAGACGGCAGTCGCAAAAACTCTCTCTTTGCCGTTATGGACCACGCCAAAACCGCCATGGGCTCACGCACGCTCAAAAAATGGTTGCAACGCCCGCTGGTGCAAAAAGATGCTATTGTGCAGCGTCAAGAAGTTATTGTTAACTTGATCAACAACATTAGCACCATGCAAAAAACAGAAAATTTTTTAAGCCAGCTGGCTGACCTTGAGCGCATTATTGGCCGCATTGCCCTGCGCAAAGCGTCGCTGCACGATTATCTTGCACTTAAAAACTCGCTGGGCATAACACCCGACATTAAAGATCTGCTAACAACACTTACCAAGAGCAGCCTGGCGCTGGCAATTGCTGACAAAATTTACGACTTTGACGACCTGGTGAATCTGCTTGAAAAAAGCCTCAACGAAGATACCAGCAATACGTACGCAATAAAAAAGGGCTTTGACCACCAACTCGACCATTTTCGTAATTTAATTGAAAACGGCCAACAAGAAATTCTGAAACTTGAACGACAAGAAATTGAACGCACTGGCATTGGCAGCCTAAAAATTCGCTACAACAACATAAGCGGCTATTACCTTGAAATTACCAATCCAAATTTATCGCAAGTACCGGCAGATTATATTTATCAGCAAAAGCTGGTTAATCGCGTTCGCTTTACCACGCCAGAACTGCAAAACTTAGAACGCGACATTAACACCGCACAAAGCGAAATTGATGTGGTGCAGGCCGATGTGTACCAACGTATTAAAAACGAAGTTGAAAAACAGTTAACACAACTGCGCCACACCGCACAAGCTCTTGCCTATTTAGACAGCTTGTTTGGTTTGGCCGAGTGCGCGTACAACAATCATTATGTTGTGCCGCAGTTTAACGACCATCATGACATTATTATTAACGGCGGCAGACACCCAGTAGTTGAAACAACACGTGAAGGCGCATTTGTAAAAAATAATACGGTACTTAACGACGAACAATCGTTATTGATTATTACCGGCCCCAACATGGGCGGTAAATCTACCTACTTGCGCCAAGTTGCCCTGATCTGCATCATGGCACAATGCGGCAGCCTGGTTCCAGCCGACAGTGCAAGCCTGCCACTACTTGATCGCATTTTTACGCGCATTGGCTCTGGCGACAATGTTGCAGAAGGTAAAAGTACCTTTTTGGTTGAAATGGAAGAAACCGCAACAATCTGTACGCAGGCAACAAAAAACAGCTTAGTAATTTTAGATGAAGTTGGCCGCGGCACCAGCACCTTTGATGGCATTGCGCTGGCACAGGCAATTATTGAATATTTAATGCAACATGTTGGCGCCAAATGTTTATTTGCAACCCATTATCATGAGCTTACCACACTGGCAAGCCAATTTTCGGCAATAAAAAATTATAGCATGCAATGTAAAAAAATTGGTTCACGTTTGCACTTTTTGCACACCATAGAACCAGGCATTGCACACAGCAGCTTTGGTTTAGATGTTGCACGACTGGCACAACTACCACAGTCAATTATTGAACGCGCCGGCAACATTCAACAGGACTTGCGCATGCATACCACCGGCACTGCACAGCTTCTTACACAAGAACCATGCACGTGCCAACATGCGCCACAAGCATCACATGCAACAGACAATCTACTCAACAAAATCAAAACAATTAACATGAATGAGCTCACGCCAAAACAAGCGTTTGATCTGTTGTGGGATTTAACAAAGAACGTATAACTAAAAAACAATAGATTTTCTGTCAGAAAATATATGCATAATAATTTTTGGTTATCAAAATGGGCTGCGAGAAATATATTTGATTTTTAAAAATATTATGGTACGATCGTCTCGCTTGGTAAACGTTATTTTGATTTTGGGTGGGTCGGTTCCTAAACCAAAATCGATAACGCAACAAAGTCGCGCGCAACTATGTTCTAAGCATCATTGTTAGTTTGACAGTATTTTGTTTTATTATAGTTTTTTATTAGGGGGTCTCCTCATGAAAAAGTTAGCTCTTACACTCGTTCTTTCCCTTGGCTTGGTTAACGCTACTTTTGCAGCAGCACCAGCTGAACAAGCACCAGAAGCAACCAACAATAATCAAATTATTGCTTGGATGAAAGCAAATCCTAAAAAAGCAACAGCGCTTATTGCAAGCATTATTGTTGCAGGATCTGCAGCAGGTGTTTACCTTGCTAAAGATACAGAATTCATGAAACCTAAGCTTGAAAAAGTAAAAGAAAAATATGAATCTGCAAAAAAATCTGCAACAGAAAAGAGAGATGCAAGCTGGACATCAATTAAAGCACATCCATATATCACCGGCGCAGTAGTTACTTCAATTGTAGCTGTTGCTGGTTTGGCTGCTTATGACCTTACCCGTGATGCAGACAAGTCACAACTTAAGAAACTTGCAAAAAGCATCAGAAAAGCTTTGTGCAAAGAAGAAACTGAAGTTGTTGCTTAGTTAAATACAAAGCACGAATTTCAAAAAAGGGATCAATCTGCGCGGTTGATCCCTTTTTTATTTGTTCATAAACAAACTACTATCATCGGCTACGCGTAACTCCCACGCGCTTACACTCAGATTTTATGGCACACTGGCTGCACTTTGGGCTCAGCGGCACACAAATATTTTGTCCCCACATTACCAACAATTTGTTCCACACGGTCCAATACCGTTGCGGCAATTTTTTCTGTAACGTCTGCTCAGTCTGCTCAACCGTTTTGGTAGCAATTAGCCCCAATCGGTTTGAAATACGGTGGACGTGCGTGTCCACACAAATGGCAGGCTTGTCAAACGCAAGACCCAAAACCAAGTTGGCCGTTTTCAGACCAACCCCTTTAATTGAAATCAATTCTTCAAACGTATCGGGCACTCTGCCTTCAAACCTATCAAGTAATGCCTGACTTACTTCTTGCAAAATACGTGCTTTATTTTTATAAAAACCAGTCTTAAAAACAATTTTTTCTAAACGAGCTCGGTCCATGGCACACAACACTTGTGGCGTTGTGGCAACAGCAAACAGCGCTCTGCACACATGCACCGTAGTAGTGTCTTTGGCGCGCAGGCTTAGCAAGCACGCAATTAAAATAAGAAAGGGATCTTTGCCATATTCATTAGTCAAAATATCGATTAATGGCAACGTCATGGAGCTGGTAGCTTTTTTCAAAATTTTTATAATTTTTATAATTTTTTCATGATTCGTCATTATCAAAAAACCCCAATCGCACTAAACGCGAGAAAACTGTTAACGAATATACTTTTTTTCCATATACTTGTCTGCTACACGCCGGCCTAGTTTATCATGACGGATGCTTGTCTGTATATCCGGGCCACTCAAAACAATAGGAGTACGTACTTGGAACTTTCAACGTTTAAAGAAAAAATGGGTGAATTTATCACCTTTCTTGATGTAGAAAAAAATGTCTCAGAAAATACCTTACGTGCCTATGAGTCTGATTTGCAACAACTTGCAACTTTTTGGGAAACCATTTCTAGCAAAGAAAAAAATGTGCCACACAGTTTTGACAAAATAATGCAACGCTACGCACTCGCGCTCTTTTATAAAAAGATTAGCAAACCTTCCCTTGCACGCAAACTTTCGAGCATGCGTTCCTTTATTGCGTATCTTAAAACACAAGGCGTCCCTGTTACCTTTACCTTCAAATCGCCCCGCCTAGACAAAAAACTGCCCACCACCCTTTCAGTTGACGAGATTTTTTACTTGCTCGATTCGGTAGATATCAAAGAGCTACCCACTAAATATCCCTACCGCGACAAAGCAATTTTTGAACTCATTTATGCAACGGGCGTACGCTGTTCAGAACTCATTAATATCAAACTTCTTGATATCAATCATCACGAACAAACAATCAGAATTATGGGGAAAGGGCGGCGCGAACGCATGGTCCTTTTTGGTAACAAAGCTCAACAAGCAGTTCAACAATATATCGAAGAAGAGCGCCCCGCCATGTTGCACAATCAAAAGCATGACTTTTTATTCGTAAACTGCAAAGGCACACCTATCACCTCCCGCTCGATACAACGCATTTTTGAAATGTTTAGAAAGTTTCTCAAAATAGATCGCAAGCTTACACCGCACAAAATACGTCATTCATTTGCAACACACCTGCTCAACGAAGGTGTTAATTTACGCGTTATTCAAGAATTGCTTGGCCACAAAACCATTGCAACAACCGAAATTTATACACACATCAGCAACCAAAAGCTGGCACAGCTGTGCGATGAAAAACACCCACTCAACGAACTTGACCATTTAGTTCATGAAGAATAATAAAGCAAAGGATAGTACTATGAAAACAATAGTAGCCATTTTCTCACTTTTTCTTTTTAGCAACAACACGTATCTTTTTTCAGCAGCCGGCTCATCAAACCCAGTGCCGGCATCATCATCAAATCGCAAGCGATTAGAACGTTCAGAAAGCCTTCCAATAAAAGCAAAAAAAGCCAGCTCTGTAGTGCGATCACACTCCGCACTCTCAAGCCTACCAACACAACTAAACCCCATTACGGCCACAGCTGCAAGACAAGGTGCACGGCCAAGAATGGAAGATACATTTTACAACAACGACAAGAAAAAACTTTGGGGAGTATATGATGGCCATGGCGGCACACGTATCGCATTACAAGCAAAAGAAAAGCTTCACAAACTTATTTTTGAGCACGAAAAAACATTAACCACCCAGCAAGCACTCATACAAAGTTTCGCTCAATTTCATGAAGAGATTAAATCAGAATCATATCGCATTGGCACCACGGCAACCGTTGCACTTGTGCGATCGGGAAAACTTTACGTTGCAAACGTTGGCGACTCTCGGGCAGTTTTATGCGTCAACGGCCACGCACAACAAGTCTCTATTGACCACAACCCAGACCTACCTTCAGAACAAACACGTATTGAGTCATTGGGTGGTGAAGTAAGTGTTATACCGTGCGGTAGAATTTTTGATTTTCTAGAAACAACTGAAAGCACCGTAAAAAAAGAGTATACAGTTGCTCGCTTTGGCAACAGTGGCTTGGCTGTTAGCAGAGCACTGGGCAATGTAAATTTAGGCGACCTTTTATGCGTAAAGCCAGACATTTACAGCAGAGATCTTAATGGCACGGAAGATTTTTTAATTATTGCAAGCGACGGCCTATGGGACGTTATGAGCAATCAGGCAGCTGTCGATTTGGTAAAACATTGGCTAAACGAAGGAATGCATCCACTTATTTGTGCAAACAACCTTGTTGATAAAGCTCTTGCGCTCTGGAACCACGACAACGTTACTGCAACCATTATTTTTTTTGATCCAGCAATAATCACCAAATGGACTCTTGATAGTGACCAAACAACCGAAGATGACGGCTATTCAACAGAAGAACTGCTTTCTTCTTTTTCAGGCAGTGACACCGAATAGATCAACTAAAAATAGTTAATTTTCATTGCCTGACGAATTTTTTGCATCATTACAGCGGCACGTTCACGCGTTGCCGCTGTTCCTTTTTTCAAAATATCCATCACCGCAGCAGGATCTTTAGCAAACTCTTTGCGACGGTTACGAATTGGTTCAAGAAAAGCCTGCAGTACTTCGTTCAAATATCTTTTAACTTTAACATCGCCAAGCCCACCGCGCTGGTACTGCTCTTTGAGCTGCGTAATCTGCTCTTTGTCGGTGCCAAATATGTCTAGATACATAAACACGGTATTGCCTTCTATCTTGCCCGGATCTTCAACGCGAATGTGCTCAGGGTCGGTATACATTGCCATCACTTTTTTCAGCAACGCATCAGGTTCTTCAGACAAATAAATAGCATTACCCAACGACTTGCTCATTTTTGCTTTGCCATCAATGCCTGGCAAGCGCCCTACTTCTTCATTTGACGGCACCATTGCCTGCGGCTCAACAAAAACCTCGCCATAAATACGATTAAAGCGACGCACAATTTCAACCGTCTGTTCAATAACCGGCAACTGATCGTGCCCTACCGGCACCAACTCAGCATTTAAAAAAGTAATGTCGGCAGCCTGACTCACTGGATAGGCAAGAAAACCAACCGAAACATTTTTTTCCATGCCTTTTTGATGAATTTCAGTCTTAACGGTTGGGTTGCGTTCCAAACGCGCAACGGTTACTAAATTAAGATAGTAAACGGTCAATTCAGCAATTTCAGGAATCATTGATTGAACAAAAATAGTAGTTTTGGTTGGATCAATACCAACGGCCAAATAATCAAGCGCCACTTCCAAAATATTATTGGCAATCTTTTCTGGGTTTTCAACATTGTCAGTCAGACCTTGCACGTCAGCAAGCATAACAAATTGCTTGCAGGTTTCTTGCAAAACCAAACGATTGCGCAATGAACCAACATAATGTCCCAAATGCAGAGGCCCAGTTGGCCGGTCACCCGTTAAAACTATTTTTTTATTCATAACAATTATTTCTTTCTTTAAATTCTGATTTTTCCCGCACTGAGCACTCTTATCACTTTAGTGTACCCAAAAACACCAAGCATTCAAGAAGTAACCCTTTTCTTCAACAACAAGCATACCTGTGCTACGCTGAACGGGTAAAAAAAAGGAGCCTCACCATGATATCTCGACTTACTCACTATCTCAAACGCTTAAGCGAACTTGGTCCTCGTGGCCTACACGCAACACTGCAGCGACGCCTAATTGCCTATCACTTTACAAAAAAACTCAGACAAAAAGCTCTAGCAGGAACGGTGCACAGCACGTGGCACAACATTCAATACCGCTACCGTCTTCCCGAACTCGACGATTTTATTGCACAGCTGCACCAAAACAATATTGTGCACAATCTACTTACCAATCCAACATTTGCAGGCTTACTCCCAACCTCACACACCAATCCAGCAAAAATCATCCACCAGGCTGACTTGGCCGTTCAAAAAACATTTTCTATCTTGGGCTCGGCACCGCAAACATTTACTACCATACCGTGGCAACACGATTTCAAACTCGATACACTTAACCAGCAAGAATTTTCTAGCTCTTCAAACGTTTACAAAAACAGCGCCCCACTTTTTTATACCGACATTACCATTCCCAACCAACCAACAACATCGCAACACTATCAAGCTGACATAAAAATACCGTGGGATCTTTCACGCTTTCATCACGCTTTTTTTCTTGGCAGCGCTTACCAGCTCACGCATGACCAACAGTACTCAAACGCCTTTTTTGAGCAAGCACATTCGTGGATAACAGCCAATCCTTTTTTGTTGGGCGTTAATTGGGTCTGCGCTATGGACGTTGCAATCCGCGCTATCAACTTGATTTGGGGCTTTTTGTTGTGCCAACCAACCTCAGCACAAGCAGAGCAATTAATCTGCTCGCTCTACGACCATGCAATTTACTTAGCCGCCAACAACACCGCTTCAGACAAAGCAAATAATCATTATGTAGCGGAGCTTTTAGGCTCACTCTATTTAACAACATTTTTTAAAGCTATACCGTATTTTGAACAAAAAATAGAATTTTATAAAAATAAACTTGAACAAGAATTTGAAAGACAAATTCAGCCTGATGGCACAAGCTATGAAGGCTCCACTGCCTACCATCGCCTCGATACCGAAATGTATCTGCATTTTGCAAGCATTACAAACGTACTGAGTAAAGCGAACAAAACCGACGCTTTGATAAACTTTCTTGCCAAGAACACAACAGCTAATGGCACACTGATAAAAATTGGTGATGACGACAGTGGGAAATTAGTAACCGGCTTACACATACCACCAACAAATCAGAATCATGCAACAACGTACCCAAATTTTGGTTTGAGTATTATTAAACACAACCAGTGGCACATAACCTTTCGCCACCCAACGTTTGCACAAACGCAACCATCGGGCCATTTTCACCACGACCAACTTGCTTTTACACTCAGTTTAAGCGATACGCAACTACTTACCGATCCAGGCAGCTATTTGTACACAGCCAATGCGTCCTGGCGCAATGAATTTCGCTCAGCGCCTGCACACACCACCTTTTTTGCGTACTGCGCTGCTTGCAAGCACAACCAGAGCGACCTTTTCCAGCTTGCTCGAAAATCAGCACCACAAGCACCAAAAATACAAACCATTAATAACAGGATAATGGTACGCGATTCCTACCAAGCATGCCCTCATCTGAATGCAACACTCAACCGCACACTCACTCTTGATACAACAAACAACAAACTCATAATCGAAGATTGGTTCGAGTCAACAGCGCCAGTAACCGGCTGCTGGAATTTTATAGGACATCCAGAAATCACCCTCACAAAAAAAGAGCAGAAAACATGGATTTTTCAGAAAAATGAGAAACCAATGGCACTATTAACAAGTACGCTGGATCTACAAAAAAATGATACTTTTTTTGCGCCCGAATATGGTGTGCGCCTTGCAAGCCATAAGCTTACCGCAGAACAAATGACAACCTCCAAACAAACAACCGTAATTAGTTGGTCAGTTTAAACTGAGCACAAACCCAATAAAGCACTTGCGTGGTCCAACACCTCAGGATGTTTTTTACAAATACCTGCCTCATCTGGCTCGTATAATAAAATGCCAGTATTTTCATGCCGCATTGGCCAGGTAAACACATGAGGATTTGCAATCCCAATTTTTTGACCAAGTTCAGTCAGTGCATCAGAACAACACGTGCCATCTTTGCGCGCTACATTTTCATGATAAAATTTTTGGACCTGTAAATGAAATGCTGCCTGCTCCATGTCTGCCCCAAACGCATGCGGATTTTGCCATAAATCTTGTTGGTGAAATTTACACTCATCACGACAAAAACCTGCAACGCCCTTTAAACAAGAAAAATCGGGATTATCAATAAGATACGTCGCACGCTTAAAGCCCAACTGCGGCCCAAGCTCGTGCAAAATCATTTGAGCAAGACCTGCCACTTCACGGTTGTGCAATATTTTGTGCGGCAACTTCAACATTACATTACGAAGGTCTTCGTTTGACCATAGATCTGGCGCATGATTCTTCATGGCTCTCTCCCTTCATGCATTAGGTTTAATGATACCTTTGTACCTATTCTAGCCCAATAAAAAAGGATCAAACAAGAAAGGAAAAATAAAGGGGGAAAACAAGCGAATCTTACACATCCCCCCCCAAAAAAAGAAAAAAGCGCCAACATGTTCTGTTGACGCTTTTAAAAATTTAGTTACCAATAATAAGCAAGTAACTCAAAATATTTATTGAGCCACTGCAATATTGCGCGCTTCAAACGCATCGAGCAAGTCGTCGTGCACATTATTTGCCTGAGCTAATGCTATAAATTGTTCCATAGACAACTGTACAGAATATTGCTCCCAAAGACCTTGCAAACGCTCAAAGGCGTTATTAAATGCAACCTTAGGATTGTTCCATCGGTCTGCCATAGCTTCTTGAAATATTATATTAGGACCAACATGCCTAGAAAAAAGACGTATTAAATTTTCTAAAAATTTTCCGTACGCCTCATCTCCCATTACTTGATCAGTAAGACCTGTTTGTCTACTAAAGACACAACGATCTTCTACTTGACGACGCAATGACGTTAACCGAGCAACTCTTACATTAGTTTCAGGGTTAACGCGATCATGAAAATAAATAACCGTTTCTGAATCATCAATTCGAGTTACAGGACAATAACGAAAACCGTTTTCATCTGTTTGAGCACGTGCTTCAATGGTATTTAATTGATCAAGAGCAATTCCGCGCAAACGCGCACAATACTCATCAGAGTAACGAATACCACAATTAAACGTTCTATTAATAATATTGAAGGGTTCATGAAACTCTCTGGCAAACCTTAAGCGTCGTGCATGAGCATCACGTAAAAAGAGATACAAATTATTAACAAGATTTTGACGATATTCTTGAACAGCCGCAGCTGCACCTTCAGGTTGACCCTGCGGTTTAATAGAATCAAAATAATGAAGCCTTAAATCGCCCGCTATTTTTTCAGCACCAACAGTAATCCAATGTCCATTGGTATTGAGCAATAAAGCAATCTTGTCGCCTTGATTTAAACGCTCAACTTTATCAAGCATTTCGTCCAAAATTTGAAAAACCTGACCCTGACTCCACTGAGTAAGAGCATGGTCAGCCTGATCAATAACACCAATATGATTTCTTAAATCTTCATCCAGCGTTGCTACAACCGCTTCCAATTCTTCAGGCGTGAGGTTGTTGATTGGCCCCAGATAATCTTGACCATTATGAGCTCTAACAACGTCCTCCCAACCATTCAAATAAGCATTTTGAAACAACTCTCTATTTTCAATATCTTCTTGCAACTGCACATCATTAGGCGCCAATAAAAAAGAAAGCGCATTAAATACCGCGTAGTAACCACAATGCGTTCCATGATCAGGCAATGCTGGTTTTTCTTCTGGCTTTTCTTGTTGAACTTCTGACGCAACACTTGTTGAAGAAGAACTACTTACCGCAGCTTCTTCTACTTCAGACGGCGTTAATAATTGGGGAACATCGCCACCATTATCTTGAGAAGACACATTTGTGCGAGCATCTTTTATTACCGGTGCATCTTCTATTTCGCTTGAAGTACGCGTACTCCGCTTACGATTTCTACCAGAATTCCTTGGCGTACTCTTTGGTTGGTCCAGTTCTTGTGCAAGCTGTTGTGCAAGAACAAGTGCCATTTGAGCATCTTGATCAAGTAACCCTTGCATAAACTCCATTTGGTTTAAACAATGATATGCTTGGGTATAAGGAGCCAAAGCATATGGAAAAGGTGTTGACGAAGTACTTTCTTCCGCTAAAGCACCTGAAGAAGACGACGATGCAGAAGATGATGATGATGAACTTGAAGAGGAAGAAGGCTGAATTCCAGCAAAAACCCTACTCACAAGCCGACTCAACATAGAACCTGATTCCTGTTGTTCAGATTGCTCGTGGCCAGGTTGCATAGCTATAAGCCCACCGGGCAATGCTATTAATGACAAAAATAAGTATACATATAACTTCTTGATAATCATAAAGCCTCCAAATCTCCATTATTTATTTATATGTGTCAATTATAGCACAAAACTAACCAGGCAACAAACGGCTTTAAATGGCAAAATTTGCACTAATTTAGCGTTTTTTTAACATATCGATCAGCCGATCTGAACTAAAACGCCTAATAAATTCATATAATTGAGACGCTACAGCCAACTGGTTTTGATCTCGATTTAATGAATCGAATTGATAAATCGTTACTATATCATCAACTTTTCTAGCGCCAAGCGTAATCCAATGCCCGCCAATGTTGAAAATAAAAGCAACCTTACGCCCACGCTCAAGTTCCGCAATAACCCAAATCAGCCTTTTTGTTAAACCAAATCCTTGCCCAGCAAACCAGCCGTCAATTAGACCATGCTGAATAACTTCAATAGGCGCTTGTGTAAGAAGCTCACTCTTCTCAATAATATTCTCAATAGCAAAAGTACCCAGATTGTTTTTGTATGATAAATCTTTTTCCCACGGCTTAATTGTACTGCGCAACAATGAACGATTATTAATAGCTCCAGGCCATTCACTGTCGCTCAGACACGTAAACAATTGTGCAAAAAACAGCGCATAATAACCACAGTGAAGACCGTGCGTTATGCGACGAGAACCTTGGTAACTTACCGCACTAGAATCATTTTGCTGCAAACACGTATAAAAAAGAAGTGCGTCAGATGGCGTAGTTGAACTGGAAGAACTTGAGCTACTAGAACTTGAGCTTGAAGAACTGCTTGCTGGAGCATCATAATTAATAGCTAATGTTGGCGTGAAAGGAACCAAAAATTCGTCCCTTACCGCCAAAAGTTCTTGCAATGGCGTTAAAGCGGGCGGCAAACTTACAACTTTCTGGAGTTCTTGCTCAACATCTTCAGACAAATCAATAAGCGCAGAAGACACGGGAAGCACTGAAGGCACGGGCACGTCTTGTTGTAAGCCTCTGCAATGCCGCTTAGGATTGCGCCGTGGTTGCATAGCATTAACGGTGCCAGCAAGCACAAGTAACAACAATAAATAACATGATGTTTTTTTAAATAACATATAACCCCCACTCAAAATACATAAAAAATAACTTAATTATGTATCCAGAATAGCTTAAAATTGACTTTTGGTCAAAAGGCAAAAGGGGCAAAAATGGCGCTTATTCAACGATTTGTTCAACCATTTTGGTCAAATTAACCCCACGTGAAGCCTTTACCAAGACCAGGGACTGGTCATGCTCGCCCAGCATGGTTTTAAGCACTGTGGTGGCCTCTTGCCAGTCGGCAACCTGAGTGGCCTGCACGCCGCGCGCCAACGAATGGCCCGCCTGCCAGGCAAGCTCGCCAACTAAAATAACGGTTTGTATTGAAGAAAGCCGATTAACTAAACGACCAATTTGACGGTGCCAATAAACCTGTTTCTCCCCCAACTCCAACATATTACCAATAACCGCAATTTTGGCACCTGCGGTAGGCATTTGGTCAAAGGCAACCAAGGCGGCCTTCATGCTCTCAGGGTTAGCATTGTAGCAATCACTAATCACACGGCCACGCTTGCCACGAATATCTTTAATTTCAAAGCGGTGGGCAAAGCCTTCGTACTGCTCTATGCCATTGACCACCGCATCCAAAGGAATCTCTAAAAAATAAGCAACGGTACTAGCCGCTAACGCATTATTAACCATGCCCAAATGATTGCCGGGCATAGTAACGGTCACTTTTGCACCATACCATTTCAACACAAACTGGGTTGCCAGCACACCATCGGCACCGGTAACCACACGCACTTTGCGCGCCTGCACTTGGTTTTTTGTTTTAAAACCAAATTTTGCAACCGGATGAGGATAACTAGCATCGGCCAACAAATCTTGATCGCCGCAAATAATGCCAATGTTAGTTGGCGAGAAATACCGAAACATCTTCTTTTTTTCATACGCAATGTCGTGCAATGAACCAAGACCTAGCGCATGCGCATGAGCAATAAACGTAATAACGCCAATGGTTGGGCGCAACAAATCAATTTGCGATTCAATCTCGCCTTTATCGTTAATGCCCACTTCAAAGACGGCTACCTTGTGTTCACGCTGCACGTGTGACAAATTAAGCGCAATGCCCAACAACGTATTTTGATTGCCATAAGAAACAGCAGCAGGCACGCCGGCATGGCGCAACATTGAGCGCAGCATCTCTTTGGTCGACGTTTTGCCAACCGAACCGGTAATCCCAACAAGTGGAATAGTAAGTTGCGCGCGCCACGCTTTTGCCAATGCTATCATTGCTTGTTGCGTGTCGGCAGCAATAATAATAACTAAGCGCTCTTTAACACGCTCGCTCAACGCTTCCAGTACCGCACGCTTGCTAATCAAAAGCCCCCACGCACCATTACCGATTGCTTGATCTATAAAATCATGGCCATCAACGCGGTTGCCCGACAAGGCAACAAACAATTGGTTTTCTTGCTTGGAACGACTATCAATTGAAAAAGAAATATCCCCTTCAACACAAGCCTGTCTGCCAACATATACTGATGCATCGCCAAGCGTTTCGCATAAAAAATCTTTACTAACCCACATGCCCTAAATCTTTCGTGAACAGGTATCTCCATCATCCTGCGCAATCAAAATAACCACGCACACACTGGCAAAATTTACTTTTTTTCTCATGTTTGTCAAGATTTACTTAAAAATCTGACAACTTCTTGACCGTTGAAAATTTTTTGAGAAAAAGCAAAACTACGCTGCCTATCAGCTTTATACGAAATAGCCTTGGATTATACGCTATTTACACAGCACTAGCAAAGGAAAGTGCGCGTTTCAGCAAAAATCTTGACTTCCCAGACCCTCTAGCGTACTTTTTAACCATGACAAAGCAAAAGTATCCGTCTTTTTTAACCATAAACCACCCAAAGTATCCGTCTTTTTTAACCATGGCTCTCATTTTGCCCAGGAAAAACCAATGAAACGCGTCATCGATTTTTATCTCAAAGAATGGAAAATATCTCCCTACCGCAAACCCCTGCTGCTCCGCGGTGCCCGCCAAGTAGGCAAAACGTACGCCATTCAACAGCTTGGGAAATCGTTCGACAATATTCTTGAGGTCAATTTTGAAACAGACGATCAGTTCAAAAATATTTTTGATCACGACCTAGACCCACACCGCATTGCACGCGACCTTGCGCTGCATCTGGGCACCACCATAACTCCTGGCTCAACACTTATTTTTTTGGATGAAATTCAAACGGTCCCACGAGCATTAACAGCCTTGCGTTATTTTTACGAAAAATTTCCAGAGCAACACATTATCGCCGCCGGCTCGTTACTCGACTTTGCCCTCAAAGAAGTGGGTATTCCGGTGGGTCGCGTTTCGTCACTCTACGTCCACCCGTTATCATTTTTCGAATTTTTATGCGCCACTAACCACACAGTTCTAGCCCAAGCAATTTTAGAAAGTTCTCTAGACAACCCTTTTAGCCAAACAATTCATGAAAAACTTTTGACACTTGTTGGCCACTACCTTGCTATTGGCGGCATGCCAGAAGCGATAGCGCGTTGGGCAAGCAACCAAGATCCGCAAGCGTGCGTTGAAGTACACCGCGCATTAATTGATACCTACCGGCAAGACTTCAACAAATACGCCAATAAATTTCAACTAAACTACATAAATCTCGTCTTCAACGCTGTTCCCCGCCAAATCGGTTCAAAGTTTAAATACAGTTTAATCGAGGGCGACTACCGCAAACGAGAACTTGCACCATGTCTTGATCTGCTGTGCACAGCGGGCATTGCGCATACGATTTGTCACAGTGCTGGCAACGGCGTTCCACTGGGCGCCGAAGCTGACCTGAGCGATTATAAAACACTATTTTTAGATGTAGCGCTGTGTCAGACCGTTTTGGGGCTCAACCTTAAAGGGTGGTTTTTACAGCCACAACAAGAATTTATTAACAAAGGTCCGTTGGTAGAAGCGTTTATTGGGCAAGAATTACTCGCACACGCCCACCCAACTCAAAAATCGAACCTTTATTACTGGCGACGCAACACCAAAGGAAGCGAAGCAGAAGTTGATTATCTCATGCAAGACAACGGACAAATAATCCCGATTGAAGTCAAGAGCGGCATGGGCAGCACACTCAAAAGTATGCGCATGTTTTTAGACAGCCATCCACAATCTCCCTACGGCATTCGCTTTTCAACCAACAACTATTCTCAGCACGAAAAAATTATGTCGTGGCCACTCTACGCCATTGCCGGCGCTTTACTAAAAAGCCAACCAGAAACACGAGCCAGCTATGAAAGTATTCTTTAACGAATTACTTTGCGCGGCTTACTACCTTGTGCCGGCGCAATTAAACCACTCATTTCAAGCTGTTCAATAATGCGCGCCGACCGATTAAAACCAATACGATAACGGCGCTGCAGCATAGAAATGGAAATCTCATTAGTTGTCTTTAAAAAGTCGATAATCTCTGGGAACAACTCATCTTCAGCATCGCCACGCCCATCGCTATTTTCAACTTCCAAAACCTCGTGCAAGTTTAGATAGTGCACCTTGCGTTGCTCACGCAAAAACGCAGCCAGCTTTTGAATCTCTTGGTCAGAAATGTACGACGCATGCACACGTTTCAGATTTGTTGAAGCAGAACTCATAAACAACAAGTCACCCCGACCCAATAATTTTTCAGCACCGCCCTGGTCCAAAATAGTACGTGAGTCAACCTTTGAAGAAACACGAAAAGCAACGCGGCTTGGAAAGTTAACTTTAATCAGACCAGTCACCACATCAACCGATGGTCGCTGCGTTGCAACAATCATATGAATGCCAGAAGCTCGCGCCATTTGCGCAATACGCACAATGTGCGTTTCAACATCTTTGCCGGCAACAATCATTAAATCTGCCAACTCATCAATCATGACCACAATAAACGGCATTGGTTTAAGCAAATGCCCTTCTTGGTCGCGCATGCCGTGCGTAACCGCACGTTGATACTCAAGTACGTTACGCACACCAATCCCCGCCATGCGTTCATAGCGCTCTTCCATTTCTTGCACCACCCATTTTAAAACACCGGTAGCACGAGCTGGGTTGGTAACAATGGGAAACAGCAAATGTGGAATATCGGCGTACGGCGTAAACTCAAGACGTTTTGGATCAACTAAAATTAAGCGCAACTGGTCTGGCGTGCATTTGCACAATAAACTTGCCAACATTGCATTCAAACCAACCGATTTACCAGAACCAGTAGTCCCACCAACTAGCAAGTGCGGCATCTTGGCCAAATCTACAATGACCGGCGTTTTAACAACGTCCACGCCCAAAATTAACGGGAGCTCACCCTGAAAGTTTTCAAAGTCTGCCGAGCGCACCACATCAGAAAAATAAACGTTTTCGCGCGTTGGGTTGGCAATTTCAAAACCAACAGCATTCTTGCCCGGAATCGGCGCAATGGTTCTAATGCTCAATGCTGAAAGCGCCATGGCCAAGTCATCTTCAAGTGCGGTAATTTTACTAATTTTACTATCAATTTCTGGCTGATATTCAAACAGCGTGATCACCGGACCCGGCTTAATGTTGGTCACGCGGCCCTTTACGCCAAAATGTTGAAGCTTCTCTTCAAGTTTTTTTCCACGCGCTAACGCATCATCGTGCATGCGTTGCTCAAGTTGCGTGTCGGCTTGCGTGTCAAAAAGTTCAAGTTCGGGCAACGCAAATCTTTTTTGTTGCAACAGCTGCGCTTGCTTGTAAAGAGCAGCTTGATCAAACACGCGCGCATACGCCGTCGGCTCACCTGCAAACATATTTTTTTGAGCTACAGAATTTGGCAACAATAAGCGCTCGCGAAGCGGCGTTTCTGCTGCGTGACGCACAAATGTTCTGATTGTTTTGTTAGCAAATTTTTTTATCAACCCTTCGAGACGCCCTGCGGGCTCCTCAGGGAGAACGGAAAGAATATCTGCCCGTGAATCTCCAACCAATCCAGGCACTGCACCGTCCCACTCGTACGAATTTACATAATCAGAAGCATCTGCCGACTGCTCAACATCCCCCGCTCTCCCTGAGGAGCTCGAAGAGCGTCTCGAAGGGTCAACCTCGCCACTTACCAACGGCACCACAAAACCATCACTATACTGCGGCGCAAAAAGATCTTCAGGCGCAAACGCCTCATTCTCTTCACGATACTTTTTACCGCGCGCAAAAAGCGTACTAAAAACCCAACAGGTATTTGTTACAAGCCAACGCGTTGCAACACTCACTGCAATGATCGTATTTTTAAGGGCCCAGTAGCTGTACTGCGCCACATTATTCAGCACACTCAAAAGCGAAACTTGGCCAATAGTTGAAATGCTTACCCACAACAGAGACCACAAAATAATAGCCGTACCGCCATAGCCAAAGGGAAACTCAAGCAACTTGCACACAGCATAACCCAGCAAGCCACCGGCATAACTGTTGGTAATATCAAAACCATAGCGGTTGCACAAGCCCGCACTGGTAATCAGCATCATGGGCAAAAAGATGCACCGAATACGCGTAGTGCACACAGAACCGTGCACCAAAAAGAGATAGGCAGGTATCATAACGCATACCAACAAAACGTACACCGCTGAACCAAAAAAATAGACGAGCAATGCTGCCACGTTGGCGCCAACAATGCCCGCCCAATTTGTTGCTTGACCAATGCGAGCACCCGCATTAAGTAAATGAGGGTCGCTTGGATTGTGAGAAAAAAGCGCCAGTGCTAAAAAAATAAACAAACCGGTTAAACCAACACCAACCACTTCCTTTTGATACCATGTCGCTTTTTTTCCCGCGCTGGCTTGAAACCGCTGTTTTTGCCGATCCAAAAAATCGCGCATGCTGACTCGTCTAAATTTTTTCTTGCGCCACATAGCATCCCCTCTCCACAAAAAATGATTGCCTACTTCCCTTGTTGTTAAGCATACCGCTTTTGTTAAAAATTTTTCAACTTTTTAAAATTTCTAACAAAAATTATTTTTGCAGACTATTCTTTTCAACAATAGTTTTCATCAAATTGCAATAGTTACTAACTCGCTGAACAAATGGCTCCATAGCCTCAGGCTCCTGCTGGCCAATGCTGTTTTTTATTGAAAGCATCAACAGCGCCTGCTCGCCAAGTTGCGGCGTCAGCAAACCCGCGTGCACTGCCATGCGCACCACATCACGCATACTTTTTGGCCGCGCCAGCATTCCTGGCTTTTGCACACACACCGCCAAGTAGCCACTCAATTCATCAACACAATATTCAAAGCGCTTAGTAAGCGAATCGTGCATCATGGTAGCAAGTTTCTTGTAGCGAGCCTGATCCTTTTGGTCGCACCACTCACTCACATGATTAATATCATACAAAGCCTCTTCCAACGCTTTAAGTTTTTCATGCAACCGTTGCTGGTGCCGGCATGCTATTGTTTCCATACCACAAAACCCTTTTTTACTTCTTGTACTACATCATCATACTCATCATTAAGGTCTGCCAACTCAATGCAATAGGGAATTGTTGACTCGTGAAGATCTTCCAAAATATTGCCCAGCACCGCGATATCAATTTCTTGCTCGCGATCATCAAGAGCAACCTCAATTGGCATGGGCAAGTAGCCCTGAGTCTTGGCCCACGGACCATACAAATAAATAGAACACACCGGAAGGTGTTTGGAAATAATGGCAACAAGCCTATCTTTGTACTGTTCTTCAATCATAAAACGCTCCTTTCGTTTATTGAGAAATTGAGTATAGCACAATCAAAATGGGCAACAGTAGATATCCTGAAAACAGCCACAATAACCGCCGCTCTGCCAGCCACCAGGCACACCAGAGTGCCCCGTAGCCCACCACCGTGGCACCGGCAACCACAAGCATGGTTGTTGGTTGCAAAATTAACGACCAACCGTTTTGCATACATGCCCCGCCAATCCCAAAAACAACAAACGCTGCAATCACTACCGGCAGCTCAAGCAAAAAACAAACCTGAAATGCACGCCGCTGAGTAAAGCCAAGCCAACGAGCAGCCGCGTAGGTGCTGGCAAAACGCGAGATGCCGGGAAGTAAGGCAAGGCCTTGCACCAGGCCAAGGATTGCATACGTACTCCAGCTTACTGTTTTCTGAGATCCCTTATCCTTCGACCCTTCGACAAGCTCAGGGCTCAGGACGTACGGGATCTTAGGACAACCGTACTTTAACAAAATATCTCTACGCCCTGCATTTTCTAGCACAGTATTTTTTGATTCTTCCTGAATGTTAGCAGGATCTGTGTTTTGCCCCGCCCACCCTGAGCCTGTCGAAGGGCGAAGGGGCAAGTGAAACGTCTCAGCAGACTCTGAGCTTTCTCGCTCATCCCGTTCGCCCTGAGGAACAACTCGCAGAGTTGTGTCTCGAAGGGAACGCAGCAAAAACAACACCCCTGCCGTCACACACAAACCAACCAGCATGGTTGCATCATGCGCCAGCAGGGCATTATTTTTTAACAGTATCTTAAACAAACCAAAAAAAATACCGGTAATCACACTTGAACAAAACAAAAAAGAAACCAGGCGCGCAAGCACGCGCACAAACGCACGCTCGCTCTCGCGCACGCGCGCACCACACACGTACGCACGCGCAATGCGCACCACGCGCCGCACCCAGTGCACCCACGCATGCCGAAAAAAAATTAACACAATCAAAACCATGGGCCCGTGCAGCAGGTGGTCTAAAAAATTGGGAACTGATTGCTCAAGTGCTTGCGCACCAAACAAGAGTGGTGCCAACATAAACACAATACGCACGTGCGAAGAACTGCTAATCGGCCACGATTCGCTGATAATTTGCACAAAGATAATCCAATGGATGAAGTTACTCATCATCACCTCTCACGTAAAAAAAATTTTTAAAAAATTTTCTATGCACATCATAACCAAAAAAAAATTTTCAACTTTCCAGACGTCTCTCATTTTTTTTAAAACCGTGTACGTTTGAAATTAAAAAAACATGAAATTTTAATTTCAAGAATAGCGATAACTAGGCCTATTCGAGCTTTCTATGAAAAAATACTTGATATATTAGTTGAGGATCGTTAGTCTATCAACATGAGATTGTGAGATAGTAAAATGGGTACTGCAAGAAGATACAGGCCCAGTCAAGCAAATCACAAACTCTAAGTCAACACACACACGTTAAACGCACGCGCCATGCTATAGTTTCTACGTGAGTTGGAGTTAGAAGATTTATGAAGGTAGTCAATGAAGAAAGGAGGGAGCTCTAGAAAAAAATGTTGTTGATGAACGTTTTTGCCAACGTCATCAATTACTTCTACCAAGCAATTCACGCAAACGTTCTTGTTCAACAAAACGTTACAACGTTAAATTAACAAATTTGTGGAGAAGATGAGTATGAACAAATTAATGAGAAATTGTCTCTTGATTACTGCATTGGCAGTAGTTTCTAACGTACAAGCAGACGGTGATTCACACAATCAAACATTTTTAAACCCACGTTCACACGGCGTAAATCTTGCGCTTGAAAACGTGAACGGCTGGCAAAAACTTATTCACCGCAAAGGTGCCGACGATACATTTGGCGGTAACTTTCAGGTGATTGGTTATTACATGGCTTCAACTGATGAAGATGAGTTGGGCGAATATTTTGCACCAGAAACATCCCCAGCTGCAAACACACTCAGAGATAACCGCTTCAACTTTGGTTCAGTTGCTAACGCAACAAATAACGGTAACACCGTAGCTGATCAAACATTAAACTTCCGTCAATTTGTACACCAAGCAGCTGAGCTTGCAAATTTGGGCGAATTGGTCAAAGTTAACCTTCAACCAGAACAACGTGCTTATGGCGTACATTTGAACTATCACCAAGATTTAGACAAAATTCTTAAAGGTCTTTACTTCAAGATCAACGTGCCTATTGTAAACGTTGAAAACAGCATTGATCCAGAATTTACTGCTGGCGCAGTTACTCCAGCTCTTGCTGACGTAAGCGGTACAGTTCCTACTGCATTGGCTGCTTTGCAAGGTTATTTCAACGGTAGTTTTTCAAACACCAACGCAGTAAACGCTCAAGAAGCACTCAAGTTCTTGAAGTTTGGCGCAAACAACAATGAAGACAGCTCAACCGGCGTTGCAGACATCGACTTCATTCTTGGTTACTATTTCTTGTACACCAACAAATACCGCTTGGCAGTAAACCTTGGTGTTACAATCCCAACTGGTGACGACGCAGACAGCAACAAGCTTTTCGAAGCTATTGTTGGTAACGGCGATCATTGGGCATTTGGTGCTGGCCTTGACGGCGGTGCAACAATGTGGCAAAACGGCGATCACAGCTTAACTTTCCACTCAGCAATTAACTACCGTTATTTGTTTGAAGGAACAGAAAGAAGAACACTTGGCTTAAAAGATGCAGCTGGCAAGATTATTCCTTACGGCCATTATAAACTTCTTGGTCAATCAAATGGTGCCGCTGCTCCTTCAACCTTAATTCCTGCAGCTAACAAGCTGACCGTGAACTGCGATGTTACACCAGGCAGCCAACTTGACATGATTGTTGCATTTGCGTACCACTGCTGTGGTTTCACCTTCGACCTTGGTTACAACTTATTCTTCCGTGAAGAAGAAGATGTTGACCGCAAAGGCGCTATTTTTGGTGAACTTGTAAACGCAGCTGGCGCATGGGGTATTGTACATGCAAACCGAAACGTTGCTGGTGGTATTGCAAACGATGGCTCTCACTTCGTTGAGGCAATTACCGACTCCAAGAACGTTACCACCGACAACGCACAAACTCCAGACCAACTTACACACAAAATCTACGCAGGTCTTTCATATGCAACCTACAGCTGGGATGTGCCTCTGTTTGTTGGCCTTCATGGACACTATGAATGGGCTTCAGACAACTCCGGCATTAGCAACTGGGGAATTGGCGGAAAAGCTGGCGTTGCGTTCTAACGCACTCCAAACTCAGTCAATTAAAAAAAAGCCGGTCTTCTCGACCGGCTTTTTTTATTTAACACAACAAAACCTCACAAGCTGTAAGACTTTTAAAAAAATGCACTGTGCTTTGCAAAAGTGTTCTTTAATGCTATATTTTTCGAACCAAAAAGCATCAACAATAGCAGCCCAGAAATCGAGGAAGTGAAACGTGAGCGTTAAAAAAAAACAATTAAGCAACACAGCACATTACGCATCATTTCTTGAGCAATTAAAAAATAGAGTTAGTCAGGCACAACTCAAAGCATCGTTGGCGGTTAACAGCGAGCTAATTCAACTTTATTGGGATATGGGAAAATCTATTGTTGAGAAACAAGAGCAGGATGGATGGCGCGCACAAACAATAGAAAAGCTGGCCAAAGACCTACAAAATGCTTTTCCAGGAATGCAGGGCTTTTCCCAAACAAATATCTTTAGAATGAGAGCTTTCTACCTAGCTTATGGTAAAGTCCCACAGGCTGTGGGACTCGTAAATGAGCTGCCAGTAGCCAAAATCCCATGGGGACACAATATTTTGATCATCGAAAAATGTAAAGATTATCAAGAGCGTTTGTGGTACGCAAAACAAACTATAGACAACGGCCTCAGCAGATCAGCACTTGAGGACTGGATAAAGTCAAAATCTTACAAACGACATGGCAAGGCAATTACCAATTTTTCTGATCGACTACCAGCACCTCAATCTCAATTGGCTCAAGAAATGCTTAAAGATCCGTACAATTTTGATTTTCTCACGCTAGAGGCAGATTATCTTGAAACAAAATTAGAACAAGGACTTGTTGATAATATTCAAAAGTTACTCTTGGAACTTGGCAAAGGTTTTGCATTTATTGGCAGACAGCATCACCTTGAAATCGCCGGTGATGATTACTACCTTGACCTTCTCTTTTACCACACCAAGCTCCATTGCTACTGCGTGATTGAACTTAAAAATACCGACTTTAAACCAGAATACGCGGGCAAACTGAACTTTTATCTTTCTGCCGTTGATGATCTTTTAAAGCAAAAAAATGATAACCCATCCATTGGTATTTTATTATGCAAGACCAAGAAAAAACTTAAGGTTGAATACGCACTTCGTGATATCAATAAGCCAATAGGCGTTTCTGACTATGTAACCAAGGCTCTTGAAAACCTGCCAAAAAAACTGCAAAGCAGCTTGCCAACAATTCAGGATATCGAAGCTGAACTTATGTCAGGCACAAAAAAAACCACCCGCAAATCGGTCGTTGCTCAAAAAACTAAAACTGTCACAAAAAAAGCATCCGCTCGTAAATCAAAGAAATAACAACACCTTTCCAAAGGGTTTTCCAAAATACTTCCCTTCCCCACCCCCACCATGCTAGCTTTGCAGATAGCGTAGTTGAGTGAAGGTCATTCAAATTTGGAGAAGATGGTATGAAGAAATTAATCAGAAACAGTCTTTTAATTACCGCACTGGCAGTAATAGCCAACGTGCAGGCAGATGGTGACGCACACAATCAAACGTATTTAAACCCGCGCTCACACGGCGTTAACCTTGCGCTAGAAAATGTGAACAGCTGGCAAAAAATGGTTCACCGCACCGGCGCTAACAAAAAATTTAATGGAAATTTGCAGGTAATTGGTTATTACCAAGCATCAAGTGACAGTGAAGAAATTGGTGAATATTTTGCACCAGCAACCAACCCAACCACCAACTCACTCAAAGATAATCACTTCAACTTTGGTTCCAATGCTGGCAACAACGCTGCAGCAAACGAAACGTTAAACTACCGAAACTTCGTACATCAAAGTGCCAACATCACCGGCGCAGACACTGAATTGGTAAAACTCGCTTTCAATCCAAAACACCGTTCATTTGGCGTAACTTTACACCATCACCAAGATTTAGACAAACTGTGCAAAGGTCTTTATTTCAAACTCAACGTGCCATTTGTTAACGTTGCAACACGCATTGATGCAGACTTTACTGAACAATATAATGCAACAACTATTAACTTTGGTACCCCAGTTGCTGCCACTTCGGTTACCAACGCATTAAAAACGTACTTTGATGGCACCGGCGCCAACACCACGGCGGCAGACACGCAAGCAGCATTGCAATTTTTAAAATTTGGAAACATTAATAACGAAGACCATTCAAGCGGCTTGGCAGACATCGACTTCATACTTGGTTATTATTTTTGGTACAAAGACACATCGCGCGTAGCACTCAATCTTGGGTTAACTATCCCAACCGGCGATGAAGTAAAAAGTACTAAACTTTTTGAAGCAATTGTTGGCAACGGCGCGCACTGGGCTTTTGGTGCCGGCCTTGACGGTAGCGCTACCATGTGGCAAAAAAATCATCATGAACTCAGCATGCACGCCGCATTAAACTACCGCTACTTATTTGAAAATACTGAATACAGAACGCTTGGCTTAAAAGGTACGGACGGCACAATAATTCCGTGGGGCCACTACCAACTGGTGGGTCAAATTACCGGCGCTGCAACAACCTTAATTCCCGCAGCCAACAAATTAACCGTTGCATGTGATGTTACACCAGGCAGTCAACTTGATGGTATTCTTGGTTTTGCCTACCACAACCGCGGCTTCACAATTGATCTTGGCTACAATTTATATTATCGCACCCAAGAAGATGTTGACCGCAAAGGCAAGACACCAATTTTTGGCGAACTTGTTGGCGTAGTTGGCGCATGGGGCATTGTAACTCCTGCAGCTACTGCAAACAATACTGGTATTAATGCCGGAGAAATTCAAGTACCACTGACCGACAGCAACATCACAACTGACAATGCAAAAACACCATCACAACTTTCGCATAAAATTTATGCAGGGCTTGCGTACGCCGCTCAGGGCTGGGATGTGCCACTCTTTATTGGTATCAACACACATTATGAATGGGCGTCAGACAATGCAGCACTGAGCAACTGGGGAATTGGCGCCAAGGCTGGCATTGGGTTTTAGTCCCTCGATACACCCGACTTTGCATAAATGCTTCGCCAGGCACTCGGGATGAACTTTCTCAAAATACTTCCGTTCCCAGCATCTACCATGTTAGCTTTGCTGGTAGCGTAGTTTTTGAAAAAAAATCCAAAAAAAGGAGATAAAAGAATGTCACGTTCCATAACACAGTCTCCAGGCTTGCGTACCTCGCTGGTACTGGTAATCCTGCTCTTGTCTAGCCCAACAACCGCTTTTGCTGCCGACGCCGGGCTTTCTGCAGAGCAAGAGCTTTCTCCAGAGCAAACGGTTGAAACAACAGTACTGCCAGACATTACTCAAGTACCACAAGAACAACTACAACAAGAACAACCACTGCAGCAATCACCACAGCCGCAACTCAAAGAAAAAAAGCAAAAAGATAAACAGCCCAAACCAAAAGCCATACCACCCCGCTTTCTCAAACTGTTGCGCAAAGAAATCAACCGCACCGTTCAAGAAGCACAACAAGAAGAAACAAAAGCTCCTGGGCAGCGCCGCAAACGCAGCAAATCAATGGAAGTTCAAAAAAATAAAAGACATGTTGGCGGCCGTAACCGCAAACGCAAAGCTCGTGAACGCAGCAAACAAACCAGAAAACCAAAAGTTTTACACAAACAAGCAGCTCAAGAAAAAATGCAACAACTCGAAAAGCATCACAATCAATCTCCAATCGTTGTCCAAAGACACAAGAAACGAACACGACCACACATGCAACAAAAAAAATTGGGTCTCCCAACAAAAAACATTCGGCAAAAACTCGACCGCAAACGCGAGCGCATAGCCAAAAATGTTGCAACAAATGAATATCGCAAAGAACTTGAAGCAAAAAAAATTGCCGGCACACTCACACAAGAAGAAGCAACAATGCTTGAAGTTTTAGAAAAAGAACGAGAAACAAAAAAACGCATCAGAGAACTCTTACTCAAAGATCCAAAAACACTTACACCACAAGAACGCCGCGAACTCATGGAGCACGAACGCGCACAACGCCTAAAACGTAACGCTCTACGCTCTGAGGCGGCCAAGCATGCTCAGGGTAAGAAAAAACAACGACTCATCAACATGGGCAAGTACAAGAAAAGAAATGTTGGTAACCTAAAAATTGTTAAAGAACAAAAAGCTGGTCATAAAAAACCAAAAATTAAACAGGGGAAAAAAGCAAAAAAGAAACAAGGTAAAACCCTTCGACAAGCTCCCGGCTTCGCCAAGGCTACGACGGGCAGGCAGGGCAAGCGGGATAAACGACAAATGGGACCACGTGGCGTTATGATGCCACCACCGCCATTCCCAGGCGGGCCAGAAGCAAACTTTGCACCACTGCCTGGCGGCCCAGCAATGGAATTTGCCCCAGAACAAGCAATGGCCTACCCACAAGATGCGCAAGCACCACTAACGCCAGCAGAAGAAGCACAGTACCAACAATATCTTACCGACCAACAACAAAAACAACAGGAACCGGCACAACCAGAACTTGAACAAGCAGACCAAAACCAACCAGTAATGCCTGCTCAAGCACCGCAACAAGACACGCAAGCACCGTTAACAGCAGAAGAGCAAGCTCTGTACCAACAATATCTTGCAGCGCAACAACAACCAGCACAACAAGCGCCAGATCAACAAGCACCGTTGTCGCCAGAAGAAGAAGCAATGTACCAACAATATCTGGCAGCACAACAACAAGGCCAAGCACCCGCACAACAACCTCAATTTGAACAACCAGCTGCAGACCAAGCTCCACAACCAGCACCATCACGCAGAAATGTTAATCAAGGGCTTCCACCTGGGCGCTTAACAGAACGCGCAGTTGCAGCAGACGTGCCAGAAGGACCTGATGGCAGAGACATTGTACAAGCAACGCCGCCAGGGGATTAAACGCTGAACCTTTCTAAACACTCACGGAAAAGAGCCGGGCCTTCTGCCTGGCTCTTTTTTTTGCCCTTAGATACATTCTGCTACGCAGAACACTCTCGAGCGCGCGTAAGATTTATCGAGGGATACTGCCCACTTCTTGCCAACCAACAACAGTGCCACCAGACCGCTCATGCCTTTGCGTGCCGGTATACACAACATATCCCAGCGCCGGATCAACCTCGGCCAGTGTGCACCAAAATTTAAGGTTATCAAAAAAACGCTGATTAACTGTTGCGCCAGATTTAATTTCAACAGGCACAAGATCAACGCCATAATCCAAAAGACAGTCAACTTCATGACCATGACTGTCGCGCCAAAAATAGACACTTGGTTCCTGGCCCTTGTTAAAAAAAGCTTTGTAAAATTCTGCAATAACAAACGATTCCATCAGCCCACCACGCAGATAATGATCATGAAGCTGCTCTGACGAACCAATTTTTAAAAGCCAGCACGCAAGGCCGGTATCGTAAAAATAAAGCTTGGGCGATTTGATAAGCCGCTTACTAAAATTTTTAAAATGAGGCTGCAATAAAAAAACTACATAACTCGCTTCAAGAATTGAAATCCAAGAATTCACAGTTGGCACACTCACATTGCAATCATCTGCCAACGAAGTAGCGTTAAAAATCTGTCCAATGCGGCCAGCACACAAACGCATAAACCGCTGAAATTCACTCAGCTTTGCCACATTAATCAGCTGCCTCACATCACGCTCAACATATGTTTTGGTGTACTGCGGATAAAACTCCGCAGGAGTCATGTTGCGCGAAAATATGTTAGGATAACCACCGTTAAATAGTGCTGTATCAATATTTTCTGGCGATAAGCTACTGTGTTGCAACTCTTGAGCTGCCAGCGGCAAAAGTGTAAGCAGCGCAACACGACCGGCCAGCGACTGCGTTATTGCTTCACTTGGCCGGCATAGTCTTGACGACGACGGCTTCATAAGAAAGTTTTGCGAACCCGTCAAAATAAAATAACCAGGTCGATAGTTGGCATCAACAATACCTTGCATGTACGACAACAATGTCGGCTCATTCTGAAACTCATCAATTATGATCCCGGGCGTTCCATAATTGCGTTCTAAAAAATCACGCGGGTCATTGCGCACTGCTTCCAAGGTGTCCGGATCTTCCAACGAAAAGTAGCGGTGCTGCCAAAACACCTCTTTAGTCAAGGTGGTCTTGCCCGCTTGCCGCGGCCCAACAACGGCAACAACGCCAAACTTTGAAGCATAATGCAGCAAAACTGGCTTTAATTTTCTTTCAATAAACATACTTTTCCTCT
Source organism: Candidatus Babeliales bacterium (assembly GCA_019749895.1). Classification (NCBI taxonomy): domain Bacteria; class Candidatus Babeliae; order Candidatus Babeliales; species Candidatus Babeliales bacterium. The sequence goes on along the minus strand of JAIEPG010000003.1, from coordinate 196,042 downwards.
CTAAAATCGATATACACCTGTGTAAAACTATAACTCGACTTACAGAATTACACAAGTTGTTTAATAACCACGTCCCAGTCGACTTATTCAGGCCGGCACTTCTTTTTAAGAAAATTTTCCGAAGGGCTTGCGTTTTTTATTTTGTCCTTGTAAATTGTAATGTTGATTTAAAAATTGCAGGGACAGGGGCCTAAATAACGCACTTTTTTGCAAAAATTGGAGAAAGCCATGAACAGAAAGTATTTTCTTGAAGAGATCGCCTTTCAGTACAAAATCCACTCCGTCTGCGGGCTGCTGGGGCCACGTCAGGTTGGCAAAACCACACTTGCCAAACAATACGCCGCACAATACCAAAATGTTCATTTTCTCGACCTGGAAAACCCCTTTGACTTGGCGCGGCTGGAAAACCCGATGCTCACGCTTTCTAACATTAACAGCGAACTGATTGTGATCGACGAGATCCAGCGCCGCCCAGACCTCTTTCCCGTACTGCGGGTGCTGGTTGACGAAAAGCCACGAAAGTTTTTAATCTTGGGCAGCGCCTCGCGTGACTTGCTCCAGCAATCATCTGAAACGCTGGCGGGCAGAATTGGGTACCTTGAACTCACGCCATTCGATATTTCTGAAACAAAAGAATATAACAAGCTCTGGCTGCGCGGGGGCTTTCCTCTTTCGTACCTTGCCAACTCAGAAAAAGAAAGCTATGCCTGGCGGCAAGCATATATTTCAACGTTTATGGAGCGCGATATCCCCAACCTTGGCTTCAATATTCCGCCAACACAAATGCGGCGCTTGTGGATGATGCTGGCACACAATCACGGTAATATTTTTAACGGATCTCAACTTGGCGCTTCGCTGGGCATTACACATTACCTTGTCCGTCAGTACGTCGAAATTTTGGCCGGCACGTTTATGGTCCGCATCTTGAACCCATGGTTTGAAAATACCCAAAAACGGCAGGTTAAATCACCAAAAGTTTATCTACGCGACAGTGGCTTGCTGCATGCACTTTTGGGCATTCAAGATGAGGCCGGGCTGCACGTTTACCCGCGCCTTGGCGCTTCATGGGAAGGTTTTGCGTTGGAAGAAATTATCAAAACATATCATGCGCAGCCTGAAGAATGCTTTTTTTGGGCAACGCAAAGTGGTGCCGAGCTTGATCTTTTAATCATTAAAGATGGTAAGCGCCTCGGCTTTGAAATTAAATATACCGACTCACCAAAAGTTACCAAATCGATGTCAATTGCGTTGGAAGATCTCAACTTGGACCATTTGTACCTGGTGCACCCGCACAATACAACCTTTCCACTTGCTGACAAAATTACAGCACAAGGAATTAGCAGCCTGGTTAAGCATTAATTTTTGAATCAAGCAGCCTGTTGGTTATTTTTTAGCTTCCTGTTATGCTGAGCCCAAAGACTTTTTTTAATGAAAAAACAATATGAAACCAGAAGCAAGGAACCTGATATGTTTTTTTTAGATCCAATGATCGATATTGCCTTTAAAAAACTTTTTGGTGATCAAGCAAAACAAGAGATTGTAATAAGCTTTTTGAATAGCGTTTTGGGGTGCAAAGAGGGAGAAAAGATTGTTAAGGTGGTAATTACTGATCCCTACAATACTCCGGACACAAAATGGCTCAAAACAAGCATTGTTGATGTTCGCTGCGTTGATCAAAGCGGTAAACATTACGTTATTGAGCTGCAAGTTGAAAGCCAAGATGATTATCCCGAACGAAGCCAATATTATGCAGCGCTGGCCATGGCTCGACAACTTAAAATTGGTGGAGAATATGAAAGCGTTATGCCGGTAATTTTTATTGGCGTTCTTGATTTTAATATTTTCGAAGATGCCGAATACCTGACACATCATAAAATTCTTAATACCAAAACACACACACACTCGTTGCGCCACCTAGAATTTCATTTCATTGAACTACGAAAATTTAACAAAACCTTGGAAGATCTTGATAATCTCGTTGATAAATGGATTTATCTTTTAAAAAATGCCTCAACCTTAAACACCATTCCAAAGCAATTTAAAAGCACCGTCGCTTTGAAAGAAGCAATGGAAGTGCTGGAAGAAGGAAACATGTCGCCAGAAGAACTTAGCGCATATGATCATTTTATTGATGCGCGACGAGTGGCAAAAAGTATTAAAAAAACACAAATCCGACATGGTATGAGACAGGGTATAAAGAAAACACAGCGTTCCATAGCGCTCAATTTATTATCACAACTCAGCATTGATCACGTTGCACGTGCTACCGGTTTATCGGTTGATGAAGTTAAAAAAATCAGCGCCTCGCTAGATTCTGTGAAAAAGAAAAAAAACAAAAAAACCTCGCGCTAAATTTTTCCGCACCCTCCTACGCCCTATCCTTCGCTTCATCCTTCGCTAAGATAGCTATGGCCGACAGGCCGGACGACAGGCAGATAGCTATTGACAGGCCGGGGCACAGGCAACCAGAATCACAAGCAGCCTGTTTGTTATTTTTTAGCTTCTTGCTATGCTGATCGAATAAAGTCCGCAGTGCAATGAGCAAAGAAAACGTTATTGAAATAAAAGGAAAAAGCATGAGACAAAAACTGAGTGAACTTTCAACTCAATTTATTGTTGATAAAGCAGGAAAAAAAACTGGCGTTATTTTGGATATGAAGACATTCCAAAACCTTCTTGAAGAAATCGAAGATTTGTACCTAGCAACGTTAGCTCAAGCTGCTTTGCAAGAAAAGGGTGAATGCGTTTCGCAAGAAGAAGTTGAAAAATACTTCAAAAAGTCGAAAAAATCCAAAAAATGAGTAGTTCTATTTCTTTCAAAAATTATCATGTTCAATGGCTTAAAGTTGCACTTAAAGCAATTGAATCTATTCCAAACCAAGAAAGAGCTAAAATTTTGGAGAAGACTAAATTTTTAGCAATAAATCAAGACCAACTTGATATAAAAAAACTCAAAGGCTACAAATCTGTGTACAGAATTAGAAGTGGTGACTACCGCATTGTCATAGAAGTTTCAAAAGAAGAAAAAACAATTTATGTGACAGCAATTGGACATCGCAAACATGTCTATGATTTGGTTAAGAAATTGTTTCTTATCTTTGGCATTAGTTCAATGTTCGGGCTACATTCATAAATTCCTGGGACTTCTAAGTCAGAAAAAGTGGTAATTAATGGCTTCTTCCTACGCCCTCCGTGGCTTTGGAGGACAGGCCAACGCACAAGCAACCAGAATCCGAAAAAGTGGTAATTAGTGGTTCCGTCAAGCACCGTGAGCACACAGAGCGCGTAAGCGCGGTTGCAGCGATTCGGTGCGACAAGCGGGTCTTGGGCAGCAGGCCCAAGTGCGCCATCCCAAAGGGGTCGCAATACCCCTTTGGAAAAAAACGAATAAATTTACTCATGAAAAAAGCAGAGATTGTAAAAAGATAAAAAGAGATAAAACTTTATTTGGGGACAAAAAAAACATTTTTAACAAAAATCTTGCTCTCACTAAAACCTTTCTATAGTCTCAAATCGAAGTCGCAAAGTACGCAGTGCGAGAGTATTTTCAAAAAAATATTCAAAGCTGCAAGGAAGAAGGGTTCTATCAAAAGGAGAAGGAAGAACATGAGAGTAAGTCTTCGTACACTCGCGCTTTTAGCGCTCTGTGTTGGCACTGTGTTTGCCGACAACGATAGTCAATATGCAAACAGAACGTTCCTTATGCCACGTCCCACCAATGTGGACAAAGCAATGGAATGGACAACATGGCACGCGCACTTTTTCAAAAAACATCAAGAAAAACATGGCATCAACAGTCATTTTCAAGTAACTGGTTTTTGGCAAGCATCAACCAATGATGAAGATCTTGGTACCTACTTTGGTATTGGGAACGGTAAAAACAGTTTTGTGGTTGGCGAAGCTGGTATTGATGGCGTAGAAATTGACGGCAGCTTGTTAATTCATAATGTTAACAGCAGTGGGAATGTTGATGATTTTGTTGAAAGCAACGTCAAATTCAGACCAGAACGCGAAGCTTTTGGTTTCCGTTTAGACTATATTCAAGACATCAACGCACCAATCAAAGGTCTGTTTTTCAAAGCTAGCATGCCTATCGTTCATGTTGAAACCGACATGGAAGTAAGCTTTAGCGATGAACACAAGGTTGACATTGTTGATGACAACTCAAACACTGAGTATGGCCTTGCAGACTTTTTTGCAGGTAAAATCGACATCACCGAAGGCTTCAACATGCAATCTCCTCTAAAATTTGCCAAAATTAACGGAGACCGCAGCAAAACGGGTATTGCCGACCTTGACTTGGCACTTGGCTACAAATACTTCCACAGTGCAACATCACACGCGTTTGTTTCGGTTTTTGTAACGGTACCAACAGGCTCCAAAGTACGCGGCACCTACCTCTTTGAACCGGTTGTTGGCAATGGCCACCACGTAGCACTTGGCGCAAGCGTGTATGCCGGCGCACAAGTATGGTCTGGTGAACAAGGCAAGTTGCGCGTAGACGGCTGCTTGAACTACTCGTACCTGTTTGAAGGCACTGAAGCTAGAACAATCGGACTTAAAAACATTATCACGGGCAACCCTCTAGCACTTGGCCATTACTACCTTGGCGCACAAATTGGCCAAGTAAACAAGCCATTTTTCCCATTGGCAAACGTTTTAACCCGCGACGTGCGCGTACAACCAAACAGCCAAATCGATGCTTTATTGAACCTTTCATTCCAAAGCAAACGCTTTATTGTTGAAGTTGGCTACAACTTGTACTGGAAAGATCAAGAATCTATTTGGATCAAAAATACTGACGATTTGATTGGCCAAGTAGGTATTATCAATAATGATATCGATGCAACAAGCGGCGTAGCAGTAACCGTAGACAACCTTCTTGGTGGCGCTGCTTTCACCGCAGACAATCTAGACGTTAACGCAGCCAAAACCCCTTCACAAATCACTCACAAACTATCAGCAGGCGCTGCCTTTAAATATAAGATCAATAACAGCTACCCATCATCAATTGGCATTGGCGGTTCGTACGAATTTGCACCTAAAAATTCGTCCGTTGAACAATATGCCGTGTGGGGTAAAGCAGGGTTTTCATTCTAAGAATATTGACTTTATGAGTGTCACCATTTTATAATTAAAATTGACACATAGAAATTAATTCAATAGTAAGAGAAAAGAGAAGAAAAACCCTAAAATTAAGGAGATAGAAATGAGAATACGTAAAAGTCTACTTACCTTGGTCGGCTTGCTCCTGATCACAGCCACAGGGCTTGATCTTAATTCGGCCGGACCCGTACGAGGCAGAGGCACAAGAAAGCCCGCTACTAAAGCAATCATACCAGCAACTGATTGGCAAACTATAAAAGACTATAACAAACATGCATCTAAAGCAGACAGAACAGCCAATGTTCAAAACGCAATAGATGCTGTTAAGGCGGCGGCCAAAAAGAGCGCTATACAAAAGGCAGTTAACGATCTTAAGTTACGCGGTAAAAACGCTAAAAATGCTCATGCTGGCGTTGGTTTTCATAGTGCAAACGCAGACCATGCTAGAGTTTCAACCGGGTTTATTGCAACAGCGAACAAAGTTCGTGAACTTAGAGCTGCAATCGACGCACATCCAAAAAAACAAGCAACGCATTTGAATGATCTCGAAACAAAATTTGATGACTACATAAAAATATTTTTCTTCAACAAACAATTGCCTTCGCCTTATTCCAGAGCTGCAGCAGTCACTACTGCGTTCAACGCGGCAAAAGCACCAGCAGTCAAAGGCGGCAGTGGCGGTGGCGGCGGTGGTGGTGGCACAGCAGCAGCCATTGCAGCCGCAAAAACAGACGCAGAAACAGCCGCAACAACATTGCTTACAAGCCTCAAGAATCATGTCGGGCTTGAGCAAGTTAATGGCGTGGCAGTTGCATCTCCCAATCTTACCACCGGCATCCAAGGCTTCTTGACAGCATTCGCTGCTGTGGCTGCAGCAACTCCTGGCGATCTGCCAGCTAACTGTACGTTCACTGCTGCTGGCGAAGCTGCCATGAAATTTGCAACCAGCGCAGCAGCCGGAAAGAAATTCACTACAGCCAAAACAGCCGCAGGAACACTCAATACCGCAATTACTAATGCAGAAACAGCCTTCAACGCAGCAAAAACCGTTGCAGCTTATAAGGCTGTTGAAGATGGCATGACAACAGCAGGCCAACAACCTCGTGATGCTTATCTTGCTTTCATTGCTGCATTTGACGCCGCAGTAGAAAAAGCAGACCCAAGAACAGGGCTTAAAAAATGGTTGGGCGCAAAGGCAGATGCTGCTAACTTGCTAACCGACACGCTTGCAAGCGATGCAAATATGAAAACTGGTGCTAAATACGATTTTGATTGGCCAGCATTAATTCTTAATTGGACTGCACCAAGCGACATAGAAACTGCAAGAAACGATGTGGTGGCAGATATTACTGCAAACGCCGGAGCCTTCAAAGACGCGATCTTGGCCAACTTGCAAGCTAAAGCAAAAGATAAATCTGGCGACATCAGCGGAGTGCCAAATAACAATGACTTATGGTTAATGGATACACCAGGTACAAACGGCGTCGCAGCTAACAATGACCTTCGTACAATAGCCTTCAACATCGCTGATGCAACTCATAAAGCAACAACCAAAGTCTTTACCGCTGCTGATACTGCGGTAACTTACGGTACAGAAGTTCAAAATCTCAAGACCAAAGCAGAGCTTATTGACGCACTGAAGGCTGCCTACAGAGCCTTAATTCCTGCCGCAAACTTCAAATTCACTACTGCTGGCAATCTTAACGATGGAACAATTACAGCCGCATTTAATAATGGCAATATGACCACCTGGTTGAACACAGCAACTGCTACTGATAACGCCAAAAATAACGCGGCCCATACTGCTTGCCAAACTGCTGCAGGAGAAATAGCGGCAGCTACTCTGGAATTAGCTAATCTTACAGATATAACCACTGCAGGCAATGCCAATAACAAAGCTAATATGCAAACAGCTATTACCGATGCTCATGCTGCGCTTACCACAGCCGTGAACAGAGTTGCAACCGCGATTGCACATGTTGCTGGCGCAAACCCAGTCACTGCCATTCTTGACCCTGGCTTCCCAGCCCTTAGCGCTGCAGATAAAGTAACTGCTATCAATGCTGTAATTGCATCCATAGCCGGAAAAACAGCGGCAGAAGCTGTAGCAGTTCTTGCCCAACTATCAGCAGGCAGTGTGGCTATAAATATGGGCGGTGTAGTAACTGCAGCTCCATCTGCTGGTTATGCCGGACTTGACGCAGCGGTTAAGGATGCTTTCCTTGAAGTAGCTGCGCAAGCTGAGGCCAATGGTCAAATTGATAATGCTGTTCTGACTGCCATAGCAGCATTTTAACTAACAGAGAAAGGATAATAAATGAAAAAAATATTGATTACACTAATATTATGCATCGCCGCAATGAACTCTTCACAGGCAGCTGCTGCGTACAGCGAAGATGATGTCAAAAATCTGGCGACCTTAATGGAAGCAACCGTAATGAACCGCGTTAAAGATGCTATTGCTGCTCTTGATAAAGTAGCAACAATGGCAGCTCTTCCAGATAATAATGCCAAATGGAACGCGTTGTGGGCACTGACCAGTTCATTCCCATTATTGGATATTAACACTGCTGCTGCTGGCGGAGCCCCAAAGATAAGAACAAATGCAATTAAAAACGCTATAGCTGCTGCAATAGCATCCCCAAATAACGGCGGCGCTATTCCTGGAACTTATACACTTGATCCTGCATCAGCAGCACGTCAAGCTCTTATAGTAGCCGGTAAAATCAGCTAATTCAATGGGAGGGCGCCAACCGGCGCCCTCTTCGCTTTTCTAGCCCTTTCTTAATTCCGAAAAAACACTCCACTCTCTTTTCCAGACATTTCTACAGAATCTTAACCGAACATTTTCACTGAGTTCCTACACGCTTCAACAAAACTCTTGCTTTTATATCTAAATATTTTCTATTATTAAATTAATTAGAATTGTGTAAGAATTGTTAAAACCAAAAAAGTAGTACCATATGTTTCACTACTCAAGGAAAGGGATGTCTTGATGAAGAATCGTTTTATTCCATATATTTTCATGCTCTCGCTCACGAGCATGTTTTTAGCGCCACTGCACGGCGGGGCGCCTAGCCCAGAGCTAACAGCGCTAGAACAGGGCCTGGGAGCGCTTAAAGCTAAGCTTGCAAAGCTTGGCGGCAAGCTCGATCGGCTTGTAAACCCTTTACACGCCCAAGCAAAAGATCTCAAAACGTGGCTTGACCTCAAAAAAGGCAGTAGCAAAAAAGTGCTCAGCCTTAAGTATTTGCGTGACGAGAACAACTATTCCAACCCTGTAGCTGCAAAAGTGTGGATCGACATGATTGGCGATTGGACCAACATCAAGGCAGAGTTGAAAGCGGTTAAAAATGAGCTTACAACAGCTAAAACAAGCAAAGATGTACAAGATTTTCAAAGGTTAATCTTGGCACAACTGCACGCCTATCTTAATGATCACACAAGAAGCGGTATACCAGCGACTTACCGCGCTCCCTTTGCAAACAGCGAAAGTAACTGGATAGACTTTAAAGCACTAAACCGCACAGCCCTTTTTGCCCACATCAGCTCTATCGCTGCAGCTTTTAACCACAATCACGCAGACGTTGCGACCAATCCTGCAGATTATGCAGAGTTAATTGAAAATGCAAAGACTGCAAACACAGCGCTCACGGTAGCAGCGATTAGGATTATGTTTGGAAACGCGGTTGTCAGCATAATGACAGCAACACCGACAGCAACAACACTTGCCGACGAACCAGCCTCTAATTCTGATGCAGATGTCACTGCTTGGCTCAATGCAAAGCTTGGAACAGCAGGGTTGAAACATGGTAAGAGCTTTGATGCGGCTACTCTTGCTGCAGGCAAAGCGATTATCACTGCTCATACGGCAGTTACTCAGGCTAACACCAATGCGGCTACTGCAATTGGAAACATCGCTCAGGTTTTAGTAGGACCAAACAGCTATGCAGACGTAGTCACGGCAATTAAGAACATTAAGCGTTCAATTAAAGCCTTCAATAAGGCCAAAGATAATGCACTTGATCTAGCTTCAAAAGACGCAAACGTAAGCTGCGTAGTCGCCTCCTATGACGCCGGTACAGGAAACATGACAAGCGCTACCCTACACGTTGTGGATAGCGGCAACAACGTACTACCACTTACACCAGCAGCTCTTGAGGAGTTGGCTCTGGTTACGGCAGAAAACAAGGCACGCGCAGCAGCTCATGGCGCACCAGTTACTCTTACCATAGACCTGAGCAGTCTTGACACAGCAGCTAAAGCAGAGGCTTTCATTGATGGCCTCGTGACAGCAACAACTGAAGCAGATGTTAAAACCTGGTTAGATGCTTTAGATACAAATCAGTTTGCAGAGTTAAAGAAGTTGGCAGATGGGATACACACCAACGTTAAAGACAACGATAAGATCAACTGGATTGTAGGTCACGTACAAACACCACCCAACCCAGTCACCGCTATTCTTGACCCTGGCTTCCCAGCCCTTATCCTTGCAGATAGAACAGCTGCTATAAATGCTGTAATTGCATCCATAGCCGGAAAACCTGCGGCAGATGTTGTAGCAGTTCTTGCCCAGCTATCAGCAGGTAGTATTGCTATAAGTGTGGGCGGTGTAGTAACTGCAGTTAAATCTGCTGGTTATGGTGCACTTGACCAAGCGGTTAAAGATGCTTTCCTTGAAGTAGCTGCGCAAGCTGAGGCCGATGGTCAAATTGATAATGCTGTTCTGACTGCCATAGCAGCATTTTAACTAACATAGAAAGGATAATAAATGAAAAAAATATTGATTACACTAATATTATGCATCGCCGCAATGAACTCTTCACAGGCAGCTGCTGCGTACAGCGAAGATGATGTCAAAAATCTGGCGACCTTAATGGAAGCAACCGTAATGAACCGCGTTAAAGATGCTATTGCTGCTCTTGATAAAGTAGCAACAATGGCAGCTCTTCCAGATAATAATGCCAAATGGAACGCGTTGTGGGCACTGACCAGTTCATTCCCATTATTGGATATTAACACTGCTGCTGCTGGCGGAGCCCCAAAGATAAGAACAAATGCAATTAAAAACGCTATAGCTGCTGCAATAGCATCCCCAAATAACGGCGGCGCTATTCCTGGAACTTATACACTTGATCCTGCATCAGCAGCACGTCAAGCTCTTATAGTAGCCGGTAAAATCAGCTAATTCAATGGGAGGGCGCCAACCGGCGCCCTCTTCACTTTCTAGCCAAACATCAACCAAACCAAAAGTCCCTCTCCAACAAGCTGGCCACTATTGGTAATTTTCAACCATTTAAGTCACTTTTCCTTCTACCAAGGCACATTCATCTGGCTTTCTTGTCTCCCTAAAAACCACCTTTCAAAAGCTAAAAACCTCACAAAACCTCCAAAAACACCAAAAAGCAACTTTTTGATGTTTTAAAAAACGCCAAAAACAATCAAAAACATGCATTTATACCCCATTTGACAATAAAACTCGATATGGGTAATCTGGTTAAAATGGTGTTTAAGCCATTTGGTTATTTTCAGTGAGGTTATATTTTTCTATTTTTTTGGAGGTATTTATTATGAAACTCACCAACACACACAAAGCGTTAGCTTTTGCTTTCGCAATTACTCTTTCCGCGTCCGGCCAGGTTTTTGGTGCTGCAGGTTTGCCAGAGACCATTAGAGACCTTAATGTTAACGTCACAGCAAGTAATGTATGTGAATTAGCTCTAGCATTTCGCGCGGCAACTCGCAACATGGTAGGCGAAAACAATGCAGAACATATTGCACAAACAGTAGACCAAGCAACACGTTTTCTTGATCAAGCAATGCTTCTGTGTACTGCTGATAATTTTCAAACCATAAAAAGCACCTTGCGTTTTCAAATTGTCAGTGGATTAAGACTAGATTTACAACAAGCTGATCAAGCTGAAGCTCTCATGGAAAAACTCAACACAACCTACGCAACCTTTGGACAAGTACAACAAGCACAAGAACAAGCTCGTTTGGCAGCAAGAACACGTGCACAAATGGCTCGTGATGGCTTTAACCATTTCGCAAGCTCAGCAAAAAACAAAATTTCTAGTCTGTTTTCAAGAACTGAACCAGCTGAAGAAATAGACACGAGAACATTTGCAGAGGCAATGGCAGAACAGTACGCTCAAGAAGAAGCTGCAAGAGCTGCACAAGAACCAGCCGACCAACCAGAAGAACCAGCTCAAGATCCAGTAACACCATCGCGCTGTTCTTTCTCTGCCGTTTGGAACGCTATGACCAGCAAATGGATGCTCGTTCCAGCAGGTTTTGTCGTTGCTTACTTTGGTGGTGCTTATGACATGGCTACAAAACTGTGGAGTTCAGATGCTCCAGCGCCGGTAACAGGCACAGAAGACAATCTTGATCTTCCAAGCTTTGATGCAAATCCTGTTAAAGATGCTGAATTAAGACAACATCATTTAGCAAACATTGAAGCACAAATGCCAAGCTCATCGTCAAGCAACAGCTCAATCGAAACGCCAAAGCCAGCTAAAAGCGCTATAGAACTTGAAGCTGACGAAATGAAATTTGTTGATAAACATGGCAATCCATTGACCGGTATGACTTTAACTGCTGCTAAAATAGCGTTTATTAGCAACGAACTAGCACGTCGCCAAGCTGCTGCAATTAAGCAAGCAGAACAAGCACGCCTTGAAGAACAAGATACATGCCCAGCTCATGAAATTCTTGCTACATGTGACACAGACCAAGATACACACACTGAAATTGGGTTCCGCAGAGCACAGGTCAAACGCATGCGCCACCAAGCACGGGCGGCAGAAGAAGCAGGTAATAAAACTGCATCAACGCAACCAAGCGCAGAACCAGCTCCTGAGCAAGTAATTGATCCAATCGCTGCTGTAAAGGCTGATGTTCAAGCAATTCTTAGCGATGTTGTTCCTACCGCAGAAGAACTTATGCATGACGCTGATTTGTACCAACATACTCTTGAAACAGTACAAAATGCTTTGGAATTATGCAATGAATCTGGCATGTTTAGCAACGAAACTCAAGCAGCAGAATTGATGGAAATCATCAATCCATTCAGATTAGCTGCTATCGCTGCGCAACAAGCTTCAGTTGAAACGCCGGTTGTTACTGAACAACCACAAGCTTACAGCGTACCAAGCATGAGCGGATTCATTTACAAGAAATTCTTCAAAAGCTAAGAACTATGCTTAGATAAGAAACAAACAAGAGACGCACTGGTAGCAGTGCGTCTCTTTTCTAAAACTCGGTGCACATAAAATTTTTTCCGCAATAAAAACCTTAAACACCGACCCACCCAAAATCACCAACCTAGAGATTATTTCAAGAGGGTTGGGGGTAGAGGGACCCACAAAAAGGCCTGCTTGGATAAAACCGAGCGGGCCTTTGGTTTTATTTGGGACACTCAAAATTCAAATAACGACCTAGAAACCAACACAAAGCCCACCTCAACAAATTGACAAAAGTTTTGTCCAAGCTAAACTCATGTGGTAGTTTATTAATTGTCCTGGGGTTTTTTTAGGGGATCTTTCTATGAAATTTAATCGTATTATTGCGGCGGCATTGTGCGCTGCAACACTTGCCAGCACAACAGAACTTGTTGCTTGGGAATCATCTGAAGTCGCTCAAACTATTTTTGAGCCCTCTACAGTGCTTGATATCAGCCCAAAAGGCAAAGATCAAGGCTTTTTTGTTTTCGAAATTCTAGCCAAAGAATTTGATGCTCTGTGCAAAGAATTTAACGTTGTACCAGAAGTGATTGTTGAAGAAGCCGAAGTAGCTGCCAAAGACGTAGTAACTGAAGCTCAAAACGCTCACATAAACGCTCAAGCAACCGAAGAAGAAGTAACCGTTGAAGATTATACTTCAGTAACCCAAAACCATGCATGGACTTTGGTAAAAGTTACTGGAGCACTTATTGCTGTGCCCGTTGTACTTGCCGCTGCTTACCTTGCAAGCCACATCGACCTTGCTGCACAATGGTTGTCGTTAACAAACACTACACACCCAGATTCTTTGAAAATGTGCGGCCTTGACGAAGAAAATGGCATATTCCTTACTTCCAGCAGACCATTAAAAATAGAAGTAAAAGAAAACACAGAGCCGGCAACTGTTACCGCACCAAGCACGCCAGCAGAAGATGCTGAAGAGGTTTGCCAAGCGCCACATGCCGATTTTTATCTTGTTTGTAAGCCAGAAGATGAACCAACCGTTGCGCCAGAACAACCAGACGTAAAAGAAAACACAGAACCTGTAACAGAGCCTGTTATTGTTAACGAACCAAGCACTCCAGCAGAAGTTGAAACTCCGGTTGTTACTGAACAACCACAAGCCTACAGCGTACCGAGCATGAGCGGATTGCTTTACAAGACATTCTTCAAAAACTAAGAACAATTCTTACACAAAAAATAAAAAAGGTAATTTTATGAAACTTATTCGTTTTATTGCCCTGGTAACATTTGCCGCAACAATGACCACCAGCAACGCTCATAGCTACAACGCTCGAGCCGAGGCAACTGTCTGCGCTACGCTTGTACTGGCAACAGCAGCACTACTGGTAGGCTCTCAACTTGAGATGGTACAAAAGCTGTTTACCAGCACAGAGCAACCAGAAACCGGCACAGAGCTTAACGATGTTCTGAATGAGTTACTTACACAAGCATGCGCCAAACTTGAACAAGACAATGCATTAACGCCCGAAGAACAAGCAGTGTGCAACCTTGAAGGAACAACCACCGCAGAACGTGCGCAAGCGCTTGAAGCAATGCAACCACGATGCATAGTAACCAACAACAAAAAACGATGTATGGAAGAAAATCTTGAAACAGAAGTAAAGTACTTGCATCGCTCAATTTGCAACAATCCACAAGTTACCTTGTCAGTTGAAGAACAAGCACGCTGTGGTAATTTGACAGCAATTAAACAACTGCGTAGCCAAAAGTGTGAACAGAAGTTTAACGACCCAAGCTTCAACGTTAAAACATTGACCTATTCAGAGTTGCTCAACGATTGTGAAATAAGCTTAGCGCTTTCACCAAGCCAAGAACTTCGCGCAGCACGAGCATCTCTTGCTCTGCAGCCTAGCCTGATCTCATAAATTTTCTACATAAGTTATAAAAAAGAGGCGCATTGTTTAATGCGCCTCTTTTTTTATATATAAAATTTTTTCTAATTTTTTTTAAAACTACTTCTTAAAAACTAGTACCGCGTTGCCACCACCAAAGCCAAACGAATTTGAAAGCGCATAGCGCACCCGCGCTTCACGCGCTTTGCCCGGCACATAATCAAGTGTACAAGCCGGGTCCGGTTGGTCAAGATTAATGGTTGGTGGTATGAGCTGATGCTCAAGTGCCAACGCACAAATACCCGCTTCTACCCCGCCGGCAGCCGCAATCATGTGCCCGGTCATCGACTTTGTTGAGCTGACCAACGCATGTCCAGGCGTTTGTGGGTCAACGTGTGCACCAAAAACCTCTTTGAGTGCCAACGTTTCTACAACATCGTTCATCTGCGTTCCCGTGCCGTGGGCATTGATATAATCGATCTGGTCAGGCGTAATGCCAGCATCGCGCAACGCTTGTCTGATTGCTTGCACAGCACCGCGCCCTTCCGGGTGCATGGCCGTTAAATGGTAGGCATCGGCATTGGCGCCGTACCCAACAATCTGGGCATAAATATGCGCACCACGCGCCAGCGCATGGTCTTTGCGTTCAAGTACCAGCATGCCAGCACCTTCAGCAATCACAAAACCCGCTCGCTGCACATCAAACGGCCTGCTTGCCTCTTCCGGCTTTCCCTGCCAACGCGAAAGCGCACGCATGTTGTCAAAAGCGGTCATGGCAAACGGTGTTGCACACCCTTCTGCCCCGCCAGCAAGCATTATGGTGGCATAGCCGTCGCGCACGGCACGAAAGGCATGGCCCAGGGCGTCGGCGCCCGACGAACACGCACTGGTAAGCCCCAGCACCGGCCCTTGCAGGTTGTGCTGCATGGCTACCCAGGAGGCGGCAATGTTGTTGATTGCTTTGGGAATAACGAGTGGCGAAACGCCGTTTGCGCCGCGCGCTGCATAACCAAGCGCTGCTTCTTGTACGGTGCTCAAGCCGCCAATCCCCACGCCAACGTACACACCAAAAGTTTCTCGATCGTGCGGCGTGTTGTTGTCACAACCAGCGTCTGCCAGTGCTTGGCTACTTGCCAGCAATGCCAAGTGCGTAAAGCGCTCACTGCGGCTTTGTAACTTGGCGGGCAGCAAAGCGTTCAGCTGCTGTTGAATATTTTTTACCAAACCAACCGGCATGCCAACAACGTTGGATTCGTAAGATCCCTCGTCCTTCGACCCTTCGAGACGCCCTTCAGGCTCCTCAGGGAGAACGGAGGAAATTTTTTCCTGTACACCACAATCAGTTCCCCCTGACTCTTTGCCAGACTCAGCGCTAAAACCCTTTCCCGCCTTCCCTGAGGAGCTTGACGAAGCTTTGCGAAGACAAACGTCTCGAAGGGTTGAAGGGAGTGCCAAATCATAAGCAGTAATGCCAGAAATCCCGTTGCTCAGCGCATGCCAGGTTGTTGCGGTGTCGTTACCAACCGGGGTTACTAAACCAATGCCGGTGATAACAACTTCGTGTTTGTGCGCCACAATAAACGCGCGTTACTTGGTACGAGCTTGATGAATTAAATCAACCGCTTGCGCAATTGTTTTAATTTGTTCTGCGTCTTCATCTTTAATTTCAACACCAAAGGTTTCTTCAAAGCTCATAATAATTTCTACAATGTCCAACGAGTCGGCGCCAAGATCTTTGAATGTGGCCTCTGGCTTGATGTTTTCTTGTGGCATGCTTAATTTGTCGGCAATGATAAGTTGGATTTTTTGTAGTGTGTCTTCGCGTGAAAATGCCATGAGATTAATCTCCCTTTAATTGTGCTTTAGGTTGTTGTGTGTTGTTTACATTAACTATTCTTTTATGAAAGAATTAAAGGATAGCTAAAATTGAGAATTTTTCTATGCTATAATAGTTGTTATAGAAGATTTTTTTAAAAAATTACCTAAAAACTATGAATTATAAAGAAATAGAACCATACCATCAAAACCTCATAGATCTTGTTACTAAACATTTCCCATCATGCCGTCTTTACCTTTTTGGATCACGGGCAACACAAACCAATACCCCACACTCAGATATTGATTTGGCAATTGATTGTGGACAGGAAATACCATCAAGAGATCTTTCTGAACTTACCGACGCCATTGACACACTTAATATTCCATTTTGTGTTGATGTGGTTGACATACACAATACATCACCAATCATGGTTGAACAAATTAACAAATACGGAATTTTATGGAAAAAATAACCGGTATCGAAAAATTAATGGTAAAACAAACAACAATGTTACAAGCACTTTCAGGACTTAAGGAAGAAATAGATTCCTTAAACAAAATCTGCAAGAATGAATCGAGCGATGAAAAATTGATACGTACGTATCGCAATTCTGTAACAAAACTTTTTGAAATATCCTTCGATCTTTTCTGGAAATACGTAAAAGAATATCTTTGGGGCATGCACGGCATTGAACAACAATCCCCCAAAAGCGTTTTTCGCGAATGTTTCAAACTAGATTTCACCAACAAAACAGAAACGGCACATCTTTTGGATATCGTTGATGACCGCAATAGACTGGTGCATACCTACAACGAAGAAGTTGCTATCAAAATCTCTTACAAAATTCCACGGTACTATGATTTGATGAAAAAATTAGTTGACGCTATGAAGGTTTAAGCCCTCATATTAATACATCCCACCATTAACACTCAGCACCTGAGCGGTCACATAATCCGCCCTACCAGACGTCAAAAAGCCAACCATCTGCGCAACGTCTTCAACCGTGCCAAAGCGCTTGAGCGGGATACGCTCAAAGATATTTTTTTGAACGTCATCAGACAACCGCTGCGTCATTGCCGTTTCAATAAAACCAGGTGCTACGGCATTTACTAAAATATTGCGATTGGCATATTCGTGCGCAAGTGATTTGGTGAGTGCAATTAAACCTGCCTTGCTGGCAGCATAAGCCGCTTGACCGGCATTACCAGTGAGTGCCACAACCGAGCTCATATTCACAATGTACGCAGGCTTGCGCTGGTGCCCAGCACCATCATTTGCAACCATCATACGCTTGAGCGCTTGCTGTGAGCACAAAAAAGCACCTTTAAGATTCACGTTAAAAACAGCGTCCCAGTCGGCCTCGCGCATGCGCACTGCCAAGGCGTCGCGCGAAATGCCCGCGTTGTTTACTAAAACATCGAGACGTATTTTTTGTTGATCGACATAGAAAAATGCTTGCTGCACCGACGCAGCAGAAGAGATATCACACATAACATATTCAGCGCCTTCTTGAAGCAGCGAGCTTACCTGTTGCGTTGCTGCATCAAGACAATCAAGCACCACAACACGGTCGCCTCGTTGCAAAAAAAGTGATGTGATTGCGCGGCCAATGCCCTGCGCCCCACCGGTTACCATGCAGTACATTTCTACCGTCCTCGTTGCAATGCCGCTGCGTACGTGAAATCGTAAAAATAGCGCTGCCACTCTTCATCGGTGGTGTTGTATTCATTGTCATAGACAAAATGGTCAACCAGGGCCTCGCGCGTACGCAAAATCTCTTTGAGTCTGCCACAGCCTTTATTTTTTTGGTCACGCACCGTAAAATCGATCAACTCGAGAGCACGTTCAAATGCTTTTCGGCTCAACTCAAGATCCCCAGTCTTTTTCCAGTGAATCGTCCGTTCAACCTCGCTGCCAATATTGGCCATCTGTTCAAAGATAGAAAATTTAAACCAACGACCAGACTCATAGGTTTCTTTGTGAATAATCATGAAATCACCAGCTTGTTAACAATCTTCTTTCCCTCGATACATTTTTCCTCCGGAAAAACACTCGGGATGAGCGAGCTACACAGAACACTCGCGATAAGCGAAGAGTGCTGGAACCTACTTAAACTGCTAAAATTTCTATTTTCTTTAATCAAAACTACTTCACACCCGCTCATCCCGAGTGTTTTTGAGCAACGCGAAAAAATGTATCGAGGGACGTACATTTTTGCTGACATTTTTTTTAATTCTTGAATAGATATTTTTTCTCGCACAGTTTCCATAACATTCCCTTCTAGTTTTAACTGGACTTAAGAAGATTATCCGGTAATTTTCATTAATCAAGCTTAAATCGAATAAGTCGTGCTGAATTCACTAAAATAAAAAGATCTGTAACAGCATGAAACAACGCCGCTTCAATGGGCGTAACCACATTAAACAACGCAAGAACTATACCAAAAATGTGCACCGCTGCAAGCCCAACAAAAATATTTTGCAAAATCAAGCGAAAAACCTTACGGGAGAGCGCATATACAAACACAACGCCCTGCACATTGTTTGCCATCAAAACAATGTCTGCTGCCTGAATTGCAGGCTCCATGCCCATGGCACCCATCGCAATACCAACATCTGCTTGCACCAGCGCGGGAGCATCGTTAATGCCATCGCCAATCATGGCAACCTTGTGCCCTTTTTGCTGCAAATCTTTGATGATACGCAACTTTTCATCAGGATCAACCTGGCCAAAAACCGTTTCTATGCCCAACTGAGCAGCAACATGTTGCGCAACTTCAAGACGATCACCACTCAACAACATCACTTTTTTAATCCCAAATTTTTTGAGTTGATCAATCGTACTTTTTGCTTCAGGCCTCATTGAATCGGCAACGCCAATTCTCCCGCACAATTGATTATCGCATGCCAAATAAAAGAAAGTAGAACTGGAATCTTGCGTTGCAAGCAATGATTCAGGAATATGAATATTGGCATGCTCGGGCGCTTCAATAAAATGCTGGCTGCCCAGCACATATTTTTTGCCGGCATGCTCAACCTCAATACCATGCCCAGTTACCGATTCGTAGCGGTCCGGATCTGGGATCTCTCTATTATTTTGGGCAGCGCGCTGCAAAATTGCCTTGGCAAGCACATGCCCTGAACGTTTTTCCATCATTGCCGCAATTGTTACAATATCATCTTCAGAATACGATTGATTGAGCGATTCTATAGAAACAACCTCAGGTTGGCCAATAGTCAGTGTTCCCGTTTTGTCAAAAATGAGAATATCAACATCAGAAAAATGCTCCAATGCACTACCACCTTTAATTAAAATGCCCGAACGAAAAGCAGCTGCTGTTGCCGCCAAAATGGCAAGTGGCGTAATGAGCGTTAATTCGATGGGAGATCCAAAAACCAGCAAAGTAGTCACCAGCGAGAGATTGCCGGTTAAAAACCAGACAATGCCAATAAACACCATCATCAGCTGTACCACCACTAATGCTGCACGATTGGTTACCGAAACAATCGCTGCTTTTTCCTTTTCTGCTTGCTCAAGCAGGCGGCTAATTTTGCCAAAATGCGTTTCGGAACCAACCTTGCCAACCACCACCACAACACTACCCGCTTGAACAAAGGTGCCGGCAAACACCGGATCTTTAATCCCTTTTTCCAGCGGCGTACTTTCTCCGGTTAAAAACGATTCATTAATGCTGGCCTGACCATCAACAATAATGCCATCAACGGGAATTTGCTCACCTGTTTTTATAATCAAACGCATGTTTGGCTGCACGTTGCCCACTTCTAACACCTGCTCATGGCCATTAATAACCGCGGTTACGTTGGTTGGAACCAAACGAATCAGGCTTTCAATCGCCCTACCCGTTTTTTCTTTAATAAACTCTTCCGCATACTTTGCCAGATGCATAATAATCAGAACAACGATAATTGCCTGTTCTTCATGAGCTGCCAGCGCAACGCCGGTAGCAAAAATCAAAAATAACTCGGTGGTAATTTTTTTGTTGTATAAATCTTTAAGTGCATCAATGACAATGGGAACCAATGCAATAAAAAGTAGGCCATACATACCAAACACGCTTGCCGGTGCTTGATTGGCCAGCATAAGCCCAAACGCAACTGATATAACCAGAATATAACTACCGTAAAGAACGTTATACGTTTTCATATCATCTCTTTTTTTATAACCAAACATCTTACCACGCACGCCCGAAAGGTAAAAAGTATACTTTATGGTAGCATAAAACATTGCTGGAAATATATTGTATAGCAAACGAGTGAGATTTATTGAGCTTTTTAGA
Organism: Candidatus Babeliales bacterium; assembly: GCA_019749895.1. Lineage (NCBI taxonomy): Bacteria > Candidatus Babeliae > Candidatus Babeliales > Candidatus Babeliales bacterium. The sequence goes on along the minus strand of JAIEPG010000003.1, from coordinate 175,741 downwards.
TTGCTTGCTTTTCTCATTTTTTTGCTGAATACTCATACTAATTGAAAGTACGATTCTCAATCGGTCAGGAAATGGAGCCCAAAAATGCACATAAAACGCAAAATTACGCAAAATTTACTCGAAGCCTCTTCAGAGTTCCCCGTTGTTGCCGTTTTGGGCCCCCGCCAATCTGGCAAGACAACATTGGTACAATCAGCCTTTCCTGAAAAGCGCTATGTTTCTTTGGAAGATTATGACATACGCGCTCTGGCAGAAGAAGACCCACGCAGATTTTTGACCGATTATCCAAACGAAGCTGGTATTATTTTGGATGAAATTCAACACACACCAAAGCTTTTGTCGTACATGCAAACAATGGTTGATCGCGAAAAAAAGAATGGTTTTTTTATTGTTACCGGATCACAAAATTTTTTAGTAGATGAAGCAATAACACAAACACTTGCTGGACGGATGGCCGTGCTTACTTTGCTTCCATTATCGCTACAAGAACTTGAAGAAGCATCACTGTTACCAGAAAAAATTGATACGGCTCTGTACCGCGGTTTTTATCCAAAAGCGCATGCAGAAAAAGTTTCAGTTGATCGTTTGTACAGCAACTATCTACGTTTGTATGTTGAGCGCGACGTGCGCCAAATTAAAAATGTGGCGGATTTGAGCTTGTTCCAAAAGTTTATGCGCCTGTGCGCTGGACGCACTGGTCAAATACTCAATTTTACCTCACTAGGCAATGATTGCGGCGTTACGCACAGCACCGTGAGCGCATGGATCTCGCTGCTTGAAGCGAGCTACGTTATTTTTTTGCTGTACCCGTATTATGAAAATTATGGCAAACGAATCATTAAATCACCAAAACTTTATTTTGTTGATTCTGGCATTGCCTGCTCGTTACTCAAAATTCGTTCTGCTGAAGAGCTGGCCGACCACTATTTGCGCGGCAACCTGATTGAATCGATGATTATTACTGATTTATTGAAACAGCAACATAATCGCGAGCAACAACCAAGTCTTTATTTTTGGCGCGACCAAACCGGTCATGAAATTGATTGTATTATTGATACCTCTCGCTACCCAATCCCACTTGAAATTAAAGCCAGCTCAACGGTAGCAACTGACTTTTTTACGGGACTTAAAACTTGGCAAGAGATTGTTGAAAACAAAGAAAACCCCAAGTACTTAGTGTACGGAGGTGCGCAAAACCAAACGTGGCCACAGGCAGAAGTGCTCAGCTGGCGATCAGTTGGCGGGCTTATTGATACGATTTAAGAAAAATAGATTTTAAAGACGGTCAGAACTATTTTTTCAGAGCTTTGATTTTTTTAATTTCATCAACAGATAAACCGGTAATATCTGCAACTTGATTGATACTGAGCTTTGATAACATTTTTAGAACCATGTCTCGTTGGGCTTCTTCTCTACCCTGCTCCCTACCTTGAGCCCTACCCTGAGCTCTACCCTGCTCTCTACCCATCATTATTTGCGTTTCTTTAACACTTTCAGCAACCCTGCGTGCATCAACAAAGCGATCATACGCGGTAAGCTCAGCTGGCGACATGTTTCCTTCTTCAAGTACTTCCATCGCTTCTTCCAAAACCATAGGGGTTTTAAGCTGTTTAGGAATGGTATTTAATGTTGCAGCATTTTTTAAAAGATAAATCCATTTATCTATAACGTCGTCAAGTTGCTCAAGTGTTTTGTTAAATTTTTGCAACTCAATAAAATGAAACTCTAAGTGGCGCAACGAATGTGCATAGGTTTTGGTATTAAGAATTTTATGGTGAGTAAGGTAATCTGGTTCTTCAAAGATATTGAAGTCAAGAACACCAACAAAAATTACTGGCATAACGCTGCCGTATTGACCACCAATTTTAAGTTGTCGTGCCATTGCCAGTGCTGCATAATATTGGCTTCGTTCAGGGTAGTCGTTTTGACATTCAACTTGCAGCTCAATTATATAATTTCGCCCACTTTGATCAACACATCGAACGTCAACGATGCTTGTTTTAAGCCACTTTGTATCGGGCGTATTGTAGGGATCGGTAATCACCACACTAACAATCTTTTCCCCTTCTTTACACCCCAAAACGCTATTCAAAAAGCTTATAACAATTTCTTGCTTTGCCTGATCACCAAAAAGTTTTTTAAATGCAATATCGCTCATTGGATCTAAAAAAAGCATCTCTGGTTCCTTGGTATAAAGATTAAAATTCGAATTACTATTTTATTCCAGAACAGTAGCATCATCTTGCACAGGCGCAGCATCTTGCACAACTTCTTGCGCCACTTCAACAACCGGCTCAACAACAACCAGCTCGTCTTCAGCGCAGTACTCAGCATTGCAACCATCTTTGTGCTCGTGCTTTTCAACAACCTTGCCAAGAATTTCTAACAGCTTTTCAATATCGCTTTGATCATTAATTGAGATAATTTCTTTGTCTGGCCATTCGCGCCGCAACATCTTTGCATAGGCAATACCAGGCCCTACTTCAATAATAACATCACAATCTTTAAAATGCTGCATGCTTGGCCACCACAACACTGGACTGTTCATATGTTTTTGTAGTGCTTCATGCACCTGCGCCCCCGTGGTTGCAACAGCAGCATCAACGTTAGTAACAAGAGGAACGTGGAGATCTTTGAAATCAACTTTGACCATGTACTGCGCAAATTGTTGGGCAGCATTGTCCATGAGACGGGAGTGAAAGGCACCGGCAACATCAAGTTCGATAATTTTGCCACCAGCGGCACGAGCATCATCAATAACTTTTTCAAGCGTTTGAACCGTACCAGAAACAACAAGCTGTTTGCTGTTGTTATAGTTTACAATTTGAGCAACATGTTCCAAGCTTTCTGGAACATCGTGTTTTTTACAAATTTCATTAAGTTTATCATACGACAAACCAATCACGGCAACCATGGTACCGCGGGCTTCTAGCGTTGCTTCTTCCATAAACGTAGCACGCTTTTTTAAAAGATAAAGAGCATCGGGAAATGTCATACCACCAGCTGCAAACAGTGCTGCGTATTCGCCAGAACTGTGACCAGCAACAATGTCTGGCTGCACGCCGTAGCGTTCTTTAAGGAGCTGAGCAATGGCGGTACTCACTAAAAAAATTGAGGCTTGCGCATTAACCGTTCCGCGCAATTCATTGTCTGATGAAGCAAAACAAAGCCGGACAAAATTGTTGTCCAAACAATTTGATGCTTCTTCAAATAACTCTTGCACCACGCGTTCTTTATCATAAAATTCTTTTCCCATGCCCAGCGTTTGCGCGCCCTGACCGGGGAAAAGCATACCTATTTTTTTCATGGTAAATACCTTTCCGATACTACGTAAAGACTTATAACCTCACATACTAAAACCGCAGACTTTTACAGCCGTGCGAGCAACAACGAAATTCTTATGCTAGCTCGTTGATTGCCTAAAACTTCGATCAAATCAAAAACACCGGGGCTTTGAATTGATCCGGTTAATGCCAAGCGTAATGCTTGCGCTACATTAACCAACTTCTCTTGATGCGTATCACAAATTTTTTGTGCTGCATCAAGCAACGCTGCATGGGTAATTTCACCCGTTTGCACGTATGCTAAAAATTCTTGCAACAGCAATGCTGTTTGCGGAGTGCGCCATTTTTCAATCAACGCAAGGTCTAATTCTTGCGGATCGTGCGCAAAACTCATTATGTCATGGTGCAGCTGCACCAGCGTTATGGCACGCTGGCCATACAGCTTGACTAAACTTTCTAACTGCTTTTCTGACCAGGTTACTTGCAACTGGCTCACAGTAGCCGGGTTCATCTGCTCAAGCGCTTGCATAATCTGGCTAAATGATAATTGACGCATGTACATCGCGTTTAACCATTCAAGCTTTTTCATATCAAAAATTGAGCCTTTTTTACCAACGGCTTCTAGCGTAAATTTTTCAACCAACTCGTGGCGTGTAAACAGTTCCTGGTCACCATGCGACCAGCCCAAACGCACCAAGTAGTTGCATAAAGCATCGCCCAAAAAACCTTGTGCGCGATAATGTTCTACCGAAACGGCCGCATCGCGCTTGCTCAACTTACCACCAGATTTTCCCAAAATCAGCGGCAGATGGGCAAAAGCAGGCATCTGGCTACCCAGCGCTTGGTACAACAACACTTGCTTAATGGTGTTGGAAATATGATCTTCACCACGAATAATGTGGGTGATGTTCATAAAAATATCATCAACAACAACGCAAAAGTTGTACATAGGCAGGCCGTCACGTCGCACGATAATAAAGTCATCAAGCGTTTCTGTTGAAACATTGATCTTACCTCTAATGATATCGTCAAACGAAATCTCTTTGCCTACTGCGGGCAGTTTAAACCGAATTGCATGCGGTTTTTTCAAATCTTCTTGCGTAAACGCATTGTCGCGACAAATACCTGCGTACTTGTTTACAATGCCTTGTTCATGCGCTTGGACAACTTCGTCCATATCGCGGGGCGGGCAAAAACATGGGTATGCCAGCCCGCGATCCATTAATTCGTAAGCGTGCTTTACATGCCCAGGGGCACGGTCGCGCTGAAACACCATCTCTTCGTCGGGCAGCAGACCAAGCCATGTTAATGAGGCCAGCTGCGAGTCAAGGTATTCCTTGGTTGAGCGTTGCACGTCGGTATCTTCAATACGCAGCAAATAAGTTCCCTCATTATGCCGCGCAAACAGCCAGTTAAAAAGAGCGGTACGAACGCCGCCAATGTGTAAATGTCCCGTTGGTGATGGTGCAAAACGTACGCGCACCGGCTGTTTTGTATTCATAGTTTTTTATACCGCAATCTAATTTATACTGCTATCAAATCTAACTTTGCTTTCACGAGAGCAACTTGCTGTGCCAACTCAATCTCTGAGCCGTATTTCACCACAAATTGCTGCCAATAATTTTTTGCTTCATCAAACTTTTTGTTTACCCAGAAGTACTCGCCAAGATGGTACAAAGCTTGATCGTGCGCAACGTTTTGCTGCTCAAAGCTCATTGCTTTAAGACGCTCAAGACCAGCGTTGCGCTCTTCTTCTTTTTCGCTGTCAAGCTGCATCAAGGCAAGCTTAACATCATAATAACTTTTTAATTCGGCATTTTTCATATGCGCAAGCGCTTCACGCAACACGGTCAACGCTTCATCTTTGCGACCAAGATTGCTTAATGCTGCAGATTGCAATGCCAAAAAGGCAGCTGCAATGCCAGCACGACTATTGTTTGCATAACCTTGACGAAATGCCTGTTCTGTCTTTTCCCACTTTTCTTGTTCTGAATCAAATTGAAGATCGCTGGTAACGTTCTTTTGTGCTGCTTGCCCTTTAACTGGCGCTTGATAAACATTAAGCGCTTCAACAAAGTCACGGTGGGCTGCTACTTGCACACGCTGATCGTACATGCGATAACCAAAAAATGATGCGGCACCCAAGCTTGTGGCCAAAAGAGCCGTTATTACAAGCTTTTTATGCGCAACAAGATTGTTTATCAAACGATCAAGTCCTTGCAAAACTGGATTATTCATTGATTCCATGCTATCTCCAACGTTAAAGTAGGTAACAGTAAATTTACTACTGTGATTATTTTCAACTATAACTTATTTATAATAAAAGTATACAATTTTGTATATTTTGGCCAAAAATGGCAAAAAATGATGCTATTGGTAATTTTTTATCACTTTTTCTCAACAATACGGGCTGCTGCCAACATAATTGCTTGCTTAATATCATATTCATTGGCGCTGCCATGGCAAACAACTACACGGCCATTAACGCCTGCCAAGACTGCCCCACCAAAGGGCCTACCGGTAAATTTATCTTCAATTTCACTAAAAAACCGCTCTCCCCAGCTGGCAATGGCCTGTTTGCAGGCATCATCTTTGAGCTTGGTCAGCTCTTGTTTGCCATACGCTGCCAGCATATAATGAACCGATTCCATAGTTTTTATTAAGATATTGCCCGAAAAACCGTCACAAACAACCACGTCGGCTTTATTCACCACTATTTGGTATGGTTCAATATTACCCACAAAGTTAAGATTAGACTGCTTGAGTAGTCCAAAAACCTCTTTGGTTAATGCCGAACCCTTTTCATCTTCTTCCCCGTTGGCCAAAAGACCTACGCGGGGGTTGGCAATGCCCAAAACGTGTTGTGCATAATCGGCGCCCAAATGGGCAAATTGATATAAATGTTGGGGGCGACATTCTGTGTTGGCACCCAGATCGAGCCCAACAACACGACCATGCAACCCGGGCAAAAGGCCCAAAATAGCAGGTCGTTCGATATTTTCAGTTCTGCCAAGAATAAATGAGGCTGCTGCCATAAAAGCACCAGAATTGCCCGCAGAGACAACACCACGGCATTGCTGGTCTTTAACACTTCTTACCGCTTGAACAAGGGAAGAAGTCGGTTTTTTTCTAATCGAAAGAACTGGATTTTCGGCCATACCAATTCTTTCTGGCGCATCGGTAACTTTTATGGGATAACGCTGCCAAGTAGGATCAAGTTGATCTAAATGGGTTTTAACCAGCGCTTGCGGGCCAAAGATCATTACAGGAACATTATCTTTGGCAGCGCTGAGCGCACCAGAAACAACAACCTGAGGAGCGTGGTCGCCACCCATAGCATCAATAGCTATCATTGCTTGATCCTCTCGCACCTTATCATTTCTTTACGAAACGACTATGAGTTATCCGGTATGATAAGACTGTGTGATACAAAAAAAGGCTCTTTCAAGCCTTTTTTTAAACCTTATTTAGATTCTGGTGCCGCATCTGCTGCTAAAGCGCCTTCTGCTCGAGCATGAGCCATTTGGCCTTCGCGTGCTTTACCGCGCTCGAACATACGTTCACCCTTGGTGCGCAATACTTTTACGCCCTTGTAGTAACCGCACTCTTTGCACACTTGGTGCATAGCAACGGGGGATTGGCAGGTCAGGCAGCTCGCTGGAATACTTGGCTTAAGGCCTTTGTTTGCTGCGCGGCTATCGCGTCTGGATCGGGACTGTTTACGTTTAGGAACTGGCATTTCTCACTCCTGGTATGCATACGCTCAACTTCGAGCTTAACTAATTCATGAAGCTTTTAAAACTTGATATATGCCGTATAGCGTAATTTTATAACGTCTTTTTGTCAAAATCTAATTACAAACTTGTAAAATCAGTCATTTTTGGCACAATAGTAATTGATCATCAGAATATCACGATTTCTTCAAATTTCTAATGCAGGAGACACTCATGACAAAATCGAACATGGATTTAGTCAAAGAACTACGCGAAAAAACGCAAGTGAGCTTGATGGATTGCAGAAAAGCACTGGAAGAATCCCAAGGAGATATTGAAAAAGCTATTGAATTCCTCCGCAAAAAAGGCGCCTCAGTTGCTGCTAAGCGTGCAGAAAATGCTACCGACAACGGTCGTATTGAAGCATACATCAGCGATGACTTTAAACATGGTTCTTTGGTGGAAGTCGTGTGCGAAACAGATTTTTCTGCAAATACTGACGTTATGAAAGAATTTGCTATTCATGCAGCAAAACTTGCAACACAAGACAGCTGTTCAGACATAGCAAAACTTTTTGCAGACCATAAAGAACTTCAAGACCATCACAACGATATTTTGGCAAAAATTGCTGAAAACATTCAAGTCGGCGCTATCAAGAACTTTTCGGTTGGAAAATTTGGTATTGTTAACGCATACATCCATCCCGGTTCAACCGTTGGCGCTTTAATTGAGCTTGAAACAGAACAAGACGGCAGCGCACACCTGGAAGAATTGAAAAATCTTTCTCGCGACATTTGTATGCATATTGCGGTATTCAAGCCATTGTGCATTGCACCAGAAGATCTTGACCAAAGCTTAGTTGAAAAAGAACGCGATATTGTTAAAGAACAAGTTGCAGGCAGCAACAAACCAGCTAACATTATTGAAAAAATGATCACTGGCAAGCTCAGCAAGTACTATCAAGATGTATGCTTGACGCAACAAAAATTCATCAAAAACGAAGATGTAACCGTTGAACGTCAATTAGCTGAAGTTGGCAACAAAATCAAAAATACTATTAAAATTAAGCAATTTGCTCGCTTCACGGTAGGAAAAAAATAACTATGAAAAGAGTTTTGATCAAAATTAGTGGACAACTTTTTGATCACGCTGGCGCTGTGTTTAACAAAGAATTTGCTACTGCTTTAAGCAAACAACTTGTAGAACTTCAAAAAACCATGCTGTTTGGCATTGTTATTGGCGGCGGCAACTTTTTTCGTGGACATCAACATGGCCAACAGTTGGGACTGCCACGCAGCGCTGCTGATACCGTTGGCATGCTGGCAACCATGATGAACGGCGTTATTTTGCATAACTTTTTACGCGAAGCTGGCATTGACGCGCTGCTTTTGAGCGCACTAGAAGCTCCGCAAGTTGCGCCAAGCATTTCGCAACAAACTATTGATCAGGCATTGCGCAACAAGCAATGCATTATTTTTGCAGGCGGTACGGGTAATCCATTTGTATCAACCGATACCAATGCCATTATTCGCGCGCTCCAAATTGATGCAGACCAAGTGTGGAAGGCAACCAACGTAGATGCTGTCTACGATGCCGACCCAAGTAAAAACGTGCATGCAAAAGCATATAAGCAACTGAGTTACCAAGAAGTTATGAGTAAGCAACTTAAAGTTATGGACAGTGCCGCTATTGCCTTGGCACAAGAACATAACGTAGTAATTCGCGTTTTTGATGTTTTTGCACCAAACGCTTTATTAAACGCAGCTAGCGACCAAACAATTGGCAGTACAATTAGTTAACTACTCACAAAGGATTGATGATGGAAGAAATAGCATTTCTCGAAGGTGATTCTAAAAGTATAGAAAATCTTTTGAAACAAGAAATGGATAAGCCATTAAAGCATTTTGAAAAAGAATTGACCAGCATTCGTACCGGTAGAGCTTCAACAAAGTTGATTGAAGACCTCAAAGTTGAAAGCTATGGCCAATTTATGCCTCTTAAAGATATTGCTACACTTGCAGCTCCAGACAGCAGATTGCTGACTATTCAAGCGTGGGACTCAAACAATATCAGCGCTATTGAAAAAGCATTAACAACATCAGACCTTGGTGTTGTTCCAGCAAATGATGGCAGCATCATTCGCATTCAATTACCTCAAATGAGTTCAGCTCGTCGCGATGAATTGGTAAAAGTTTTGGGCAAAAAAACTGAAGAATGCCGCGTTGGCATTAGAAATGTGCGCAAAGACTTTCACAATGAAATTCGTGATGCAGAAAAGAAAAAGATCATTTCTGAAGATTTTGCAAAGAGACTTACTACGCTGTTGCAAAAAGTCACCGACGATTTTATTAGCAAAGTAGATACAACACATGATAAAAAGAGCGCTGAACTTAAGAGTTTATAAGCTTTTGATATCTTGAATTTTTAAAGGGGCAGCTCTTAACAGGCTGTCCCTTTTTTTATAACGCTAAACGCTCCAGCGCATATGCTAGCTCGAATTCTTGATCTTTCTTATAAAACTTCATACGCTCTTGGTCTGTTGCCAATCTCAAACGCCTTACAAAGTCTTTAAGAGCCTGATTTGCCAGTACAACCGGACCATTACCCCAACGATCTTGTACATCAAAACGGGCACCAGCACACGCAAGAAAATGGATGAGTTTACGCACGAGTGCACAATCACCCCGTAACTCCAAACCAACAGCGCACAGCAATGGTGTTCGTTCATAAAGATCGGTTGTTTCAAGTGAAGCACCAAAACAACAGAGCACACGAACCGCATTAACATCTTTTTGTTTTATGGCTATGTGCAACGGACTTGCTGCTTGCACCCCGCGCGCTTTAAGCAATTGCATTGCTTTTGAGTTTGAACTCATAACGACATAATTAAGCGGAGTAAGACCACTTGGGTCGGCATAACCGTGCGGGCTTGCACCGTTAAAAAGCACCTGTTCAAGTGCCTGATAGTCATGCTCGTACACCGCTGAGTACACCGCAGCATCTAGTGTGTGCCGCTCAAGGTACTCTTGTGTTTCACGCTCAAATTGCAAAAATTGGCTAACATTAAGAACTCTTTCTAATGTGGCACATGTTGCATGAAACTCATAAGCATCAATGGACTGGCGCTGCACACGACCCAACAAAAAAGTACGCGCACTGCGCATACTGCCAATTGGACCACCAGAAATAACGTAGGCAAGCCGGCACCAGCGCGAATTCATCAATACAAGCTTTTTAAAATTTTTGAAAAAAGAATCGATACCCGGACAATCATCAGTCGAAAGAACATAGTTAAAAATAGTAAGCATGAGCTCTTCAGGAAAAGATCGAAAATTTGAATCTTCAAAAGATACTTCTTCTTGCTCTATCCAATCGCTAGAACTCGCTGCAAAACATGGCTCAAAAAAACCTGTTACAACTATCATCATGAGCAATCTTATTTTCATGATCAGCCCCCTCATAATGAGCAGCTCCGTTTCCCACCGTGATTGAACTCTAGCAAGCTGGCATGAGAAAAAGAAAGTAATGAGCGTAAATAATTATATCGCTTGCTCAGTTACTTAATAAAAGCATGAAAAATAAGATAGAAAAAAAAGAGAGCCAGTAAAGCAATACCGGTCAACCTGCCTACCTCTTTTTTAAAAAGGCTGTATCCAACCAATGCAAACGTTGCAAACATAAAACACGAAGTTGAACGCAGCGGGGTTAAATCAATGGGAATGTCAGACAAAAACGTGAGCGTGCCCAGCACCAACGTACCGTGGCCCAGCACATTGCCCAGCGTTGGCCCCACCACCAGGCCATACTCTTTACTTTTTAACGCGTTGAGGCTGACCACCAGTTCTGGCAGCGAGGTACCCATGGCCACCACGGTTGCCCCCACCGTTTCTAGCGGCAGGCCACACCAGTACGAGCAGTGGGCCACACTGTGCACCACCACCATTGAAGAAGCAAGTACCAGCAACAGGCTCATGAAAAGCTTGAGCGCTATGCCCCACTTAGTGTACCAAAACGAAATACCTTTGTAGTACAACAGCTCATGCGTTACCGCATAGGCCTCTTGCAGCTCCTGCAGTGTACGATGGCGGTAGACCCACAACAACGAACCGGCGTAGCAAGCAATGAGCACCAGGCCGTAAAAACGTGTCAGCTGACCAATAAACAAATTGATCGCCATGATAATGCTGCTCAAAGCTAACAGGACCATTGAGCGCATTTGATCATTTTTGGTCAAAATGATGGACTTGGTTACCAGCAGGGTTATGCCTAAAATAAGGGTTGTTTCAGTAAAATTAGCCCCCACAACATCACCAGCAGCCATTTGCCCCACGCCCGTTAGGGCCGAAGAAATTGCCACGCACAATTCCGGAATGTTGGCCACAATGGGCAGCAAGATAAAGGCTATAAAAAAGCGGGTAACACCAAAGGCTGGCGCAACCTTGACGGCATAAGTTACCACCCGCCCGCCGGCAAACCAGAGCATAACCAGGCCCATAACGCTGCTGATTAAAAACATACTGATCATGACCGCATTCATAAAAAATCCCACTTTTTTGCATTTTTATAACTAAAGGGCTTTAGTTTAAAAACTTTTAGCAAACTTGTAACCTTTTTTAAAAAACTCACTTTTTAATTCAAATTTACGGTTTTTAAAAAATGACGTTTTCTATCTGCAACCTTAGATTTGTGCGACTGAGTCGATCAAAGTAAAAAAAAGAAACAAAATCATTGCAAGTAGAAATAAAAATATTGCAAGCTAAGTACATGCCAAAGGCAGCGCAACCTTTGGTTCAGGTAAAAATAATTACTAACCATAACTCAGGGAGATTCTATTATGAATTTTAAACAATACTTTGCCGCATTAGCATTTGTAGGCTTTAGCGTTACTGCTTCAGCAACTGCCCCAGCGTGGTTTAACCAAGTTCATGACGCATTAAACGATATCGATGCAAAGCTTGATGAATCGTCAATTGCACTACAAGGATGGAACAATGCTCTTGTTGGACTTGATAGTCAATTTGATGCAATGCAAGCACTGCGTCAGTCAACTTTTAACTTAATCAGAAACAAATTTAGTCTTATTCAGTCAGATTTAAACCAATCTGAACAAGATAGAATTATCGCTGTTAATAATCTTACTAACGAATTAAATATACTCAGAACAACAACTGACGAAGAAATTGCTCAGCTTCAAGCGCTTAATGCAGACTTGCAAGCACAACTTTTAGCAGCTCAAAATTCATTGATTAATGTAAACCAAGAGAACGAAGCTCATGCTCTTGGTATTATCAATAGCTTGACCGCGTTGCAAGCTAAGTACAGCGCGTTGCTGACGCAACGTGAATCGTTTAATAACACATTGCAAGCTTTTATCAACCGTGTATCTGCATTTGCTGATCAAAACAACGGCGACTTAAACCAAATCAGCAATGATCTTGGCTTAAACGCTCCAGTAGCTGGTGAGTAAAACTCGCCCGCTTTATACTGAATTTTATTACCGAGCAAGGTCTTAAGACTTTGCTCGGTATTTTTTTGTCTAAAAAAAAGGCTCAACTTTTGTGCTACTTTTCTGTACAATCGAATACCTTCTCAAATAATTTTTTACCGTTGCACAAAAAAGAGCATTATGAGCAATCACTTAACCCACTTGCACATTCACACTGAATACTCTCTGCTGGATGGCGCTATTCATCTCAAAGACTTGGTCAAAATGGCCAAAGAACAGGAATGGAAGGCTATCGGCATTTCTGATCATGGCAATATTTTTGGCGCCGTAAAATTTTTTCAGCTGGCACAGAAAGAAAAGGTTAAGCCAATCTTGGGCATAGAAATGTACTTTACGCCCGATGTTGCTATTAAAAATGCTAAAGAAAAATATTTCCATTTAATTTTGGTTGTGCAAAATAAAGTCGGTTATAAAAATTTATGTAAGCTCATTTCATATGCTTATCAGGAAGGTTTTTACTTTAAACCGCGTATCGATTATGCCATTTTAGCAAAGCACTCGGAAGGCCTTGTTGCCAGCACCGCGTGTCTTGGCGGACATATTCCAACACTGCTACAAGAAGATCGGCACGACGAAGCGGTGCAACGCATTTACCAATTTCAAGAAATTTTTGGCCCTGATCGTTTCTTTTTTGAACTGCAACCAACTGATCAAGAAAAACAGGCAGGCCTAAACAGCATGTTGCTCGATTATGGCAAGCGGTACAATGTGCCATGCATTGCTACCAGCGACGCACATTATTTAAGAAAAGAAGATCATCAAGCCCACGAAATGTTATTGTCGGTTCAAACTAAAGACGTTCTTTCAAACCCCAATCGCTTTTCGTTTGGTGATTGCCGGACATATGTCCGCTCCACCAGCGAAATGCTGGAAATTTTTAAAGGTCATGAAGAAGTTGTGTGGAACACAGGAAAAATTGCCGACAGCTGCGACTTTGATTTTGAGTGGGGAAAGCTATTTTTTCCACAATCACCGGTACCCAAAGAGTACACACAAGAAACTTTTTTTGAGCACTCCTGCCGTGAAGGTTTGGTGGAACTTAAACAAAAGGGTTTAATTCCGCAGGAACAGTATCCTGTTTATGATGCGCGGCTTGAAGAAGAAATTAGCTTGATCATGAAGATGGGCTTTATTGGTTACTTTTTGGTCGTTAGTGATTTTATTAAATGGGCAAAGGCACAAAAAATTCCAGTTGGTCCTGGCCGTGGTTCGGCTGCTGGTTCACTGGTTGCATGGGCCATGCAAATTACCAACGTAGACCCACTCAAATACAACTTACTCTTTGAACGTTTTTTAAACCCTGAACGCGTCAGCATGCCAGATATTGATATCGACTTTTGCATTGAAGGCCGTGAAGCGGTTATTAATCACGTTAAAGAAAAGTACGGGCACGATTGCGTATGCCAAATTATAACGTTTGGTACCATGATGGCAAAAAGCGTAATCAAAGACGTTGCGCGCGTGATGGAATTTCCGTTCCAAGATGCCAATGCACTAACCGACCTTATTCCCAACCAGCTCAATATTAACTTAACACAGGCATTTGAACTTGAACCACGCTTAAAAGAAATGGTTGATTCTGACCCTAAAGTTAAGCATCTGTTTGATATCTGCTTCAAACTTGAAGGGCTTACACGCCACGCGTCAAAACATGCTGCTGGCATTGTAATATCGCCCGAACCGCTTGACGAAGTGCTACCACTGTACATCCCACCAAAATCAACTGATCTGGTTGCACAATATGCTATGACCGAGCTTGAAAGTATCGGCTTTTTGAAGATGGACTTTTTAGGCTTAAAAAACTTAACGGTCATTGACCGCACCTTAAAAGTTATTAAGAAAAATCACGGTGTTGATATCGACTTAGACACGCTCCCTCTTGACGACAAAGCAGTATTTGAACTGATATCGCGGGGGCAAACCAACGCCATATTCCAATTTGAATCTGATGGGTTGAAAGAAGTATTGCGCAAACTTAAGCCATCAAAATTTGAAGACTTAATTGCAGTTAACGCGCTGTACCGACCAGGTCCGTTGGGCGCAGGCATGGTGGACGACTTTATTGAACGGCGCCACGGCCGCCAAGAAGTTACCTACGCTTTTGCTGAGTTAAAGCCAATCTTGGAAGAAACGTATGGCGTTATTGTGTATCAAGAACAGGTTATGAAAATCGCTTCTGCCATTGCGGGCTACTCACTGGGCGCGTCAGACATTTTGCGCCGCGCGATGGGAAAAAAGAAGGCTGAAGTAATGGCCGAGCAGCGCTCGTTGTTTGTGCAAGGTGCTAAAGAAAACAACTTTGATGAAAAAAAAGCAGGCGACCTGTTTGACTTGATGGCCTACTTTGCTGGGTATGGTTTTAACAAATCGCACTCAACAGCATACGCACTGATTGCCTACCAAACCGCGTATCTGAAAGCGCACTATCCAAAAGAGTTTATGGCTGCCTGTGTAAGCTTTGAAACCAGCAACCCAGACCAGCTCACGCACTATCTGCAAGAAATTAGCGACCTGGGCATAAGAACCATACCACCGGACATTAACCGTTCTGAAATGGAATTTGCTGCCATGCCAGATGGTATTTTGTTTGGACTGCAAGGCATTAAAAACGTTGGCGAAAACGCACTCAAAGATATTTTGAAAGAACGCGAAATTGCACCGTTTAAAGATATGCTGGACATGTGCAAGCGCGTTGACTTGCGCACGGTCAATAAGCGCGTTTTTGAAAGTTTAATTTATGCTGGCGCTCTTGACTGCTTGCCAGGCAACCGCGCACAAAAAATTGCCGAGCTTGAAAAAGTGCTAGCACGCGCGCACGAACTTAAAGAGCAAGAACTTACCGGCCAAATGGATTTGTTTGGCATGAGCCAAGATAAAAATAAAACCGAAGAATTTTACGCCTTTCAGCCATTGGCCGACTTTACTACCAAAGAAAAATTGGAAAAAGAAAAAGAGGTTGCCGGCTTTTATTTAAGCTCGCATCCACTACGTAGCTATCCCATTGTTCAATGGCTTGCAACTACCAGCTTTAAAGAAGCGTTACAAAAAATTGAATCGGTCACGTCGCTGCGCGAGCCTGATGTAGTATGCGTTGGCCTGCTGCAAAGCAAGCGCGTTATCAACACCAAAAAAGGTGATAAGATGGCATTTGCTAACATGGAAGATTTGTCCGATCATGCAGAAATTATTATCTTTCCCAAAACGTACAAAGAAGTTGAACAGCTACTTGATGAGCACGATGTCTTTTTGGTTAAGGGCACTATCGACATAACGTCGCAAAACAAATGCAAAATTAAAGCAAATGTTATGCTGCCCATCGAAATGATTTTCGAACAAACACACGCAATACAGGGCGTTACACTGGGCCTACCGGCAAACTTTGACGAAGAACTTGTTACACACATGCGCGCCATGCTCACCCCCGGCACCACCCCACTCATGCTCGCTTTTAACGAGAGCGGCATAGATTTGGTTTTACAAAGCAAACAACAGGTTGTTTGTAACTCAGATATTTTACAAGCACTTGAAAAGCACGGCATCAAAATCTCAATTGCTGTTTAGTACCTTATGCCAGACAGGTTTGCAGTCGCGCCCACACAGCACTTGGCACATGCTCTTGAAAAGATTTTACCAATGTTACTAAGCGATTTTTTTTGGTTAAATCGTCACAGTCGTTGGCGCGATCAATCACGATTTTGAATAATTCAAACAGCTGATCTTCACTCAATGCATGCTGTTTTGTTGTTTGTACCGTCGCATGAAGTGTCTGCTGCAGCTTTTCGTCCCAGTCGGCAATGACGTACAAATCAAGCACTATACCCCGCAAATCTTGGTTGGCCTGATCAAGCGCAAGCATGTGCTCACACACGGCAATTGCATTAACCCAACGCTTTTCTTTACGATACAAAAAGGCAGCCTGTTTATATTTTTCAGATGCAAGCTGATCGTCAAGTGCCCACAAGATATCACCTTCCAGCTGCAGCGCATACGCACGGTCTTCAAACGAGTGTGATAAAAGCCGGTAAACACTCAAAGCCTTTTCGCGCTCTTTGCGTGTGATGAGGTAGGCCAACTTAAACCATGCAACACTTGCACCGGCAAGATTTTTTCCAGACTCCATCGCTCTCCTTTTTTATTGCGCATAACAGGCATACTGCTATTTTAATTGGCCAATATTGGTTTGCATGCTACACTCGCTCTGTTTTAATTCAAAAATCTTTAACACACACAAGACAACGCCAGAAAATTACCACTAAACAAACTCATGATACACAACGATGCCCTAAAAATTTGGAAAACAAAAGAAATCACAGCACTTCAAGGTTCAGATTTAAAAAAAATCGAACAACAAGTCAATGCTGGAAAAAAAACAGCGCGACAGCGCCTAGACTTGCTGCTTGACCCAAATAGTTTTCAGGAAATTGACCAACTGGCAGCCTCTCCTTTTTTAACCCCCAAACTTTATACCGACGGCGTTGTAACCGGCTTTGGCACTGTTGCGGGCAAAAAAGTTGCCGTATACGCGCAAGATTTTACACTTAAGGGCGGTTCACTGGGCAAGCGCCACGCCGAAAAAATTTGCAAGGTCATGGACATGGCAGCAAAAATTGGCTGCCCAATTATTGGTATTATCGATTCTGGTGGCGCACGCATTGACGAAGGTATTCATGCGTTGGCTGGCTACGGCAGCATTTTTAAACGCAACGTTCATCTTTCTGGTGTTGTCCCACAAATCTCTCTCATTCTTGGCCCCTGCGCAGGAGGCGCTGCTTACTCACCTGCTCTGACTGACTTTGTTTTTATGACCGAACACATTAGCCAAATGTTTATCACCGGCCCACAGGTTATTAAAGAAGTTTTGGGCCAAACCATTACCAAAGAAGAACTTGGAGGCTCACAGGTGCATGCTGCTCTTTCTGGCGTTGCACACGTGATCAGCAAACATGAAGATGAGTGCTTTGCACAACTTAAAAAACTTTTGTCACTTTTGCCCAGCAACTATTTGGCAGCCGACGCAGACAGTACCCAAGAGCCAGCATCAGAACAACCACTCGACCGACTTATGCCAACGTCTGAAACAGCCAGCTACGACATCAAAAAAATTATTCGCGCAGTGGTTGATAGTGAAACGTTTTTTGAAATTCATGAGCTCTTTGCACAAAACATGGTGGTGGGCTTTGCACGCCTTGCCGGTAAAACAGTTGGCATGATAGCCAACCAACCATTACATAAAGCCGGCACTATCGACAGTGATGCCTCAACCAAAGCTGCCCGCTTTATCAATTGCTGCAACAATTTTTCGATTCCCATCATTTCATTAGTCGATGTTCCTGGTTTTTTACCCGGCATTGACCAAGAGCATCATGGCATTATTCGGCACGGCGCTAAACTTTTGTATGCGTATGCCAATGCTACGGTACCCAAAATTACCGTTATTACACGCAAGGCCTTTGGCGGTGCTTACATTGTAATGGGCAGCAAAGAGCTGGGGGCCGACTTTAACTTTGCCTGGCCAAGCGCACACATTGCCGTTTTGGGCCCCCAGGCAGCCATTGCCATTTTGTATGGCAAACAACTGGCCAATGAACCGGTTGAAAACAGGCCAGAGCTTAAAAAAATGCTAGAGACTACCTACCGGGAGGAATACCTGCACCCTTACGTTGCCGCAGAATATGGCTATATTGATGCTATTATCGAGCCCAACACTACACGCCAAATGCTTATAAAAGCCCTCACAATGGCTGAAAACAAGGTAGAAAGCCTGCCTAAAAAGAAAAACGGCAATATTCCGCTGTAAAGCCCACTTTTTAAAGATATTTTGACCCCCGCTGCCCCTCTGCTATAATATTACTAGTTGAATATTAAAATAAAAAAGGGGTTATTATGAAGAATTTCAAAAAACTAGCATTAGTGTCACTTTTTGCCAGCTTGATAGCTGGTAGCACCAGTCAAATTTTTGCTGCTAGCAGCAGCACCAGCTCAAGCAGCAGTTCCAGTAGCTCAAGCGAACAAGATATCGCCACCACAGAAATAACATGTCCTATCGATCCGGCAATTTTGGCCGATAAAGAAAAGCTTTCTACCTGCTTACAGATCATGCACCTTCGCGCACGAACCGTGCAAACAATGTACGACCGTGCTTGCCATGCACAGGGTCAAGTAGATATATTGTCTCATAGTATGAGTTTGCAAAAACATTTCTCAGATGCTAAAGAAAGTTTTGAAAAAATAAATATCGATTTTTATAAAGAAGCAGAAATTGTTTACTCTGAAGCTCCGCAAGACGTGCAACAATTTATCGACCACCTAGAAAAAGACGCAACGCTACGCATCAAACAAAACTATAATATTGCGCAATATCCAACATATTTCAATGTTGCCAACATTACAAAAACAAAACTACTTCCTTCGGTAATGCGCAAAAAATTCCTCTGGTCTGCTGCAGGCATAGCAGCATGTGGTAAAATTCTCGATTTTGCAAAGTTGGAAAACGCAACCTATCCTTACAAGCACTATCTGGCCTCAGTGTACAGAAAACTTGTTGACCATTACAAACAACACTACTCACTCGAACTTCCTGAAAGAATTTTTGCGCTCGACTGCGCTTACCTAACACTTTCACAAGACGATCTCATCACGCTTATTGAGTTATTGCAACAACATAATGCTGAAAGCATTGTTAATTTGCTTGAAAAACAAATAAGCTTGCAAGAAGAAACGCTTAAGGGCCAAAAAGCATCAGACACAAAAGCCCGCTTACAAGCCCAACGTCTGCGCAACACTTTTGCCCGAGTTAAAGAATCAATACACAGCTTCAAAAAATCTTTTCCACATTCCGCACACAACACAGCAAGAGAATATTTCTGTTACAATTACGCCTTGCCAGATATTCTTAACTTATTCACCAACAACATATTTTTACAATATGATATCTACTACATGAATATTATTGGCATTCTTGCCAAAGTATACCAAGTAAATGCCTCTGCTGTAAGTGAATTACACTATCCACCAGCAGCAGCCAAAGACATTTTGGCATGTTCTGAAAAATTCGACACCTTACTTGGACTTGAAACAATTCAAGAACCAAAGAAAACAGACACAATCGATGATAGCTGGATTGAAGAAATTGATGCAAAAAGAAAAGGACCTCGAGGGAAAAAAGGCAATAATCAAAGAAAAAAAGGCAAAGGATCACAAAAGCCAGTCACTAAGCCCGCATCAACTAAGTCTGCCAAAAAAACTCAGTCCTCAAGCGTACCTAGCTCTAGCACGTCAAGTTCATCTTCCAGTTCTAGCACACCAGCTACATCAACAACACCAACAAGCAGTGAACGGTTACTTCCTATTACCTTTAAAGAGCAAGTTGAACAAGAACCAGTTGCTCTTCTTCCCATACCCATGGAAGAACAAAGCGTAAATGAAGACTATATTGAATCAGAGCAAGAAAATTTTATTCACCTGGTAGACCTTGCACGAGCACCCCAAGGAGGCCAAGAAAATAGCGTGTTCATCTATCCACAAATCACGCTCCATGATCACAACCCACTTGCCAGCATAAAACTGAGCCAACGCACCCTCGAAAAATCTTTACGACCATGCGATAACAACCATGCGTTTACTCAACTTGTTGAAAACTACGGTTGCTATGCCAAACTTGAAAAAGTAGAAGAACTTTCTGATGGTAAATGCAAATGTTTTTATTCAATGCCGGGCAGAATAGCATCTCTTGCTTACCCTGCAGAACGAGCAGCTTATGTAGGTCCAAACGGATATTTTGAATTTATTATCATTAAAGCTACACCAGCAAGCACTGGCGGGACCTGCACTCATCGTTTTTTTAGGCCAGGATTTGTAGCGTTCCCTGAAAAATTAGACACTGAAACTTTAGCATAAAAAACCAATTTTATTGCGAACTCATAAAAGCCTACAGTATACTAACCTACTGTAGGCTTTTTATTATTTTTTAGGGGATTTCTCATGAACGAAAAATTTTTGTCAGTACGATTATTTTTCACTAAATATTTACACGCACTTATTGTTGTTGGTGTTGTTATAGCAGGCATTGCCGGCTATGCAACCTACACTCATATTAAAAAATCCCCACCCGCTACTGCTTTTCAACTATTGACTGAAATTCCTGAAGAACTCAAAGGTTCACTTGTCACGATTAAAAAATTAAAAGAAGAACACTTTCTTGACTACCACAACATGTTTTCTAACATTGTGCGCGAGAACATGGAATTTCCAAAGAATATCACACTCTCGTACACAATTATGTATCTCAAGAGCGAGCTAAAAAAAATGAATGCCAACAAAATGATTATTTATGTTGTGTACGACAACGCAGACAACAAACTGATTGGCTCTGTTGCTATTCGTGAAAAGAATGAGTCTGACCCTGGCCAATGCAGCTGCTGGATTAACGAAAACTACTGGGGCGGCGGGCGCATTCAAGAAGCGCTACGTTTAATTGCTAAAGCATGGTTTATGGTAAAACCATACGACAGCTTTTATGCTCAAGTACGGCTGTGGAACAAGCGCAGCTACCACGCACTGCTCAAGGCAGGCTTTGTAGACACCAACGACTATTTCTATGAAACCAACGGCGAGAAAGGCCGTCATATTTTGGAAATGCACCGAAAAACGGTTGCTGAATAAGGTTCATGTTCCTAACGTACTTTGTACGCAAATATCCTTTAATTTCAGGCTTTTTGGTAAAGAGGGGTTTTGGCGCTATGCCCAACCCCTCTTTTTTCCCTATTTCCTCGGTTTTTTGACCCGATTTGGCAAGCATTTTATTTTCTGTTAGAATATAAAAAATGGATTTTTAGGTATATTTTAGCTCTGCCCGGGCTCAACAAAGCGTAGGCAGACGGAGCCCGTCTATGTTAGAACTACGACGCGGCATTCGCCCTTTTAGGGCATAATTGCGCCGTAGCTTATAGCGAAGGCGAATGGAGGTTATTATGAAGTTTTTACGTTTACTTTCAACCGTTCTCACGTTCGCTCTTGGTTTGGCAACAACTGCCCTGCCAGGCAGCATTAAAGATATCAAAGGCATGTGGACCGTTTTCAGGCCTGAACACCGCTTGGCGTTGTCGCCAGTCTGTGGTGCGCTTGACATTGAAAATAAGTACACCGAAAATTTGTACTACTACGGCGACCCAGAGCATGCAACCGTACAGCTGATCCACGCAATTTTTAAGCCCGTTGCCGGCGCCTTTCAGCCAAGCAAGCTCAACTTGCCAGCATCGTGGTGTTCCGTCAGAACCATTGGTAAAATTTTGGGTGCTTTGGAAATGCATAAGCACGAAAGCAGCAATGTACTCAAGCGAGCACTGGAAACCGCTATAACAAACGATGCGGACTTTGTTGCAAAGCTCGATGAACACAAGCAAGAGTTTGTCGCTTCAATTGCCAACAAACTCAACATGCCTGGCTGCAGCGACCTTGCTCAGCTGACACAAACACTTGAAAGCACCTTGAAAAAATACGAAGAAACCAAAACACGAACAAACGAATATCTTCAAAAAGAGGGTGTATTTAAAATTGGTAAAGGACTTAAAGATCCTAAACTTTTGGCTCAAACACTGGAAGAATACCAAGCGCAGCTGAAGCGCCACGCTGCCGTGCTGACTGATGATCAACCAGCTTCAAGCCTTTTACCAACAATTCCCGCAGAATACCAAAGCGCTGCAAGTAGCTCGTCTGCAAGCAGTGCAACAACCACAACACGACAAAAACGTAGTCGCAACGATGACGGGGCTGAACCACAAGTGCTACGCCAGTGCTCACGCAGCGACTCTGCAAAAGAAAACTCACGTAAACATGAACGTACTGCCGGCGAAATATTGGCAAAAAAATGCCCTCGTACCAGACATAACCACGTTGTTGCGACTGTCTATGAAGCTGGCAACACGCCAGAAGAACGCGAAAAACGTTATCAACACTACCTTGCCTCCCGCACAGGAAGAAAAAAACAAAAACCAGCATTCGACATTAACGAAGCTATTCGTGTCTTGCGCACCAAGGCTCTTGTGCCAGAAATCAATCTTACCTTGAAAAAGTTGGACGCTTTGAAACAAGGTGTTCAAGTCAAAAAATTTGCTGACCTGATTACCGCATCGCTCAACGAATGCCGCTTGGCAGAATCTGCAACCACCACCGATCGATCTCATGAAAAACCTTACGCTGCCTACACCACGCAACAAGTGTTGCTCGCTTGGTTGTACAAAAAAGCTAACGACAAGCACAACTTTGCCGCATACGTAAACGCGCTGCCAGCAGAACTACTGCTTGCGCACGATGATATTGATGGCAATGATGTTTACCAAGGCGAAGATTACAAAACTATCCGCGCCAATCTTGAAAAACGCTATAACTCCATGTCCGATCAGGAAGTTTTCGAACAATTCAAAAACAATCAAGACCTTGCCGCAGTCGTGTACACCGAGTTGATGCACCAAAAATTTAGTCGCCCAATTCCGTACCTACCTGAGTACACAACGGTCAACTTCGATGCCACCCACCTTGCCGACTGCGTTGAAACAACCATTCGCAACTTGTGTAACGTGGCAACGTACGACCAATTTTCACGCACCTTTGGCCACCAACACGCACACATCACCATGTCGCCCGAACTGCAGGCTTTTTATGCAGGTGAAACCAACAATGCACACAACAACCTTGAAGACGACACCAATCGACTCGAAGTACACCAGGCATGGAGTAATCTTGTGCAAAACTTGCCCGCCATTGCATACGCAAAAATTAAGCTCCCTGGCCACGTGAAAGGCGTTGACTGCGTTGATCACCTCAAGATCAAGGGGTGCTTTATCAAGCTGCCTGCTGACGCTGTGCCGGCCTCACTTGAACGCACAACTGTTTCACTTACGCTAAATGATGGTACGCAACATTCTTTTGACTCGGTCGAAGCTAACGGCCTTACGCTCATTCTTGTTGACCCTGCCGCAGACTACCAACTGTACGAAGTAATGCCGCTCATGCAAAACATCATCATCATGCTCAATAAGTTTCTTGGTCTCAATCTTTTTGGCTCAGCATCGAGCAGCTCTGCTGCATGCCTATCAAACCCTGGCCAAGCATTTTTTGAACCAACGTTCAATGAAACATATTTTACAAAGCTCTGCGAACGCTGTGGCTGGAAAATTAACACGCAGTTGGAAAATATTGATGACCTTGAATTTGAACAGACAATTCCTCTTCTTGTCAACGGTTCGTCATTCAACCTTTTTGTAAATCCCTTGAATCATTCTTATGCAGAACGCACCAATATTCAACTGCAACAACCGCTCTATGCAAAAAATAGTGCTGATTATGCCTCTGACGAGATAAGGACTTCTCTTGATCCCTACGTACCATTGTTGACCAAGGTGTTTGGACTAGAGGCACTAGCATATTATACGAATATGATTCACGAAGTCTTGTGCTACGATGCATTATTTCAGTATAATCTTGATGATCCGCGTACTCAACTTGCTGTTGTCAAACATATTTTGAATGAATGCTTCTCAACCTGGACCAAGAGTACCGCAAGTCATATTTCATTGGTCGCACAACTCATAAAAGCACTACCGGTTAATGCAGATCGTTACTACCAAAGAGAAGTTGCACAATATTTAGGAGATATTTATCAAGATAGTAGCCACCATACTGTTTTTATAGAAAAATTCGGCAAAAGTAAGTCATTTAAAAAAGCCCTGATTGGTCTCATTGATGATCTTCTGCATAAATCCTTTTACACCTCTACACCTTTAGAAATACTCACAGGCCTAGATGGAGAGATGGCTCACCACTATGCAGTTACTCTCTCTACAAAAGATACTGACAACGTCAAACACCACCGTGCACTGCAAATATTTCGACTCCTCATTGGAAAAAATTACCAACCTGCTTTTGACGACGCAACACAGGCGGCAGCAGAAAAAATAAACTATCAAGATGAAGACGTTAAGCAGTCGGCACGTGGTCTCTTTCGTACCTTGTTTCAACAGGGCTACCAGACAGCAGTTGACTCAGCCATCAAGCTCATCGAAACAAACAGTGATCATGATGATCAACATGTTAGAAGTGCGGCGCTCAATCTTTTGGGTGCACTTTTGTCACCATCAACAGCACCCGCTTTGTTGCAAAGCGCTGCAGAACACTACATGAATCATCCAAAAGGATACTTTAGATTTACGGCTTTGGATGCCTTTACTCATCTTGTCAGCAACAAGCATGAGGCAGTATTTGAAAGCGCACTAAAAGCCGCTAAGGCCAATATCATGTTCTCCATCTGTCGTCGAGATGAGAAGGAACCAGGCATGTGCTGTTACCACATCGGCGATAAAGCCGTAACAGTCTTTGCAAAACTTTTTGAACAAGGGTACGAACCGACCTTTATGAAAGCAGCAGGGGCTATAGAGAAAAACTTAGTAAACGAAAAAAAACATGTAAGATATTGGGTTGTTGATCTGTTAAGAAAGCTTGTAGAAAAGGGTTATTCCTCGGTACATCACTACGCTCACAGCCTGGCGACACTACTTGGCAAGCACCATGGATACGCTGAAATCTCGCTAAAATTATTTCTGGCACTTGTTGAAAAAAACTATACACCGGCCTTCGATGAGGCAATAACGGTAGCAACTCAAAACATAAACGATCAGGAGTGGGACACCCAACATTTAGCAAGGCAAGTGTTCATATCCCTTTTTAAACAAGACTATCAACCTGCCTTCAAGGCAGCAACGCAGGCAGCTACAAACAGCATATGCCATGAAAATAAATATGCTCAACATTCGGCATTATTGTTGTTCAAAAGCCTTATCGAAAACAAATGTACATCAGCATTTGAACCAGGAACCCAAGCTGTACAAAAAAAAATAGACTTTCCGGACTATGACGAAAATCAACTAGTGGATTTGTGTACAGCACTTGTAGAACAGGACTATGAACCAGCAATTGAGCCAGCAACAAAAGTAGCTGAACAATCAACAACTCCTTACGTAGGACTCGCTCTTCTTCGCAAGGCTCTAAACAAATACAAGCAGCGGGTAAGCGATGACCTTGCCCGCCACAAAGAACAAGAAGGTGCCGCAAGCTCATCCGCCAGCAGCTCAGCCAGCTCTTCGGCAGCTAGCAGCTCAAACCAACTCATTGATGATGAACCAACAATCTTAGCACTTAAAGAGGCGCCAAAAACAATACGCCTTTCAAACATTACATTAGAAACATATGATTCCTCTCACCGCACGGCGGCCAATGAACTTTTCGATGCTGCAGGCACCACAACCAATGCTTACTTCTCCGGTTCTGCTTACGGACCTAAAAAAGGAAGGGCTCTTAAAAACTCACCAAGCACCAGCCGCTCTCTTCATTATTCACTGTTCTCTAACTCAAGCAATGAATTTGCGGGCAGCGTTTCAGTGAAAAAATCAAAAGACTGTGGTCAATTTAGTATCTGGATTGGCGAAAAATTTCAAGGACAAGGCTACTTTAACCAAGCCTTGCAAGCAATCTGCCAGGTCTGGTTTACCCATACAGTTGGCAGCTCCATACCAACGGATTTTAATGCCGAAGTTTACTACTGGAATATTAACAGCATCATTGCATTGGTAATGGGTGGTTTTGTTCAAGACGGAACTTTCCGCGATGGAGGAAAAACGCGCGACAACATTCGTACCGAAAGTGACGGCTACACGTTTGCGATGACCAAAGAAAACTGGCAACGTTACAACCAAATGAGCCCAGAAGAATTCCTCGTGGAGAAAAAACGACGCTGCGCACGTTTGCACACGTTGCTTACCAACCTTTCACAAAGAATTGGGGAAAGCAAGACAGCCATCGCAGGAGAAAACATTATCTGCACACAAGATGCTATAACGACCGCGCTCGCAAAAACTGAAGCCCTGTTAAAAACACTCGAGTAGACAATTACCCGGGCTCGCTCCTTTCTTTTTGGCCAGTTTTGCGTATGCTAAAGGCATATGCATAGTCATTGTTTTGGCCAAAACCAGTAAAAAAGGAGTGCCCCATCATGAACAAGCGCATCCTCTTTGTCCTCATGCCGTTGGATTTTCAGGACGTTGAATTCACCGAACCCTACACCATGTTAACCGCCCAAGGTTACCATGTGGACGTTGCTGGCTTTAAACCAGGCCCCGCACGTGGCACTCAAGGTTATGAGTTTACCCCAAACTTGTTATTGGGCGACATGGACACCCAGGACTTCGATTCATACGACGCAATCGTTATTCCTGGCGGCAAAGCCTCCCCTCAATTTTTGTGGGATAATGAAGAACTGCAAGACATAGTCCGCTACTTTCATGACTATGAGAAAATTGTTGCTGCTATTTGTTATGCCAGCATTGTGCCCGTGCAAGCAGGATTATTGCAAAATAAAGATGCTACGGTCTATCCAACTGACGAGGCAAAAGCTATACTGGAAGAATATGATGTCATTTTTGTAGACTCAGAATGTGTTGTGCTTCCTGAAGAAAGAATTATTACCTGCCAGGGCCCTCAAGCTGCCCAGACGTTTGGTCAAGCAATCTTGAACCTCTTGGAAGGTGAATAACAGGAAGCTTTATATAAGAAAGATTCCTCCCATGGCCCGCCCAGCAACACCAACCGATAGCATGCGTCCGCGCATTCTTATCGTTGGCATTTACGCTCCTTACAATCACCTTAAAAGCGCAGAACATTATTACGATGAATTTTTAAGCCTCATCCACACAGTCGGCATAACGTATGATGAAAGTATATTTTTAAAGCTCAGAAACACTGACAAAAATACCTTCTTTACCAAGGGAAAATTACAAGAAGTCGCTGACTTTTGTAACGAACACAGAATAGATGAAGTTATTATTTCAGAAGTTTTAACACCATTGCAAGAACGCAACCTTGAAGACTTTTTCAACTGCGTTGTGTACGACCGCACCAAACTGATTCTAGAAATTTTCAGAAATGCAGCCATAAGTTCAGAAAGCAAAGTGCAAATTGAAATGGCGGAAATTGAATTTTTAAAAACACGCGTTTTTGGTAAAGGCGTTCATTTGGCACAGCAAGCTGGCTATATTGGCGGCAAGGGACCAGGAGAAACGTTGGCCGAAGTTGCAAAACAAGAATTTGGCGAAAAACTGCGTCAAGCAAAAAAGAAGCTCGACACCTTACAACGCGCACGCGATACACAACGCAAACAGCGCTTGGAAAGCAAAATTCCTCTCGTATGTTTAATTGGTTATACCAACGCCGGTAAATCAAGTTTAATTAACCGCTTGACCAAAAGTGATGTTTTGGCAGAAGATAAGCTTTTTGCAACGCTCGACACCACCACACGCGAACTGTATTTAGGCAAAGACAAAAACATTCTTGTTTCAGATACCGTTGGTTTTATTAGCGAATTGCCACCAAAATTAATTGAAGCATTTAAGTCTACTCTTGATGAACTCAGATTTGCTTCATTGCTGGTACACGTTGTTGACGCAAGCAATCCAGCATGGCCAGACCACCTAAAAGTTGTTCATCAGATTCTTGAAGATCTTGGCGTTCAAGATAAATCAATGGTTTATGCATTTAATAAAGTTGATAAACTTTCTGATGAAGAACTAGAAAAGCTTAAGCACGACGTTCAGGAAATAAATCCACACGTTCTGATTAACACACGCTCAAAAGAAGGCGTAGCTGATCTTGTTACTTTCATGGCAGCTCACAATTTTAAAGCATAATATATTTTATTTTTTGTACGTTATTTGATACATCAGAAAAAAGGAGAATTCGATGTCAATTAACTTAGCAATTAACGGGTTCGGCCGCATTGGCCGAACCTTTTTGCGTACTATCATGTGCGACGCAAAAGCACGCTCAACGCTCAACGTAGTCGGCATTAACGTTGGCCCTACCCCGCCTCTCAATCTTGATCTGCTCTTTAAATACGACTCGGTCATGGGCACCTACCAAGGCCAAGTATCGTATGCAGATAATAAACTTGTTATTGATGGTCACGAAATCACCGTCGTCAGCGAAAATGAACCAGAAGCGTTGCCGTGGCAACGGCTTAATGTTAACTGGGTTGTAGAAGCTTCAGGCCACTTTACCACGCGCGAGCAAGCACAGCGCCACCCACTCTCAGAAAACGGCAAAATCTTAATTACCGCACCATCAAAAGATATTGATATCTCTATCATTCCTGGTGTGAACAGCCAAGCATACAATGCTAGCAAGCATCGCCTGATTTCGCTGGGCAGCTGCACCACCAACTGTTTTGCACCCTTGATCAAGGTTATTAATGACAACTTTACACTTGTGCAGGGCATGATGACTACCACGCATGCCTACACCGCGAGCCAAAATCTCTTGGACAACCAACACAAAGATGCACGGCGCGCACGCGCTGCTGCTACTAATATGGTCCCAGCAGCAACGGGTGCAAGCAAAGTTATTACCCAGATTTTCCCGGAACTGGAAGGAAAAATTTCGGCAACATCTCTGCGCGTACCACTGCCTATCATGTCACTAGTCGATTTTACATTTGTTACACAAGAAACCCTAACAGCTGAAAAGATTAACGAAGCATTCAAAACAGCAAGCGCAGGCTCACTCAAAAATATTGTTGAATACTGCAATAAACCACTGGTTTCATCAGATTTTATTGGCAACCCACACTCAGCAATCTTTGATAGTCTTTTAACAAACAGTACCGGCAGCATGCACAAAATCTTTGCATGGTACGACAATGAATTTGGTTACTCATCACGATTGAAAGAGTTTTTACTTCACAACTCATAAAAGTTGATTTACACTGACCTCAATTATAAATCATATGCATGTGGGGGCCCATAGCTCAGTTGGTTAGAGCAATCGGCTCATAACCGAAAGGTCCCAGGTTCAAGTCCTGGTGGGCCCACCACCTTCTTCATCACATCTTCCACCAAAAGAGAGGGCAGTATGACGGGAAAAGCTCTTTGGCAAAATTTAAAAATTCTTGCTGAATGTGACCACAACATCCTTAGCCTGGAAAAGCAGAAGCGAGAAGCTCAAAAAATTTTTACTACCGATCAAGAGCTTATTCAAAAGCTTGCCATCAGTATTGAAGAAAAAAAGAATCGTTTTCGCCAAGAACAAAAAAATGTAGATCTTCAAGAACTTCAAGCACACGACCTTAAAATAAAAGAAGAAGCAAAAAGAACACAGCTGGCAAATGTTGGTAGCCAAAAAGAATATCAGGCAGTGCGCAAAGAACTTGACCGCGTGAGCAGAGATCGCGATGAGCAAGAAGATGCTCTCTTAAAAGCATGGCATCAGCTAGAAACAGCACAAAAAAGCTATGAGCTTGAAGAAAAAAACAGTGTTGGTCGCACAGCAGATCTTACTGAAGACATACAAGCAAAAGCAGCAGCTGTGCAGACACTTGAGCAACAACTTGTTGAATTGCATGCAAAAAGAGAAACGCTGGTGCAAACTATTCCGCCAGAATGGCTGGTGCGTTATGATCGTATGAAACATAATGTTCCCGACCCAATTGTACCGGTGATACGTTCAAGTTGCAGCTCGTGTTTTTACGCCGTGCTACATCAAGATCTTTATAAATTAAAAAAATCAGACATATTGCCATGCCGCAGCTGCTACCGCTTTTTGTACTACGATCAAGAAGAAGAAAAGGATGTAGCAAAAGCTGCTTATTAAACTACCGTTAAGGCCATTATGAAAGAACAACAAAACTCATTTTTATCATCACAAGCTACCCAGCCGCAAAGCCTTACCTGGACCGTTTACATTGACGGTGCTGCTCGCGGCAATCCAGGACCAGCAGGAACCGGCATTTACGCGGTTGATCATAATGGCAAAGCAATTATTAAACAGGGCTTTTATATCGGCCTGAAGACAAACAATCAGGCAGAATATTTGGCCCTCGTCTTCGCACTTTTTTTAATTAAAAAAGAAGCAGAAAAACAAGAAGTAAACGATCTTTCTGTTCTGGTAATTTCAGACTCAGAACTGTTAGTTAAGCAAATGCGTGGCGCTTATAAAATGAAAAATCCCATTTTATTGCAAATCAAAATGGTTATTGAAATACTCTTGCAAGATTTAACCTGCCACTTTAAACACGTTTTGCGCGAATACAACACCGTGGCAGACGAACTTGCCAACCTGGGCGTTGATCACAAAAAAAAGCTCCCTGCTGCTTTAGCTGCTTTGGCAAAAACTCATCAACTGCCGCTTTAAATGGTGTAAAAAAACTTCATGAAAAAAAATAGTACTCTCGTTATTATTTTTTGCAGCACGATTATTTTTGGCGACATGTTCGTACAAACAATCTATGCAAACCCCACCAATGAAAGCCAAACAAGCGATCCAGAACAGGAAAATATTGAAGCAACGCCAACTCCTGACCTTACCGAACTGCCTAGCAAACCTATTTTTATTCATGTTTTGCTCAACGAGCTAGATGCACAAACACGCAGTTCACACACTATTAGTTCAAGCAACGGCTTTGTACTAGAAAGCCCCATTGGTCTTAAAAAAGCACTCTGGAAAAAAAATACCAAGATTACTATTATTGTAAAAGAGAATACGCTCTACTTACAATGCAAAGATGGTAAATACCGCAATGTTATTAACAACAACCTGGCGGTAACACCAATAGACGGCATTTTACACTTTGACAACCGATCATACCAAGGCACACTCAATATCCGCATAGACAAAGAAAAAAAAGCCCTTCTACTCATCAACAAAATTTCTTTGGACGATTATATCTATTCAGTTCTACGGTTTGAAAGCCTTTCGTACTGGCCACTAGAAATGCAAAAGGTGCAGGCCGTTGCCTCACGCACCTACGCCGTGTACCAAATGCTGGAAGCACGCACCAAGCGCGGCAAAAATGTGGGGTACGATATAAAAAACACTAATTTCCATCAAGTTTACCGTGGTGCTCACGACTGCACACATTTGCGCAAGGCGGTTGAAGAAACCCATAATCTGATACTCACGCACAACAAAGGGGTTGCGCTGACCATGTTTGATATCTGTTGTGGCGGTGTGGTGCCCAGCGATATGAAAAAAGCCGATCCAAAAAAACCGTATCTGTACCGCACCAATCAATGCACCTTCTGTGAAAAAAAGTCACTATTTAAATGGCAAGAGCACTTGTGCCCGATTGAAATGCTTAAACAACTGAAAGCAAACAAAAAGGTAGCCCACCACCTGAGGCCCATTAAAGAAATAACCCACATGGTTGTTCACGAACGCGATAAGGCAGGCATTGCTCACAAAATTAGAATTGCCAATAATGAAAAAAGCGTTATTGTACCAGCGGCTGATGTTAAGGCCAGCCTGGAGACAAAGCTCAAAAGCCTGGCATTAGACGTTAAACTGCGCAACGAAAAGGTAATGCTTACCGGCCGAGGTTTTGGCCACAATTTGGGACTATGCCAACTGGGTGCCCGCGAACTGGTAGCTCAGGGATGGAATTTTAAAGACATTCTCGCTTTTTACTACCCCTCCACCAATCTGGCCCGCTTGCGGCCAACAACCAAAGCAACACAGCACGAAATTAAAATTAATACGTAGGCACGCAAAAAAAGGAGAAGCGCATGCCTGGTTATAGAGTTCATTTGTCGGCAGGCCTGGTAACCTGGATTGTGGTATGGCAGGCAACCGCACACTTTTTATACCCACCAACAACAGCCGACCTCTTGTTTGGGCTAGGTTTGGGTCTTGTTGGTTCCATTTTCCCTGATATCGATGTTCGCAGCAAGATGCAGCGACTTTTTTATCTCTCGGCAATAGTTATAGTGCCGGTAGCGCTTTGGTACCATGCTTGGCAGTTCTTTTTTTGTTTTGCAGCCGCTGCTTTTTTGGTTGCTATTGTTCGGCACCGAACCATTACCCATCAATCCTGGTTTTTGGTCCTTATGCCCGGTTTTTTTGTTTTATACCTGGGGTACTTTAACCAAGCATCTTTTAATCATATTATCTCATATTATCTCTTTTTTGTTGCCGGCGCGCTCAGCCACGTGTTTCTTGATAAATCGATAACCAAATTTAAAAAACTCACCAAAAGATACTAAAACTTCCATTTCTAACTGAAATTATAATAAAAAAATAATCCTGCTTTTTTTAAGTAAAATCTTCAAAAAAACCCATTTTATAGGCTTTTTTGGCCTTTTAGACCCCTACCCATTTGACGAATAAATCATAACTTCGTAAGCTGGTTTTATAGTGCTGAAAAGGCTATAAACCCTATCATCAATAATTAAGTATTTTTATTACTTAATTAAGTAAGCACACATTTCAATGGGGACTTGGAGGTTATACCATTTTTCCTAAGGGGGAGATGGAGGTTATTTTTTGAGGTTATACCGTTAGCCGGGGGGCAACACAATGGTTATTTTTAATAAAAAATTCTTTTTATCAACGCTATTGGCATTGGGCCTACTTGCACAGCCAATGCAAACTCATGCTGCTGCGCAAAGCTTTGATCCCAGCCAAACAGCTTCATACATTATGGGCGAAGCGGTAAATAAGGTATTGTCTTCACGAAAGAAACTCTGCGTAAAAATTATCACAACACTCGCAGAAATAAAAACTGCTCTGCAAGCAAATACTAATCCTCTGAGCGCCACAACCAAACTAAGTAAAATCCATCCAAAATTGGCAATCGAGTTAGCAAAGAAAACAACCAATGAAGAAAAAATAGCATTTATTGATGAAACACTAAAAAAATACGTCATCTGCCAAAAACAAATGGAAAACAAACTCAGTGTTAGCGAGCAAGTTTACACACTCTTTGCGCGCAATGAGCAAAGTAATCGCGAAACACCCTCTCCCTTATTTGACTTTAA
The DNA here is from genome assembly GCA_019749895.1 of Candidatus Babeliales bacterium. Classification (NCBI taxonomy): domain Bacteria; class Candidatus Babeliae; order Candidatus Babeliales; species Candidatus Babeliales bacterium. The sequence goes on along the minus strand of JAIEPG010000003.1, from coordinate 142,389 downwards.
TGCCTACAGCGAAGAATTAGAAATCATTTCAAAAAACGGACAAAAGAGCCTTCTTACTATTTTAAACAAGCACACCCGCCTAAGCTTGGGAGAGTTTAAGCTGGCAAAGACACTTGGCCAACCAACTGATAACGATACAGAACTGAGAAGACGCCAAGCTGTTTTAAGAGAATTAGTTGGAAACGATGCATTGCGCAAACGCATTGTTACCTACCTTGATGAAGTAAAAAAGATTGAACTTGATATTTTATCATTTTGGAATGGAGCTCTTACCAGCCATTTGCTTTCAAGTGGCCCTTTTATTAGTGGTTCTCATTCGTTAAGTTCAACAGTTAATGTATTAAAAAAAATACCAGGACTTAAAACATCGCTAGATAATGCTGATAAACAGCCATGGACACTTGGCATTTTTGGCGTATTGCTAGCAAGAATACAAGTGGGGTTTGTAACCTCAGGAGTTGATACCGTCTGGTCATTTGCACAAAATGGCCTAGAAACCCTGGCAAAAATTCCTGAATTAGTAAGCGAACACCTTGTTCCTTATTTTGGTGGCATTACCGTTTCAACAATACCATTAATTATTCACGCACTTTTAACCACGGTAAAAGGACACGCTTACTTGGAAAGAGAATTAAATGTATGGTTTAGAAGCCATGGCAACATTCGTCCAACAAATGTTACAACAGATTCAGTACTTGGTGTTTCAAAAAAAATAACCTTTGCATCAAAAACCATTGCACAAAAAGCATTAAGCGCATTTGCCAACAACGAACGTTTGTTTAGCAAACCTGATGCAGACAATGAAAATAGTATCATTGTTTCATACAGACCTGAAGTTGCTGAAGAAGTTTGTAGCCTCGTTAATCCTCGCTGGGACAATGCATTAAAAGTTATTGCTTTCGTACTATTCTTGGGTTACTTTGCACCAATTGCGCCAGATTTATTTGGTTCTGTAGCTCTAGAAAGCTTAATGCTCCCTACAAGCTGGACCGCCATGATTGGCAGCTTTCTTTCTTCTGCGCCTATTGCCATTGCCTGGGCAAGTTCAGAAGTACTCAACAACTTGGCAAGTGGACTCTACAGCCTAGTCAGAACCACCATTTTTGGGAAAATGTACCTAACAGATCCACTCCAAGAAGGCCTTGTTTCACAAGTTGATATGGTTGAAAAAGCTTATGACTTAAACAAGAAATTAGCTTTCTTTGTACAAAAAACTAAAGCGCTTAAAACAGTTCTTGAACAAAACGACGTGTTGCGCAATAACCTAACATGTCTCAGGCACCTTGATGCCCAACGATCAATTGTTACACCAACAACACCACGCGATCTGAAGACATTGCTACAAACACTCAATACAGCAGATATTAGCGGTGCTATTGAACCACTTGCAACACCTTCGTGGTACAGCCCACGCCGCTACAACCCATGGCGCATTATTAAAGGCCGCACCGTTGGCGTTGCCGATGCTGCCAACTACAAGGTTATGACTGAACATAAAGATTCGTTCTCGCACCTGCTTGAAGCTGTTGGCGAACTTGATATGTGGGTTGGCTTGGCTGAATTGTATAAAAAACATGAAGCAGACCAACAACATTGCTTTTGTTTTACAAGCTTTATATGCCCATCAACAGGTCCAACTGTCTATGATCCTGCACCATCTCTTGGAACGGCTCGTGGCCACCTTCGTGCCAATAACTTATGGTACCCATACCTGCTCAACAGAATGGAAAAACAAGACATTTCGCCATACGAATATCTTGAACTTGGTGGACCTAATCATCAAAAAACGGCACTTATTTACGGCGCCAACGCCAAAGGTAAATCAACGTTATTGCGCGCTATTGCCAACGCAACAATCCTTTCATTGTGCTTTGGTATAGCACCTGCACAAAACTTTACTATCATGCCACCATCAAAACTTTTGGTGAGCATTGTATCCAAAGACAATCCAGCGCGAGGGCTTTCAGGCTTCACGTCACACTTGGACAAGCTCAAAGACATTATTACCCAAGCGGCAACCTTGAAAGCACAAAATAAGCATGCACTAGTAATTATTGACGAGTTGTGCCAAGCCTCAACGGCTCTTGCTGGTGAACTTGCTTCTAAGAAAATGTTGGAACAAAACTTTGCAAACCCAGACAATAACGCACTAAGTTTTATAACGGTACACAAAGAAAGTCCTGCTGAACTGATTACCACCAGGCCAAACGACTTTAAGTTTTACGGATTTATGGATGACCGCAGTGTACAAACATTAACAACTTTAGACCAGATTAAAGAGCTCTTACAAAGCGCAAATGTAGAATCTTACGGAAAAGCACTTGCATACGGCCTTATTAACTAATCCTTGGGGGATGAATATGAAAAGAATATTTTTAGTACTTATCGCATTAAGTACAGCAACAAACGCGTTGCCTGCAACGCAAACTTTTTTAGATCCTGTTGAACAGACGGTTAAAGATCTTGAAAACCGTCTTGGCATTGAAGAAGATCCTGCTTATACAGCTTGCTGGTTCTGGAACTGTGGCACGCCAAAGGCAGTCATGGGCACCATTGAAAAAACAACCAATGCTTTCAAGGAAAAAATAGCAGAGCTTAATAAAAGTTTACAAAATTACAAACAACACAACGTGCCAACTGCGCCAATTGAACAACAAATACAAGAATACAACAAAGTAATAGATTGCTTGCAACAAAATAGACCAGCAGGAATTGATGCACAAGATTTCTTACTAAAAAATAAAGCAGCTCTTCAAAACATAGAAAAAAATGGACCAAAGTCTGAGAAAGACTTTATGTTGTTGAACATAGCGAATAATCTTTTGTTACGTGATAACCATGAACTTGAAAATTGTTTAAACACCATCAACCCAAAAATTATCGACGCAACAAGGCTTCAACCAGCTCGTCAGCTTGTTAACAACGTTGCCGCACTTAAAAACCAACGCGATGCAATTTCAAAGGCTCAACTTGAGTTTGATAAAGAACAAGCACGCATTAAACAAGAAGCAATAGATAGAAAGACATTTGAAGAACAAGAAAAGGTTCTTGCACAAGCGCGCGCTATTGAAAACACTCGCAAGCTTAAGCAAGAACAAGCAACAGCTGCTGAAAAAGCTAAGCAAGACGAGCTGCTTAAGAAAGCAGAAGAAATTGAATACGTAAGAAAAATTGAACAAGAAGAAGCAGCAGCTAAAAAGTTGGCAGAAGAACAAGAACTTCTTGAACGTGCTAAAACGTTAAAAACACAAGAAGAACGACAAAAAGAAGCAGAGAAAGCAAAACAAGAAAGCATTCTCAAAGATGCTGAAAAAATTAAGCAAGACCGAGAAGCTCAATTGTCACAAGAAACCGCCGCTCAAAAAGCTACCAACGATGAAATATTAAGAAAAGCAGAAGCAATCAAAGCAGAATTGGAAAAAGAACAACGCAAGCAAGAAGTTTTGAAAAAGATAGAAGAACTTGAAAAAGAACTTGCAAGCGAAGAAAGCCAAAAGACGTTCATTGAAACATTTTCTGACAAGCTTCCAGCATGGGAATCTTGTGCAAAATGGACACCTGCTGCTCTTTCAGTAGCTATTGCCGCTGTTGGCTACGTGCTTTATACAAAAATTAAAGCAGGCGTTACCAACAAGCTCAAAAAGACAAAAGCTAAAAAGTTTGCCTACCCAAAAAAGCCTATTTTTGTAACTACCGAGCCAATCATAAAACCAGAACATGAAGCGGCTGCTGCGGCATAAAAAGTAAAAACAAAGAAAGAAGTTACCATCATGAAAAAAGTATTTTTATTAGCTCTTACACTCATTGTTACGGCAGAAACAGCTAATGCTGCTGCAGTGCTTTTAGAAGGGCTTGGCACGGTAGATGCCGGCATATCTCTTGTTGGCACGGCATACAAATACTTTAATCCTGAAACAGACCAAAAATGTCGTGAATCAATGATCACATATGCCTCCCAAGAAATTGGCGAGCATATTAACGATGCAACAACAGACCTTACTGAAAATATGGATGCACAGTTTGAGAGTACCAACCAAAAGCTTAACGAAATGACACAAAAGATCATTGATCTTGAAGCATTATTACAAGAAAGCAGAGAATATCAGGAATTGTATTCAGGAAAAAATGACGCAGAACTCGAAAAACTCATCAAGACTTCTGGAGCAATTATTGGGACAATAGCAGCTATTCCTGTTATTGCTGGCATAGTTATTTGGCACAAGTTAATGCCACTTTACCAAGAAATGCTCGAAGCAAAAAAGGCTTTTGCTTCAGCTCCGGTAGCAACTACTTACGATCTGGTAAGAACTAATTTATTTGGATAACCTCCATCCGTCTTCGCTCTACCAGCTATGACGCGATTATGCCCTAAAAAGCGGATGCCGCGGCGTAGTTGTTAACGTAGACGGGCATTTTTCAAAGTATCTTTTAACCAAATAGACGTTCGTTGAAAATAAACAGCCTAAAAGCTAAAAGATAAGTTGGGGCCGGGACTTTTTACGGTCCCGGCCTTTTTTATTTGTTACAAATCAAAAAGCTTGGTCGCATTGGCCGTTGTCTGGCGCGCCAGCTCTTCCAAACTCACACCCTTCAGGTCAGCAATCGTTTGCGCAAAGAGCGGCAAATAAACGGGGCTGTTTTGTTTGCCACGATACTGCTGCGGTGGCAAAAACGGCGCATCAGTTTCTAAAATAATATGCTCAAGCGGCGTCGCTTTTACAATCGAGCGCAGCTCATCATTTTTTGGATAGGTTATGGGCCCGTCAATGCCAATATAAAAACCCCAGCCCACAACAATGTCTGCAAAATCTTGCTTTTGACTAAAGCAATGAATAGTCGCGCCTTTAATTTCTTTAACATACTCTTCCAAAACTCTCAGTAATTCTTCGCCAGCATCACGCACGTGAATAACCAACGGCAAGTTATATTCAAGCGCCAATTCAATCTGCGCTTTAAACGCATCAACTTGTCGTTGCGCATCAAATGGTTTGTGATAAAAATCTAAACCAACTTCACCAATCGCTTTAATTTTATTTTCTTCTTTATTTTTTACCAAGCGAACAATGTCTTCAAAATCTTTGCGCCAGGTTGGCGTGCAGTCACACGGATGCAAACCAACCGTTGCATAAACATTATCAAAATGCTGTGCCAGTGCTACTGAGTTCATACTTTCGGGCAGACTGGTACCAACGTTAATAATTTGAGTAACGCCGGCCCGCTTGGCTTGTTCTATAATATCGTGCACGAGCACAAAATGCTCCGGTTTGAGAAGCGTATCAAACTCGGTTTTTACCATCATGTTCAAATGGCAATGAGTGTCAACAAACATATTTTCCCTTTTTGTGTACAAAAATGAATCAAAAAAATAAGTGTACCATGAAGAACTTTTCAAAAAAATTAAAATTTTATTGATGCAAAAAACAACTTACATTCAGAAAAGAAAAATTAAACAAGAGCCAAAACCCACAATTATTTTTCTTTAATAAATAATAATAATACAAAAAAGTAAGAAAAACATTTATGTCTTCGCTCTTTTTCTTGACAAACCTGCAAACACAATCTAAATTTCACACTGAAACGTAATGTTGATAAGTTACACTCTTTTTCGGGAGACCGTTATGAACAAAAGCGAGTTGATCAACGCGCTAAGCGAAGAAACCAACTTCAGCAAGAAAGATGTTGCAAAAGTACTTGCAGCATTCACACGCATCATTGAAAGAACACTTAAAAAAGGTGGTAAGGTTTCTTTGACAGGATTTGGTACGTACTGGACATCAAAGCGCCCAGCACGTGTTGGTATTAATCCAGCAACCAAAGAAAAAATCAACCTGCCTGCCATCAAGGTGCCTCGTTTCAAACCAGGCAAACATCTTAAAGAGCAAATCCGCTCAGGTTATTAATCGGCACATCAAGTCGTACACTAGCTACAACATGATACAGCACAAAAAATGGAAAAGTTTAGGGCCGGTAGTTTTATCGGCCCTTTCTTTTGGAATCATCTTCGCCATGCTCGAGCCCTTGGCACGCTTACTAGACCCATCACTAACACTCTTTGCAAGCCGCGGCGCGGGCAAAATTGTTCAAACAATCTTAGCAATAAGTCACGTTTTGCTTTTGCTCAGTCTACAGCCACTCAGTTTTTTAAAAACATGGTTTAACCAAAACATTCGTTTTCTTGGTTCAACGTCGTGGCTCAAAGATTTTTTTACTACGTTTATTATTTTCTTTACCTTGCACAGCGCTTTACTCGGTTCTTTATGGCTTGCCGGCTACACACACTTCAACACAGCGTGGGGCACCCTGACTGGCGGCTTACTGGCAAGCATGGGCTTTGGATTTTTGGCAACGTTTATGCTGGCATGGACCGAAGAACTTATTTTTCGCGGGACCGTACTACCGTTTTTAAAACAATTTTTGAGTCCGTTAGAAAGTATCTTTTGGTCGGCACTGGTTTTTATGTTGTGCCACGATTTTTCAAACCCACTCAACCTGCTCACGGTTGATTACAAACTGGGACTTGGTCTCTTTTTGTTGGGCTTCATGCTCGCTTTAATTTTTCATATTTCCGGCAAACTGTATGCTGGCATGGGCGCTCATGCGGGGCTGGTATTTGTTAAAGTAATTATGCGCCGCGCACCATTGCTAGTTTACTTGCCAGCAAGCCAGCTGCCATGGTTTGTTAATGCAGATTTGCGGCAATCATTTTTGGTTCACGCACTCTTTGTGCTCGTAATCGTTTTTCTCATGATCGCGTATCGCGATCGCTTGAGTAATAAGCCACACTTAAAGGCTTAATTTCATTTTCTTGATTTCACTTTTTTAGCTGTGCTTTTTTGATTAAAAAGGGAGAAGTCATGAAAAAATTATTATTGTTTTTATTTTTTAGCTATTGCACAACTAACACACAAGCCGCTACAGCACCATTTCGCCGCCTAGCGATTTTTCTCGATCACAATCGCGCTGAAGCACCAACAACGGCCAGTCAACCACAATCAGCCGTAGCAGTACAATGTGCTATTGCCCTCAACCAAAAAGCCTGTCCCATACTTGTTGCCAATGCCATTCTTTTCAATCTTTTGGCGTGCAAAGCAGGCAACCTTGCTCAATTTCAAAGTGATTTTATTAAAGCAGTTGATTTAAAACTTGCAGAGTGGGATTTTTATCATCCGGCGCCCAATCTCTTTTTGTTAGTCCCAAAAGGTTATGTTGCAACTGAAACGGTTTCTCTGCCAAACATTAAAGAGGTACTCGTAACTGTTTTAAAAACAAAAAATCCAGTAACCCAAACAAACCTAGGGACTGAAGTATCGAACAGTCTCACTAATGCCAAGGATTTGCACACTAATCTTATTGCCGAGTTAACCGACATTTTGAATCTTAATGGAATCAACAGTACAAAATTTGAAGCAGCCCCAGGAGCTCCAGCTCTGGACCTTACCGACGTTAATCTGGCAAAAAACTTACAACCTTGGAACATGTTTATCAACGGACACGGTACTGTTGAATATGCACTTGCCGGTATTCCCGTTGAACTTATGACACACGTTGCGCTGCTGCTCAACAAGCTTAACGTCAACATTGTTTATGTACGAACGTGCTCTGGCGGCGGCAAAAACTTACAATACTTTCAATTCAAAAAAGATATCGACGACAGCAAGTTACCAATCAACCTTGATTACACGTTGGTTATGGGCGCAGTCACTGATGCAACGGTGACGTCTCAAACAATGACACAAATAGGCTTTGGAGGAACTACAGGTGTTTCGTGGCCAAAAAGCTCTGATTTACATTATTTCTTTGAACAAGCAGCATTGATTTCAGAGCAAAAGCAAAAACCAACGGTCAAGAAAGCAAAACCAGTTCCAAAAAAGAAAAAAGATTGGACCAACTCTTTCAAAAAATTTCTCAAAGAAGTATCGCTTTATGACGATTGGTATACACAAAACTTGGGCATCAACAGCATACCTCAAGCGCTCATACCAAACATCGGTTGGTTTACGGCCTTTGACATTGACCCTGCACTTCAGATTCTTTCAGAGCGCTTTATTCAAACGACAGCCGCACAAAACAAAAATATCGATATCACCGACAAGCACGCCGTTTTAATCTATCCCAAAACTATTGCCGCGCCCATAACCATTGCGCCAAAAAAAGCCATAAAAAAACCTTTGTGGATCCAAGATATCCCACCGGCTTTTACCAACTGGGCAAAAGCATTTTCTTTTGGAGCACCAACAGCTGATTTTGGCTCCAACACGTTCTACCCTACTTTTATTTCTATGATTCCGGGTAATGCCACGCACATTCTTGACAACATTCAAGTTGGTCCTGGCGGCGTACTGCATTTTATTCGTGACAGCTTTTTGAACCTGCAAGATAGATCGAGCAGAAAAACATTCTATATTAACACGCTGACAGGACCAGATGATGCTTATTCATATCTAGGCAAACCTAACCAAGGCAACATAACCCTCTCAAACGTTGTTATTCAAACATGGGTAGAAAACCCCGTTTTTAATGAGCGCTACAACGTTAACCTTTATTTTATGGTTGGCACTGACTATTGGGCCTTAGAACTTGTTAACATCAACCTAGCAGCACAGGGCTCAAGTGTTTGGAACCAGCTTGCAAAAATTTCAACCAAAGCAGATTTTGATAAAAAAATAACTGTCTGTGACCCAAGGCTTGCCAATGTGGAAAAACTCTTAAAAAAAGCTCGCAAAAGCTTTGAACGTAAAAAGAAACTTGCCAACATGTTTACACAAAAACAAACAGAGCGAGACAAAGCAGTAGCTGGAAAAACAGAGCCCGAACTGCCACCACAAGCACAACCAATTACTACCCCGCAACCCGCGCCAACATTTTCCGCAGGCCCGCTGGGCAACTTAGCACGGGGCTTGCAAGCTCTCAAGGCAAAATTGGGACAACTCGGCCAAGCTCTCACAACACTAAGTACTGGAAAAATTTTTGTCACAACCCCACCAAGCATTCCTACCCAGCCAACACCACCTAAAAAAACGCCTCCGGCTTTCCCACCAGCAACGCAGTATCAAAGCAAAATAGACAACGTTGTCAGCTCGCTTATAAAAAACTTTCCAACAACCACTACTGAATTTGAACAACTCTTTGTAACGCTGGGCACCAACCTCAATTTCGTTTTTGACGAAAAATCAGAAACGGCAGCAGCGCTGGTGCGCAAACAAGTAAGCGCTGCAAACGTACAAACAATTATCGACCAGGGCCTTGCCTACGCAGCAAACGCTCCTGAAGACCAAGCGCTCTTCATAAACTTCTTGGCTAATTTGGTAGATCTTGAACAAAAAACTGATGTTCCTGCGTTGATTATGCTTCAAACAATTGGCAAGCAACCGTACTTGCCAAAAGCAAACAAAAAAGATCTACTAGCCCTTTTAAAACTTGCCCAGCTTTCCGATACCCTTGAAAAGGCAACAACTGATACCTCTCGAACACAAGCTCTGCAAGCTATCAGCACAGCACTTGCTCCGCTCGCACTTGATGCAAAAAATTTGTACATGCGATTTTTTGCACAAAAAATTGATGTAACAAAACAAGAACAGTATAAGAATATATTCAAAGATATTTGCACGTTGCTGAACATTAGTAGTAGCACTCTGTGGACTAATGCAACAAGCAATCTTGATTTTTATTCCATGGGGCTGGCTATTTACAGAAAAACAGGGGTTGTAGATTCAAATTGGAACACCAGAATTTTCCACGAATGCAAATCTATGGCGCTTAATCAAGCTCACCAGTGCTTTGCTTATGCGCTAAGTTCATATTTTCTCTTCACAAGCTATGGAAGCTCTAATGACTCAACCACACTTGCTTTTATAGAAAAAGTTATAAACAATGTACCGCTCAGCAATTATGACAAAGCAGATTTGCTTGGCACATGCAGCGATTGTTATACCAATCATAATTTTGCACATCTCAAGCCATTGTACGACAAAACCGCACTACTTGCTCAACCTTTATGCGTTAAAAACTATGATCCAAAAACTACCCTCTTCACGCTACAAAATGACCAAAAACACCTTGCAAGCAAACGCAGAAATCAGGAGCTATTGAAAAATCTTGTCATGATCTACCTAACTACAGACTGTGGAACCGATCAGAACAAAAAGAATTATGATGTTGTTTATGACCACCTTGCTTCTGGTGACTGGAAAAACCAAGCAACGCTGAGCAGAAAAATTGCCATAATCACCACCATGGTAAAAAAATATGCAAGCAAGCCTGGACAAATCGAAGAATTATACAACAAAGTTAAAGCTGATTCAGAAATAATCGGACGCTTAAAAAGCACCACAATCAGCGGCCTTGATACAACTACAAAAAGCCTAATTGACCAACTATGCGCTTAAGAAAAAAAGCGCCGCATGGCAATGTTATTAAGCCAGCCTAGACTTGCCAAGGTAATCCACAGGTTGCTAATGCCATAGCTCAGTAGTGGCAATGATTGCCCAACAATTGGCAGCAGGCCCACCACCATACCAATGTTTATGCAGACCGAGAGCACAATGTGCATAATAAGACCCAACGAAATGATTTGGTTGGCAAACGACGGTATTTGAAAGATCAAATAAATCAGCCGCACACACAAGAGCGCAAAGAGAAAAATAAGAAAACAGGCACCCAGCAGGCCCCACTCTTCACAAATGACTGAAAAAATAAAGTCATTATGATCTTCAGGCAAAAAACCCAGCTTACTTTGCGTGCCTTGCAAAAAACCTTTGCCCAAAACACCGCCCGAACCAATCGCAATTTTTGACTGCTCAATTTGATAGCGCTCACGTTTAACATCGCCATACCCAAACAACACCAAAATGCGGCGCTGTTGGTACGGTTTAAGGCAGGTCCACAGCACCGGCGTTCCCAAAATTGAAACCAACACAGCAATAACAAAAAATTTGCGCGGCATTCCAATAAACCAAAATAAAATTAATCCAGAAAACAAAACGATCAACGCGGTGCCCAGATCGGGCTGGCGCGAAATTAAGATAAAACTGAGTAATAAAATAGTCAGTGGGTACCAAAACTGCTGCATGGTATACCGCTGGCCATCATCACGCGCTACATTATTAAATTCAGTAAAACAATACGCCACAAAAAGTGGAAATATTAACTTGGTCAGCTCTGAGGGCTGAAAACGAAAGAGATACAGCGAAATCCAACGCTGGGCACCCATGCCTACCCACCCGCCAACAACGGTATACAACAACAACGCCAAAATACCAAAGTAAGCCAAATAGCCAGCCTGAAGTATTTTACGCAAATCTACCAAACACATGATTACATAAATTACCAAACCTGAAACAACCCCAAACAGCTGCTTTTTAAAAAACATGGAACAAGGTTTTTCAACCTGATAGGTTGAGCTGAAAACAAATAACAAACCAATGCTCAACAAAATAAGCGTGACAACAAAATTAACCCAATCAAAATGACGCATGATACGTTTATCAAACATACTTTCTCACTACTACTTTTTACGGTACTAACACTTGTTCATCGCAAGTTCTTAGTATATCCTTGCGCTAGAACAATTTAAAGGACTCACCACATGATCCCTCGTAAACTAACGCTAAAAAACTTTTTGTGCTACGGCGATACCGCACAGGAAATAGATTTTAAAAATTATTCCCTCATCTGCCTTTCAGGCAAAAATGGCTATGGCAAATCCGCTTTGCTTGATGCCATGACGTGGGCTGTGTGGGGGCAAGCGCGTAAAGTAACCGGCGCCATAAAAGCCGACGACGGCTTGTTGCGCCTGGGCCAGAGTCGCATGATGGTGAGTTTTGAATTTGAACTGGGCAATAAGCGCTACCACGTACGCCGCGAATTTGCCAAAACCTATGGCAAGCCCTATGCCGCCCTGGACTTTGAAGTTTTTGAAGAGCAGACACAGCGCTTTGTTTCCTTAACCGACAAAACAATTAAACAAACACAAGACAAAATTGACGCAACAATCGGCTTAGATTTTGATACGTTTCTTAACTCAGCGTTTTTACGCCAAAACCAGTCTAACGAATTTTCAAAAAAAACACCCAAAGAGCGTAAGCAAATTTTGGCCAACATTTTGGGCCTGAGCAAATACGATCTGTTGCAGCAAGCAGCGTTGGACAAAGCAAAAAAATTTATTGACGACATCAAGTTTATTCAAAAGCTGCAAGAACAGTACCTGCTTGAGCTTGAAAAAAAACCACTTGTTGAACAAACGGCCAGTGATACCAAAAAAAATCTTATCACACTCAGCTCTGAGCTTGACCACCAACACAAGCAATTAATTGCCTTACAGCAGCAAGAGCAGCAACTGGTTGACCAACAACGCCAGTACGAGTTTTTGACGCAGCAGAATGAAACCTTGGCCAAGAAAGCAGTGCTCAAAAAAACTGAACTCTTAGAACTTCGCGCCGCCTGGCAAACGGCACACCGCAACGCGCTGCACCTGCCCGACACCAAAAAACTGGATGTCGAGAAACAACACCTGCGCGAACAAGAAAAAATTTTTATTACACAACAACAGGCTGGCTTAACCCTGCACGAGCATATTTTGCAAAAAAAAGAGAGCTACCAAAAGTTGGCACAGGCTTGGCAGCAAGAACAGGAAAAAACCCTACAGGAGCTGCGCCGAACACGCGAACGGGCTGAACTTGAAGCAAAGCACTTGGCAACACAACTGGCCAGCAAGCAGCGCGAAACAAGCGAGCGACAAGCTTTGCTCAAACAAACAAGCGACTCGATTAAAGAACTTGCCCTCAAACTGCAAGAGAAGCAGACCTTTACACAACAATTTCAAGCACTCAAAAGCCAATTCGACAAACGCCGCACGTTTTATAACACGCTGGTCCAGCGCGGCAATTATGCCAAAAACACCATTAGCGAGCTTGATCACAAAAAAAAAGCAGTCGACGACCAAACAAGCCCTTCCTGCCCACTCTGTTTACAAATTTTGACGGCAAAGCGTAAGCAATTTTTGAGCGTGCAATTTAGTAAAGAAGATGATTTTTTAAAACACCGACTTACCCGCGTTGCAACAATTATTAAAAAACTTAAGCAGCTGTTGCTCACGCAACACGAGCAGATGCAGCAACAAACGGCCAAAGCAGAGCAGTTTGCACATCTGCAGGCACAACACGACGAGCTGATAAAAAAAGAAGCCCAGCTAGCACAGGAATGCGCGCAGCTTGAGCAAGCGACTGCCCTGCTGCAACAACAACATGCTCAACGTGAGCAGGAGTGTACACAACTAACACAAGCGTACGAAGAACAAGAAAAAGCATTTGGCAAAGACAGCCCCAAAGCCAAAGAACTTGCGTTACTTGCACAAGAAATTAAAAAATTAATGACCGAAAAAGAACAGACTGCTCTTGACCACAATGCGTATGCCAAGCTGCAAGAAGCGATTAAAAAAATTGAAGTAGCATGCCAACAGGTACAAGCAACGCAACACGATCTTGGCAAACAAGAAAGCCGCAAAGAACGGATTGGGCAGATTTGTAACGAACTAAAAGAGGACAAGCAACAGGCAGCCGAGCTTGAAAAGCGCATTAAACAGCTTGCGTTCAACCCGCAAACAGCATTGGCCATGAGCACGACCATTGCCAATTTAGCACAGCAAGCAACAACACTCTCGCAAGAAAAAGAGCGTTTATTGCAAACGCTGGGCCGCTTAGAAAACGAGTTACAGCGGCTTGAAAAGGTTAAAAAAGAACAGGCCGAAAATATTAAAAAATTAAATAATCTTGAAGAAGAACGCGATGAATACCAAGTTATTGCGCAAGCATTTAGCAAAAACGGTATTCAGGCGCTGCTGATTGAAGAAGCTATTCCTGAAGTTGAGGAAGAGGCAAATAACATTCTTGCCCAACTAACCAACAATCAATCGCAAATTTTTATAGAATCACTGCACGATCTCAAAAGTGGTGGCGTTAAAGAAACGCTCGTGATAAAAATTTCTGATGCTGCCGGCATGCGACCGTACGAAATGTTTTCGGGCGGCGAAGCGTTTCGCATCGACTTTGCCCTGCGCATCGCCATTTCTAAATTGCTAGCACGGCGTGCGGGCACCGCACTGCAAACACTCATTATCGACGAAGGGTTTGGCTCGCAAGACGAAGAAGGCCTAACCAGACTCATGAATGCCATTCACGCAATCCAAAATGATTTTTCACGGGTTATTATTGTTTCACACTTGCCAGAATTTAAAGATAATTTCCCCGTCCACTTTATTGTAGAAAAAGGACCGAGCGGTTCTCAAGTTCACATTGAAGAACGCGGCTAGACTGCCACCCAAATAATCTCTTTTTTTTGAACATTTGATTTTAGCAACACAAGAACGCTACCATCATTCTTCACAGGGTTGAAAAGTTTTTTTTAAAAGGAGATTTTTATGTTTTCAATGTTTGGAAAACCAGCAGAAGCTGTTTCTCAAGGAGTTGGTGGGGCAATGAGCTCTCTCTACAAAATGATTATGGGAGCAGTTATTCTTAAAATTGCTGTAGGAATAATTATTGTTGTTGCCATTGGCGCTATTATTTATTGGGTTTTAAAAACATGCAATCACAAGAATAAGCGTAAACGATAGACATGAAAAAAGAGGGGTCGGTATCTGACCGATACTTCCCCCCCCCAAAAGAAAATAGGAGTAATAAACTCATATTACCAAAGCCAATTACGCTGTCAAAAGCTGCCTTAAAAAGCACCCAAATACCCTTATTTTGAAGGATTAAACGGTGAAAAGGACCAACACTCCCCCCATTTTTAACGTCTTGCTGCTCTTGGCAGCCTTCTGCCCCCTTGCCCTAAAAGCTCAAAAACTGAGCCCCAACCCAGCAGCCAATGAGATTGTTTTTGGCCAGTCGGGCACCTTTTCGGGCTCTTTGGGCCTGTACGGAAATATTATAAAAAATTCAATCGAACTTTGTTTTAGGACCACAAACGAACAAGGGGGCGTGAACGGAAAAATGCTACGTCTGGAAAGCCTAGAAGATAATGGCGACCCAGCACAAGCAGCCAGCAACGTTGCTACTTTGCGCACCAAAGGCATTGATATGTTTTTGGGCTCCATGGGCAGCCGCAGCATAGTAAAGCTTTTACCACAAGTTGAAGCCAACGATATCGCTTTATTCTTTCCGTGGGGTAGCAACGCACAGCTCAGAAACCAAAAACTTTCAAGTGTTATTAACGGCCCAGGTCTTTTAGAACCACAAATAAAAGCTTTAGTCGACCATATTGTTAATAACGTTAAACAAAAAAAGATCGCCATTTTTTATGCTGATGACGATTTTTCGACCAGTGCAAAAGATGATTTGGTAGCCCAACTAGGCAAGCACGGCATTGTGCCAACGGCACTCACGTCGTACAATCGTTTTACTATGGACATTATTGCTGCAGCAGAACCGCTCATTCAACACGACCCAAAGCTGGTAATCTGCATTGCCACCAGCATGCCAACGGTACGCTTAATCAAGCATTTTTTTGAACGTGGGCACTATGCAACAACATTTTTTGGCATCGATTCAACATTATTTGTGGGCAACATTTTGCAATCAAAAGGCATTGATTTTGCCTACACATCAGCCACACCAGACCCTGTTACCAGCCAACTGCCCATTGCACAGCAGTACCGCGAAAACTTACAAAAATATATGCCAACCGAAACGCCCAACATTCTTTCGTTTGCTTACTACCTAAGCGCTACGCTTATTGTTGACGCACTCAAAAAACTAGACGGCCAGATAACTAAAGAAAAAATAATTAATCAGATCGAAACCATGCGTAATTACAATCTTGGCGGTTTTATGATTAACTTTGACGCATCAACACGACACGCTTTCGGAAATGATGTTTCGTTGATAAAAGGATAAGCAATGTTTGATTCACTGTTTGAAAAAACACGTTATGCCAAAGTACAGCTCATAGCAACCACTTTGGCAGCTGTATACATTTTTTTCGTGATTTTAATACAATATCGTCAAGAATTTTATCCAGAACCAATCCCCACATTGCTTGAAGTCAGCGCCGAAGAAAAGAAGCTTGCTTCTCGCGTAGAAACTGGCATACACATCAACAATTTTCAAGAATTTTCTTTTACTAAAAACAAATTTATTATGGACGCTATTGTATGGTTCAAATTTGCAAAAACTACTGAATCGCTAGCAACACTGCAACGCTTTATCATTAAAAATGGGGAGCTTCTTGAAACTGAAAAGCTTATCATGCTTTCAGAACCTATCATCAAACTCATTGGCAATGATGTGCTCATCTGCTTTCATGTGTACACAAAATTTATGGCCAACATCCACTATAAACGCTTCCCCATCAGCGATCACCGACTCAACATCGTACTAGAAAACCGCTCGGTTACCGCACGCGAAATGTATTTTGAATCATCACCAGAAAACATCGCCCTCTCAGACGACATTTTAGTAAGAAATTGGGAGCCAAAAGCTAAGCATACGGTAACTGGCTTTACACAAGCTAACCTTAAAGCATCTGAACCTGCTATGGAAATTAACTATCCAACCGCCGTTTTTTCTATCGATTTCAAAAGCATTGGCGCTCGTGATGTTATTTCTTTGTACTTCCCACTCTTTGTTATCTTTTTCATTGGGCTACTTTCGCTGACTATCAACATTATTAACTCAGTACGACTTGGCATTATCGCTTCTTCACTGCCTGTTTTGGTGCTTTTTAGAATGGTTATTGACAACACATCTCCTACCGTTGGCAATACTACTCACATTGATTTTATTTTTTATGCAATTGTATTTTTATCACTACTCATATTATTTTTCCAAACATATGTCATGCTTGAGCTCCAACGTATTAAAGACATAGAACCAGGCTCAACAACTGAAGCAGCTATGGATCGCCTTGAAAAACTCAACAATCATGCATTTTTTGGCATTATATTTTTGCTTTTATTCCTGGTGACATACAATTATTTCAGATAATTGTATGTCACCAAAAAAAATTTAATACCAAGAATCAACATGCTCCAAGCTGCCTAGCCACCCGCCATACTGCGGTGCAAAATATTGCCGCGACTGTGCTGCCAAGGTACGAAAAAATGGATGCCTCTCATCAACAGTCAACCCATCAAAAGCCCCAAATGGTAATGTTGATTTAAAAACAAGCTGTTTGTCGGCCGAATAGGTAATAATAAAGGTATCGCGTGCAAGCTCGCCACAATTTGCCTTATGAATACCATTAGTATCGAAAAGAAAAATATCACCAGCCTTGCCCAGCGCCTTAAAAATAACCGGTTCTTTACCAAATTTCTTTCTGTAATAGTCCAAATCCCCCGACGTTCCAATATATGTCTCAAAATCGTGTGAAATAGCATGAGAGCCAAGAACATACGACAAATGACGCGACCGCTCTTCAACATCGCCCAGTAAAATCATCATTTTTACACGCTGGCCGGATTTGTCATGATGCCATTTAAATATACTGACTTCCTTGCCACCTGGCATATAATGCGTTGCCCAGCCTTTTACAATATAACCAACCTTCTCCAGATAATTATTAATCACCGAACAAACCAATTCATTACAGCAAAAATCTACTAATGTTTGTGATAATTTAAATGGGTTATTACAATGGTAAAGATTGGTTTCAGGATCATAGTAATCATCGCGTCTTTTTTCAACGTTAATCCCTCGTGCTCGCTGGTCATCCATTGAATCTACAAATTTTTGAAAGTCTTTCTGTAATTGCATCACCTCGGCGTCACTAAGAAGGCCAGAAATACGCACAATACCATTTTGATTAAGCGCTTCAAGGTAAGCAACACCCTGCTCGCCCAACCGATCATCAGAAAAACCAGGCTCTGGCAGACGTTGATAATATTCACGAACGCCATGCAAAAAAGCTCTGGATAAATTTTCAAGACATCTCACGTCACACAAACCGTAGCGCATAAGCAAAGCAACAATGCGGTGGTCTGCATGCTCACCCCTGGCCGCCATGGTAAAAAGAGATGCGTCAAATTGCTGGTCCTGGCACAAACGGCTTTCAAGCAAAACTTTTACACGTTCATAGTCACCTCGTTTTACCGCACCAACCAAATCATTTGACTTCAACGTTGTCGTAAAAATACCAAGAACAAAAAAATTGATGCCAAAAAAATTCACCCAACGCTTGAACTTTTTATTCATAATTCCTCCTTACACAATCCTTTTTAAAAAAACCACCGACATGCTAAAAAACTTTTATTATCAAGTCCTTGACAAAGCTTTGTCATTTTAATTAACTTTTCATAATGTTGTCATGGATTTTTAAAATTGACAAAGATAGGGAGGAGAACACGCGGAGGACAAAAAAGTTTTCTGTTCAGTTATGGGTAAGCAAAGACTTTATAATTAAAAAAGGGAGACATATTTATGAATATGAAGAAAATTTTAGCTCTTGCACTCGCATTTGCTGTTTCACAATCAGGAATCAGTGCCGACACTGGACGTTTGATCAACACCAATGAACAACCACGCAAATTGTTTACTAAAAACGTTCAAGTTGGTCAAAATGATCAAGGCGAAGAAAACAGAAAAAACTTTGAATCAACCGGCAAAGCATTCTTTAGAAGAGGCCTTGCGATTGGTTCTGGTGGCAATATTAACGAGCAAGGCGTGTCCACCTGCGGTAAGCGCGAAGAAGTAATGAACATGCCATTCAACCCATCAACCCAACTTATTTGTGTTGAATTTTGCGATTCAGGAGAAAGTGAAGGAGGCGCAGTTATTGACAGACTAACTTATTGCGGTTCAGCTACAACTGAAGACAACGAATTTTCTCAAGCAATCGCTCCAATTATAACCACCGTTGATCGCATCTATCTTAATAACGGCACCAACGTCAGCAACTCATTCCGTGGCAACGAAGACGATTTCATGGAAACAATAAACACCAATCTAGGATGCGAGGCACAAGACTGTGACAGTTTCTATGGAACAAATCTTAATAACATCAGCTTTAGCGAACACCCAATACCTCATGTAGCCGGCAACAAAAAAGTCTACATTGGCCTTTATCATGACGACGAAAAACAATTTTATTGCCAACAATACCCATTCGTTTTCCAAGATGGCGGATGCATATTTATCAACATTAGAAGCTGCAATCTTAAAAGCGTCACCGTTGTTGATCTTCCAAACGAAAACTTCACCTCCTTCCAAACAATTTTGCAAGAAAAAATTAAATATCAACTCTCAGGCTATAGCATTTTCCAAATCTGGGCAATTGCCGACGCAATTGTAGCAAACAACTACGCTACAACATTAACAAACTTACTCATCACCAACACTGAAGAATCAGTAGCCGAAGCTTGCGCATACATACAAAATCTCGCTTGCTACATGTTTGGCTGCTAAGCGCTCAATAGCTTTGACACACGCAGTATTTTTCAAATCTAGTCGGGGCAGGTACAGCAGTGCCTGCCCCGATTGACATAAACAGGTTAGTTACAAAAAATAAGGACACATGCTATGAAGAATTTATCAGTAAAGATTGTGCTTTTGAGCATAATTGCTCTCTCACTACCAACTGCACACTCAAAAGAAGAACTACGCTTGGCAAAAACCGATCTTCAAGTTCTTTCCAATAATATTCAAATTGGGCAAAACAACGCGGATAAAAACAGAAGAGACTTGGAAGTTACCCGTGAAACATTTTTGCGTAAAAACCTGGTAATTGGCAGTGGTGGCAATATCGAAACCCCAGCTACCCAAAACAATCCCGAAGTTAGAAATTGCGGCTGCGCGCGCCACATTAGTACATTGGACTTCAATCCAAACACTCAACTTTTGTGCATCGAATTTTGTACCAATGACTCTGACAGCAATGGTGCTTGGGTCAATTTAAATTTCTGCGGCAAAGCAGTCCCTAGATATCAACAAGAAGAACTTGAATCGATAATTCCAATATCTTCCACTTACACACGCCTTTTCGTATCCAGTAGCGATCCTGAAGATGACAGCTATCTTTGGGCAAATTCTGAAGTTATTCGCGATGACCAAGGAGAGAACAACTGTCCATATGGTACCTGCATTTACTCTTTTTATTTTCAGCAAGCACAATATCCGTACAAAACAGGACCATGCGTAGATAGCACTAAAGTATACATTGGGCTTTTTGATGACGATGACAACGAATGGGCCTTTTATCTTCAAGATACCTACGACTATGTCTTTCAGTCTGGCTGCCTCTTTGCAGATGTTATATCGTGCAACATCAAACACGTAAGCGTTGTAGACATTCCTCAAGAATTTTTTGAGTTTGACTCTGTCTTACAAGAAAAAATCAGATTTGTTGTAGAACAAGAAAACAGCAACGTTTTCCAAATATTCGGCGTTGCACATTACATAGCAATAACCGAAGGCCTTGAAAGCGCACTGACCGCACTGGTTAATGGCAACGAGTCAGAAGTAGAACAAGCTTGCAACCAAATTTATGGCATCTGGCTTAATTTGTATGTTTGTGATTAAACGCATGTTAACGCTTTATCTCAAGTAATCATGGTAAAAAATTGACATACGTATCTAAACAAAGCGAGGCAGGTGCACACAAACACCTGCCTCATTTACTATCATAGAAAGACACACTTATGAAAACTATCTATTCAAAGATTATCCTTTTAAGCATAACCAGCTTAACCCTTCAAGTAGCCCATGCAGAAGAAGGTATTACGCGGCTCTCACCAACTGATCGTTCTATTTACGAAAAAAACATTCAAATTGGCAAAAATGACCAAAATAAAAACCGAAGAGACCTAGAAGTTACCCGCGAAACATTTTGTCGCGGCAAGGTTGTTGTTGGCAGCGGAAGCAATGTAGATATCGAAAACAATAGAAATTGTGGCTGCAACCGGACAATTGTTGATCTTGACTTCAATCCAAACACTCAGCTTTTGTGCATAGAATTTTGCAATAGCAACGCAGACACTAATGGCGCTTGGCTCAATATAAATTTTTGTGGGAAAGCAATACCACGCAAAAATCAGTGCTATTTAGACCCAATAATTCCTATTTCTTCTACTTATACGCGCCTTTTTGTTTCCAGCAGCGACCCCGCAGATGATAGTTATCTTTGGGCCAACTCTACCGTTATTCGCGATGACCAAGGCAATGACAACTGTCCAGATGGTACCTGCTTATACAATTTTCGCTTCACAAGAGCACAATATCCGTATATTCCAACGCCAAACACACCAAGTACCAAAGTATATATTGGCCTTTACGATAACGACAGCTCAGACTATGCTTTTTATTTAAAAAACTGTTATGACTATATTTTTCTTAAAGGCTGTCTTTTTGTAGACGCTGTTTCATGCCAAATCAGACACATAAGCGTTGTTAACATTCCACAGCATATTTTCTCGTTTGAGCAAATACTTCAAAACAAAATCATCAACATCGTATGCAACCAAGAAGGTAGTAATGTCTTCCAGGCATTTGGTGTTGGAAAAAAAATTGCTGAAACACAAGACCTAGCAACAACACTCACCAATCTCCTTTTGGGCTCTGCAACACAAGTACAAAACGCATGCAATCAAATTTTGGCTCTCTGGCAAGAGCTCTATATCGTTGTAACATAAAAACAAATCGATGCTTGCTCGATAAAACCTGCATCGATAAAAACCACAGGGAAAAACACATATGAAAATTTTTTCTTCAAAAATTATACTCTTGGGCATAATCATACTAACGTTACCAGCAGCACACTCAAAAGAAGAAGCACTGCGCTTGGCAAAATCAGATCTTCAAGTTCTTTCCAACAATATTCAAATTGGTCAAAACAACTTGGATAAAAACAGAAGAGATCTGGAAGTTACACGCGAAACATTTTTGCGTAAAAACCTGATAATTGGCAGTGGTGGCAATATCGAAACCCCAGCTACCCAAAATAATCCCGAAGTTAGGAATTGCGGCTGCGCGCGCCACATTGGCACACTTCCTTTTACGCCAAATACTCAACTCTTGTGCATCGAATTTTGCGATAATGATCAAGACAGCAACGGGGCCTGGCTTAATATGGTTTTTTGCGGCAAAGTAGCACTACAAAACCAAAACCAAGAAGAAGAAGAAGAAGAATCTCTCATTCCTATTTCTGCAACCTACACACGGCTTTTTGTATCAAACTCTAACGTAAACGATAGCTCTCTTTGGGCAAATTATACGGTCATTCGCGATGATGAGGGAAGTGACAACCCTCCATATGGAGCCAACATCAGCTCTTTTGATTTTATAAACAGCCAGTATCCTTATCCAATTGATTCTAAAGTATATGTTGGCCTTTACGACGACGATGACAACGACATAGCATTTTATACCAAACAATACGACTATCTCTTTCAAGAAGGCTGTCTCTTTGTTGACTCTACATCATGCAATATCAAAAATATAAGCGTTGTTGATATCCCACAAGATTTTTTCTCGCTTCATCCAGCCTTGCAAGAAAAAATTATTTACGTAGTAACAGTAGTTGAATGCGGCAACATTTTTCAAGTCTTTGGCATAGCACACTTGCTAGCAATGTACCCAGAACTTGTGGACATGCTGACTGAGTTTCTTCTTTCTGAAGACGAAGACTTGATAAATGAAGCTTGTTACTTCATTTCTATCATTTGGTACTATTTATATGTTGCTATGATTATCTAAAATCAAGTCTTACTAATAAAAAAGGGCTGTCGATTTTGACAGCCCTTTTTTATTAGTAAACAGTTCTACTTTTTTGATGTCTTCTTTTTAGTCGCCGGTGACTTTTTAGTCGTCTGTTTTTTCTTCTTTTTTGGCGCAACCTTGCGCGTTCTAAACGGCGATTCAGTTAACGCATGCTTTAAAACATCGTCAATAGTTGTTGCATAAATAATCGTCAGCTTTGCATCAAGTTCATTTTTAAACTCTTGCACATCTCGCTCATTTGCCTTAGGCACAATAACCGTCATTTTGTCAAAACGTATCGCTGCCAACAACTTTTCTTTAAGACCACCAATCGCCAAGACACGACCATTCAAGGTAGCCTCACCCGTCATAGCAACATCTGCTTTTACCGGAATTTTGGTCAATGCAGAAATCAAACCAGTTGCCATCGTAATACCCGCCGAAGGTCCATCTTTTGGAATAGCTCCTTCAGGAATGTGGATGTGAATATCAACGTCGGCATAGAAATTGTCTTTAAGCCCAAAGTCTTTGGCTCGTGAACGCGTATAGCTCATAGCCGCTTGGGCCGATTCTTGCATAACTTCACCAAGTTGACCCGTAAGCGTTAACGCTCCTTTGCCCGGCAAAATAGTTACTTCTATTTCTAAAACATCGCCACCAACTTCTGTCCATGCCAAGCCGGTAACCAGCCCAACAGCATTTTCGGCTTTAGTATCTGGTCGGCGAAACGGCGGAGAACCAAACCACTTTTCAATAAGCTCGTCAGTAACTTCAACCGTTGTACATTTTTTATTGCTGAGCATTTCTTGAATACACTTACGCGCTACCTTTGCCAATGCACGCTCAAGCTGGCGAACACCAGCTTCTTTAGTATATTCATCAATAACTTTGATCAATACTTTGTCTGGCATATTTATATGCGAAGTCTCAAGAGCATGCTCTTTAAATACCTTTGGCAACAAGAACTTTTTGGCAATTGCAATCTTTTCTTCAAGCGTATAGCCAGAAAGATTGATCATTTCCATGCGATCGAGCAATGGGTACGGAATATTGTCTGCCACGTTGGCCGTAGTAATAAACATAACCTTAGACAAGTCATAACCAACTTCTAAAAAGTTATCTGAAAAGTCTTTGTTTTGCTCTGGATCAAGAACTTCAAGCAATGCAGATGCGGGATCGCCCCTAAAATCCATAGCCATTTTGTCGATTTCGTCGAGCAAAATAATCGGATTAATAACACCAGCCTTTTTCATAACTTGAATAATCTTACCCGGCATAGCACCAATGTACGTTCTACGATGTCCACGAATCTCTGCTTCATCACGCATACCACCCAGCGAAATGCGAACCATTTTGCGGCCAAGCGCATCGGCAATTGATTGAGCAAGAGAAGTCTTACCAACACCCGGAGGGCCTGCTAAGCACAAAATTGGGGCACGCTTAAGCTGATCTTTGGCAAACTTGCGAGCAGCCAAAAATTCAATAACACGCTCTTTTGGTTTTTTCATGCTGGCATGAGACGAATCAAGCATCGCTTCAGCTTGTTTTAAGCTTACCGTATCTTTAGTTCCCTTGTGCCATGGCAACTCGATAAGCCAGTCAACATAATTTCTGCTCACCGAAGCTTCTGGCGAAGTTGGCTGCATTTGTTCAAGACGCTTAAGTTCTGCATCAACCTTTTCCATAGCTTCAGCAGGTAACTTGCATTTATTAGCACGCTTACGCAAGTCAGCAATCTCAAGCTGATAATCTTCGCGACCAAGTTCGCGCTGAATAGCACGCATCTGTTCGGTAAGATAGTAATCACGCTGATGCTTTTCAACTTGGCTTTGTACACGCTTACGAATACTTTTTTCAGCCTTTAAAATCTCAAGTTCACTTCTCAGCAAAACCGCCAAGCGCAAAGCACGTTCTTTAATATCAATAGTTTCTAAAATTTGCTGACGTTCGTAAAAATCAAGGTGCATATGCACCGCAATTGTGTCAGCCAGATAGTCAAGATCTTGTGGTCCTTTAAAAAGTCCCAAAACATCGGTAGACATTTTTTCGTTCAAATTGACGTACTCTTTGAATAGCTCATAAAGATTACGCCACAGGGCTGTGTTATCGGCAGAATCTTCTACCGGAACTGGAATTAAATCTTCAGCCAAAACACTCAAATAATCGTCTGAATTGGTAACTTCAACAATGCGTGAGCGCGCCAAACCTTCAATCAAAATTTTCAGCGTGCCATTGGCCATGCGAGCAACTTGCAAAATATGCGCACGCGTCCCATAGTCAAAAAGATCTTCCTTGCCAGGCTTATCAACATCTGAAGACCGCTGAGCAGTTACAAAAACTTGCTTATTGGCAGCCATGGCAGCATCAACCGCTTTAATTGAAAAGTCGCGACCAACAACAACAGGGATTATACTCTTGGGTAATGCAACAAGATTACGCAGGGGCAAAACAGGCAAAACAACCTGACTACCCTTTTCATAGCCTTGTTCTATTCCGTGATTATCAGGTTTCTTCATGTTTTATTCTTAATTTTATTAGTTTTAGTAATCAACATACGTTTGAACCCTATGATTTTACAACAATAAAATAGGCTTGTAAATACGAGAAAAAAACGACTAGATCGACAAAAAGTCACCCCATCTTACAAACAAGCCTGCACCAACAAAGCACAAATAGTATTCTACCTGAAACAAACACCCTTATTTATACGAAAAATCAACAACAATCAACAAAATCCCCACTTTTTCCAATTGACTTTATACCCGAGCACTTTATACTGAAACTATCTAAAACATAGGACTTGTAGGCCCTTTTATTTAATTTCACCACCATAATGAAGTTTAATAAGTACGATACGTTTAATAAGTACACGGCCATAGCTCTCAGCGGGTGCTCTAATCCGCCATCACTTTGCACGCCATTATTTCTAGCACAAAAATTTTTTAAATTTCATTTTTCTTTTTTACGAAGTCGGGTATCTTGTTGTTCCCAGCTTTTCTTAACAGATAGAAAAGACAGGCGTTACCAAATTATTACCAATAATCCTTTTTTATGGAGTGATCATGCAAGAAAAGCTCTCCGGTAAGTTATATAAGTTATGGGGCATTAAGCGAGAGTTTCTTCTCAAAATATTGCTACTTTCAGCAACGTACTTCTTTTTAATGGCTTGCCACGTAATTTGGAAGCCGCTTAAGTACTCGCTTTTTGGCCAAATTGTTGGCACCAGCTCCGTTCCTTTCGCTAAAATTTCTTCTCTGCTTTTCTTGATTCCGCTCATCTTACTCTACTCAAAACTTGTCGACTGGCTCAGACGCCACCACCTTCTCTACTTTTTTACTATATCACACGCTCTTGGTGGTCTATTTTTTTACTACTTCATTTCGCACCCTGTTTACGGCATTGCTAACAGCGACACAGGACCAAGCCGTTACATCGGCTGGCTCTTTTACTTCTTTATGGAAAGCTTCGACGCTTTTCTTTCAACCACCTTCTGGTCATTTGCCGACTCAGTAAACAACGCCAACGACGCAAAATACTATTATGGCTTTTTTGTTTCCGGCTCAAAAATTGGCGGCATGCTCACAGCAGCAACGCTTTACTTTGTACTCACTGGTGCAACAGCAGAAAGCCAATTAGCTATTATTCCTAACGCACTTTTAATTGGCAGTGGTATGCTTTTTGCTGCAGCAAGCTGCATTTACTTGCTCGTTAAAAAGGTACCCGAAGGCATTATGCACGGCTACGAAAAAGTATATCAACTCGAAAAGCATAAAGATGTTGAAGCTACAGACAATGAAACACCCAAAGCGCTGCCAACACAATTTCAAGGCTTCATGCGCTCAGTTATGAGTGCCTTTGACGGCCTAACACTCATGGTAAAAAGTGCTTATGTCATGGGTATTTTCTCGCTGGTATTTTTCTACGAAATCATTATCGCTATTTTTGATTACTTGGTAATGCTACGTGCCGAAAGTGCACATCCTTCAATTGGTTCAATGACTGCTTACTATGCGCTGTATTTTTTCATTATGAATGGCATTGGTTTGTGCATTAGCTTGTTTGGAACCACCCCTCTCTTACGTATTTTGGGTATCAGAATGTCACTCTTTGCCTTCCCACTCATCTGCCTTATCATGCTGGGCATAACATTTATATTCCCTCAAGGCTGGATTTTGTTTGGCACCCTGATTGGCTTGCGCGCTTTTAACTATGCGCTCAACCATCCAACACGAGAAGTTTTGTATATTCCAACAACAAAAGATATCAAATTTAAAGCCAAAACATGGACCGATGCTTTTGGCTCTCGTATTGCCAAAGGGTTTGGTTCATTCTTCAACTTAGCTCTTCAAAGTGTTACGCCAGCTATTGCCTTATTTTCAAGCATAACGTTCAGCCTTGGCTTAACGGGTATTTGGTTGGTAATTACCTACTTCTTGGGTAAAACATTACAAAGTGCTATCGACCACAACCGTATTATTGGCGAAACAAAAGAGACAAAAAACACTGCTCAATAGCAAGTAGTAACCAGCAAGTACAACAAAAGGGAAGAGTATGATATTTAGATTTGCCAGACATATTTCGCGCACGATGGAAGAAAAATTACAAATTGACGCCAACGAAATAAAAAAACTATTTCTTTTGGCTTTCTCATTTTTCTTTATAATAGCGTCATACTCAATTCTTCGCTCGCTCAAAACATCGATTTTTTTGGGACTTGTGGGCAAAGAATATCAGCCAATGACGCGCCTTATTGCCATTGTAATTATGTTTCCAGCAATGCTTGGCTATGCCAAACTTGTTGATAAATTTAAACGTGAACAAATTGTTTATACCATCATTGGTATTTACGCTATAGCAAGCATTATCTTTGCCATACTTTTAGCCCACCCCACCATTGGTGTGCAAAACACGTTCACTAGCCCCTACCGCTTTATTGGCTGGGGTTTTGAAATTTTCATGGATCTTTACTCGGCGCTGGTAGTAAGTACATTTTGGAGCTTTGTTAACTCAGTCTGCACGCCAATGTTTGCAGAAAAAGGATACGGCACCATAGTGGCTATCTCTAAAATAGGGGGCATTGCCGCCGCTCTTATTGGCTTATTAATAACAAGATCTGGTCTTGAAACATCATCATCAATCCCACTGCTTACCGCAAGCGCTGGCATTTTCTTATTGCTTTCAATTCTCTTGGTACGTTCCATTATCAAAACAATTCCAGATTCATATTTGCACGGCTATCAAGCAGCATTTGTTGAAGAAAAAAAGGCCGAAAAGCAACTCAAAAAACCAGGCATTTTTGAAGGCTTACGCCTCATGATTACCGAACCGTACGTTCTTGGAATTTTCGGTATTTTGTACAGCATGGAAATTATTTCAATCATTTTTGATTATCAAATGCAAGTGTTAATGTCCGTTGAAATGAATAACCACATTGGCTCAATGAGCTCATTTATGTTTATTTATACGGCAACATTTCAAGTTTGTACCTTCTTATTTGCATTTTTGGGCACCTCAACGTTGTTAAAAAAAATTGGGGTCCGCGCCTGCTTAATTATTACTCCGCTCGTACTGGGGCTTCTTTCGCTCATCATGCTCAGCTGGCCATCGCTCTGGATAACATTTTTTATCCTGGTTATTTTGCGCGCCCTTAACTACGGCTTCAACCAGCCAGTACGTGAAATACTGTATATTCCAACAGTTAAAGATATCCAATTCAAATCAAAAGCCTGGATTGAGTCGTTTGGAAAAACCTTTTCCAAAGCCTCAGGCTCGGCATTTAGCTGGATTTCTATAACCACCAATCCGCTTTTGTGCATTCGAACCAACGCTATATTTTCTTTTGCCATCAGCGCTTTTTACCTGGTTATCGTATTTTTCTTGGGCCGACGCTATGCAAAAACAGTTGAAAATAATGAAGTTATAGGCACAAAGAGATATAAATCTTGATCTTAAACTCATTTCTGATAGAATTGAGAGCGTTATTGTAAGCATTTTATGCAGTTATTATAATTGGACCTTGTTTCTTATTGACGGGTGGTTACCTTACAAAATACGTAAAAAACCAAAGAAACAATAGATATAACCCGAAGAAGGATTTTTATGAACATCGATTTAAAAGATATGCTCAAAGCTGGCCTTCATTTTGGTCACAAGACTTCACGTTGGTCGCCAAACATGCGTCCCTACATCTGGGGCTCAAAAAATCACGTACATTTGATTGATATCTCCAAGACTGCCTTCTTGTTAGAAAAAACAGGCCTTGAGTTGAAAAAACTCGCAGCTGAAGGTGGCACATTCTTGTGGATTGGTACTAAAAAGCCTGCTCAAAAGATCGTTCAAGAAATTGCAACCAAGTTGAATATGCCTTGGGTTATTCATCGCTGGATCGGCGGCACCTTGAGCAACTTTGATCAAGTTAAAAAAGCTATTACACGCCTTCTTCATTTGCGCGATGTTATGGCAAAACCTACTGCTCATTACACAAAAAAAGAACTTGTGATGATCCAAAAGGAAATCGAACGTCTTGAAAAGAATGTTGGCGGTATTATTGAATTGTCATACCCACCAGCAGGTTTGATTGTTGTTGACGCAGGCAGAGAACAATCTGCAATAAAAGAAGCTTCACGTTTGGGTATTCCAATCGTATCACTCGTCGACACCAACACAGATCCTTCAGGCGTTAACTTTGTTATTCCTGCAAACGATGACTCACCAAAATCGATTCGTTATGTTCTTGAATACTTGCAAGCAAAAGTTGAAGAAGGTATGAAAGAATTTAAAGACAACAAAGGCGCAGAAAAAGCTGCTAAAAAAGTAGTTGCTAAAGAAGTTGCACCAGTTGTTGAACCGGTAATCATTGAAGCATTAGCTCTTGAAGAAGGTGACGATATTGTTGGTAACACAGCAAAAGTAGAAGCTATCAAAAAGCCTCTTTCACGATCACCAATCAAGAAATAAGGTTTTTCGGGAGAGATGGCTGAGTGGCCGAAAGCGCATGATTGGAAATCATGTATGTCCTGAAAAGGGCATCGAGGGTTCGAATCCCTCTCTCTCCGCCATCCTACGCTCATCGCACTACGTGCTCGTAGCTCCGGATGGCAGGCCAGTTATTTTTAAATGAAATTCACAGCTTTTACGTAAAAAAACGTATAAAGCAAAGAAAATTGGGACGAAATAAGTAGTTTTTGTGCACAATCTGTCAGATCCGGAAGGAAGCAGCAGGGGTATGAAAATTCTGTATTTTGTCCCTTTTTTATCACCTTTTAAAAACACTTGACTATTATTAAATTTAATTTACAATCAGAATATAAAGTTATTCAGATTGTAATTGTGCTGTTTAACTAAAAAATCGCCATTTTGGAGATTTCTAAAACTTTTTAAAGAATAACTGGGAGGTTATATCATGAAAAAGTTACCTAATTTAATGTTAATTCTCGGCTTGTTAGCAGGGTCATTACACGGCGCGGCAACATCGTCTAGCCCAAGCACACAGGCTACAAACATTGTAGAACGCTACCAAAACCTTGCAGTAGATAAAGATAAAAGCTATTTGAAGCTCGCAATTTTAGAAAAGTTTATAGCTGCAAAAAATATAGTACACCTTTCCGAGCTCAAAGAAAAAACAAGTAACGCACAAGAAATAACAGCAATCGAAAAACAATTGAAAGAACTCGAGGCACGAATAACCAAAGCGCTAGAAATTATTGAACACTATGAAACGTATCCATTTGCTAGCTTCATTTCAGAGACAACCACATTAATTCTACAAAGCACAAAAATGTCTGCCCTTCTTAAGCACCATGCAGCAACAGAAAAACGCATAGACACCATAGAATTAGAAATGGCTGAGTTAGCACGGAGCACAGGCTTGGGTATAATGCCACGTCAAAAATTTGAAAGGCGCTGGAGAATCTATCTTGGCAAAGCTCCACGAGCAAGTTCAAAACGCAAACCGGTAATTATCAATAATTGTCATAGCAAATATGAGGCAAACTACCTGGCATATATTCTCTTAAAGGCATTCATCCTTGAATTGGACCATGAAACAATAAGCCAAGATATTATCGATAGCGCTGCAGAACAACAACTTATGGAAATATCAAAAGAAATAAATCGCTTAGAATACTACGCAGAAAAAACAAAAGCCTACTCTTTTCATAAAAAAATAGAGCAATACGTTGACAACATTATAGAAAAACAATACGGACACCTTGATGGCCAAGAATTAAGAGAAGCACTTCAATATGAAGTTGATGCAATCGAAAAAAGGCTTAACGGCAGATAAAAGACGAGGTTATATCATGAAAAAATTTAATTATTTATTACTCACACTCAGCTTAATCACTGGCTCATTACACAGCGCAGCAACATCAGATGCACCAGTACCTGCTGGACACTCAGAAAGCCCAAGCAAGCAAGAACTCGAACGCCAAATCCACGAATCCAATTTAATGCTTTTATTCTTACAAGAAAGCTTGCTTGAAAACGAGGTAATATACCTTCAGTCGCTAAAAAAAGAAACATCAGATACAACCATGCTAAAAAATATTACTTCTATCATTCGAACCTACAATACAAAACGGCTTGACTTACAAAATCAAATTAAAAAATACAGCAGACTTCCATTTTTTAATGACATACAAACCTGCGCAGACTTAACTGTTCAAGAATGCTACGAGGCAGAAAATTCTTCTTACCAATCAATAAAAAACGCTATTGAAAAGGACATTGAAGAAACTATCAATAATTTATTAGAAAAAAGAGCACAACTAGCAACCCTACTCACACCACTCAAAAGCACAGGCCTAGGCATGGCACCGCGCAAAAAGTTTGCCGGAATAAACCCAGTACGCCGTGGACAAAGAAAAAAAGGATTAACAACAAAAAATCGTATTGAAGCGCTTAAGCAAGATGCTCGCGAAGACTAAATAAAGGTTATATCATGAAAAAAATATATTACACACTGGGACTTATTTTTATTGCCAGCAGCGCTTATGGAGCCGCAAGCTCAACGTCGCATCAAAAAACTACATCAACCGTTACCGGCAAAAAAATTAGCGTTGTTAGCAATGAAAAAAAGATCATTCTTTTGAGCCATCAACTAAGTTTTTATGCGCAAGAGATAGAAAGATATTTTATTCAACAAGCAACGGTAAATGCCGAACTACAAAAATTAAGTCACGATGCCGACCAAATTGCTCTGGCACAGTTATCAAACCCGCATGATGCACACGTAGCAACACAATTACAAGAAGCTGAACAAGCAATAAACGAAAAAAGCGCTGTAATGATAGAACTAATGTTTGAAACGACAATTATTGAAGAAGAGTACCAAACTGCTGCAAAAAAACTTAAAGAGCACCAAAAAAACCGCCCATCTTTGGGCACCATCAACGACATAGTCAAAGCAACCGAACGAGCAAAGATGGAACTTATGACACAAAATATTACTCATAAAAAGTTAGAGCAATTCTATCGCGAAAAATTAGCTAAGATAAAACAAGAACGCCTTGCAGAATTCGAAGAAGAATAATAAGAAGAAGACAAGTAAAAACAGAGGTTATCATGAAAAAAATATATTACACACTACTTATGCTCAGCTTTTTTGCCAGCAGCGCTCACCCAGCCGCAAGCTCACAAGAAAACACAAGCTCAGCACAAACGCGGCTGGAACGCAGAGCGGCAATTAAAGCAAGCCTGCACCATCCTAATCGTAAGCTTCGCCAAGACTTAAACTTACGCGCTATTCTTGGTCACAAAGCAGTAGATCGAATCACAAAAATCGTAGACAACGAGAAAATGATTATTATCTTAGGTCACAAGCGTAAGATTTACCGCAGTCAAATCAGAAAATGTCGCCACCAAGAAAAACAGTTGGCTGACAAAATAGAAAAATTAGAACAAAAAATTTCAGAACTCGGAAAAGAGAAATCATCAAGCAAATCGACCAACAAAAGAGAAATACAAAACCTAGCAGCACGAATACACATAAAAAACAACCAAGCATACAATTTATCCATTGATAAAATGACACTAAAAAGTACGCTTGCCTACATTAATAATAAACTTAGTAATCTCATTGCTGAAAGAAGCAGTTATCAGGCAAATCCCGTGATTCAACAAGCCGTAGAAAAAGCACGCCAAGAATTTGAAGAAAGCAGAATAATTGGCCACGAACTGCGCTGTATTTACTTTGACAAATTAACAAAAGCAAAACGTACAGAACTTGCAGAATTGCTCGAAGAAAAAAGCCCATTTGGAATGGCGAGCTACGAACATCAAAGACAATCATTGTTGAAAATTAACCAACAACTTTGTCAACTGTGTGTATCGCGCCAAGCATATGCCCACTATCCAAACCTGCAAGCACTCAAAGCAAAAGCTCGTTTAGTTGCACAAGAATTAGAACATCAAGCAAGAAACATGTACAGCAGGCTTGCAACCACAAGCATATTTTTGACTTGGGATGATAACGATCAAGAAGATAGTAAACAAGAAGAACGCATGAAAAAAAATATCGAACATCGAATAATGAAAGACTACTTAAATCTTTTGGAAAAAGCAGTTAAAGAATACATGTTCGAATAATAAATCTCATATAACCCCCAGTTTCAAAAAGGGCTTCGCACAGGCGAGGCCTTTTTTGTTGCCTAAAAAAAAGCTTTTTTTACCTTGAATAATGTTGAAACTTGTAACCAATTTTAAATCAGTGTACATTCGGTACAATCCTGAGGGAAAGCTTCACATTTCAAAGAATCTATGGTGGTAGTACGGTATGGCTCACGCAACACAACAAACATTGAACTTAGCACGCAAATGGCGCCCACAAAATTTTTCACAAGTGGTGGGGCAAGACATTCCCATTCGCATGCTCAAAAACAGTTTATATTTAAAAAAATACTTTCCCGTTTATCTCTTTGCTGGCCAACGCGGCTGCGGTAAAACATCAACCGCACGCGTTTTTGCTGCAGCACTCAATTGTCTTAAGCTGCCAGCGTTTCAAGAGCAACCAACTAGCCAAGAAATTCCATGCTTGGAATGTTCGTCGTGTACTGCCATGATGCGCGGCAACCATCCCGATTTTATTGAAATTGACGCCGCATCAAACACCGGCGTAGACAATGTGCGCCAAATTATTGAAACGGCTTCGTACGTTCCACTTTCGGGCCAAAAAAAAGTCTACCTGATCGACGAAGCCCACATGCTCAGCAAGGCAGCGTTTAATGCCTTTTTAAAAATTTTGGAAGAACCACCAGAAACGGTGCTCTTTATTTTGGCAACAACCGAATTACAAAAAATACCTGAAACAGTTTTGTCACGTTGTTTTCAGCTTACCTTCCATCCCATCAGTGGCGTGTTTTTAAAAGAACACTTGCGCACGATGTGCGAGCAAGAAAAAATTAGTATCGACGATGATGCACTACAAATCTTGGTTGAAGAAACGGGCGGCTGCGCGCGCGACGCCATTAACCTGCTTGAACAGGTCCGCTTTTCAAGCACGCACATTAACGCAGAGCAGGTTTTACGGGTGCTAGGCAAAGTAAGCAACGCGGTGGGCCTAACCTTGTTTGAACTATTGCTAGACCGCAAACCAGACCAGGTACTTACCTATTTGCACGAAATTTCATTTCAGAGCATTGCCCCGCTTACACTCTGGAATATGCTTGTGGCACTGTGCCGCGCACTGCTGTGGGCAAAATATGGCGTTACCTCCATCCCCAACTCCTTCAGCAAAAACCTTGCAACGCTGGAAACACTTGCAGAAAAATGTCCACTGAGTCGACTTCATGGCATTATGCAACTTTTGCTTAGCCAAGAGGCTTTGTTCCAGCAAACCAGCCAGAAGCATACTTTTTTGGAAGTTATCATGCTGCACATGTGTGAACAAACCGGAACGGCAACTATCCCAAACCCGCCAAAGCAGCACAACCCAAACAACGATAATACCGGTCCAAGCACCCCACTACCAGCAAAAACGGCCACCTCAGGCCCTTCCGCTGCAAGCACCAGCTCCCCTTCGCTCATCCCGAGTGCTTCACAAAGTGAAGCGTATCGAGGGACCGCCCCAAAGGCAACCATTGAAAAAAGCGAAACCAAGCTGGTGGTCACCATTCCTGTTGATGATTCAGTAGAAAATAGCGAAAAATGGAAGGCTTTTGTAGAAAACGTCTTGGCAAAAAGCGATGACCAGCTCTTAAACTCAATTTTAATGCAAACCCGCTTTTTGGGCAACGATAGCACCACCGGCTCAATAACCATTAAATTGAGTAGCAACAGCAATTTTTTTAAAGAAAAAATTAAAGAAAGCGCCGCTATGTGGCAAGAACACCTCAAGCAGCACTTTGACCACTTTACTGGCTTTAACTTCGCTCACAATGCCGAGCCAGTCAGTCCAAAGCCATCACCGGCGGCTCAGCCAACCATCGACCCGAGCAGTATTAAGCCGGCAGCCCCGCGCCCAGCAACAAGCCAGGCCCCAAACACTCAGTACCGCACGTTTAATGCCCCGCCTAAAAAGCAGGGACCCGCTTTAGAGCCCTTTGATGTGCAGGACAAGGAAAAATGGCCCTTGGCAAACTTGCTTACTAGCCATTTTCCGGGTACAATAAAGAAGGCGGCAAAGCCCCTCATTAACTCTTAATTACATTCCAAAAGCAAAGCAGTAAGGACTCGGTAAGCAATGAATAAAAAGGTAAAATACCCAACGGTTGTATTAGTTGGTAGAACAAATGTTGGTAAATCAACATTATTTAACCGCCTTGCAAGCGAACAAAAAAGTATTGTATTTGAACGCGAAGGCGTAACCCGCGACTACATTGAAGAAAAAATTACGTGGGCAGACAAAACCTTTAAAATCATTGATACCGGTGGTTTTGAATTTAAAAGAAATATGACCGAAATTGAAACACGCGTACAAGAAAAAGTTTTGCGCTTGCTGGACAATGCATCGCTTCTTTTGTTTGTTTGTGATGGTAAAAACGGTCTAACACAAGGCGATCTTCATATTGCCAAAATTTTACACAGAACCAGAAAACCGGTTATTGTGGTAGTAAACAAAGCAGACAACAAACGTGCACTTGAAGACAATGCCGCAGAATTCTATTCACTCAGCTTTGAAGAAATCATTAACGTTTCCAGTATTCACGGAACCGGTATTGGCAGACTCCTTGAACGTATTACCGACATTGTGCCACAACCAACAACTATTGAAGGTGAAGTACCGCAATACAAAATGGTAATTGTTGGCAAGCCCAACGTTGGCAAATCGTCCCTCATGAACCTATTGCTCAACCAAGAACGTTCTATTGTATCAGAAGTTGCCGGCACCACGCGTGAACCCATTACCGAAATGTTGCAGCGCGCCGACGAACTGATCCAGCTTGTTGATACCGCTGGCGTTCGTAAAAAAAGCCGCGTTGATGATGAACTAGAACAGCTGATGGTTAAAAGCTCACTGGAAGCAATTCGTGAAGCAGACGTGGTACTGTTAATGATCGACGCTTCACAAGGCAAAATCTCTGATCAAGAACTGAAATTGCTCTTTTACGTTTACGAAGTTAATAAGCCAGTTTTAGTCCTTTACAACAAAACTGACTTAATCAAAGAAGACGACTACACCAAGGCACAGCTTAAAAGCAGCTTGGAAGAGTACAATTTTGTCTTGAAAAAGACACCTCAAATTAACATTTCGTGCCTTTCAAAGAAAAACGTAAGCAAAGTTATTGATCAAGTTAATTCCCTGGTCAAGCGCTGTTCACAAAGCTTTAACTCAAGCGAACTTGATGAACTGGTAAAACAAAGCTTAAGCACTAAACCAATGTACCATAAACGTATCTTGCTGCGTCTGTTCAAAATTCGTAACGTTCCAGCACAAATCCCAACCTTTGTTTTGCATGTAAACTACCCCGAGTTCTTTGGGCCATCGCAGCTTGGTTTTATCGAAAATATTATTCGATCACATTACGATATTAAAGGTTGCCCAGTTCAATTTAGTGTACGAAAAGTATAGTTTATGAGCCTGGCTCTTTCGGTCGTTTGTTTAAGCCAAACGTTGGGCAAGAAACAGATTTTACAAGACATTTCATTTGCAGCTCAAAGTGGTTTAGTTACGGTACTCTTGGGCCCCAACGGCGCAGGAAAAACAACATTACTCACCACGATCATGGGCCTTAACCCGGCACCAATGGCCGACCAAAAGAATCAAAAAAATATCATCTCACTCAATCATGAAATTATTAACGGTTGGCGCGTAGATCAGCGCGTCAACCGTGGTCTTATCTACCTGCCTCAAAGCAGCTCGCTGTTCCAAAGCATGTCCGTGCACGATAACCTGCAACTCGTTTTTGAGTATCATGCTTTTTGGCACAAAAAAACCAACCATTCTTTTTATGCCGAGCGCGACATGTGGCTTGAGCGCACCCAGCTCATGCACAGCCTGAAGCAAAAAGCAGGGGTACTTTCGGGCGGACAAAAGCGTAAGCTTGAAGTAGTCCGCGCATTACTTATGCACCCAGAGCTCATTTTATTGGACGAACCCTTTGCTGGTGTTGATCCAAAGTCAATCTACGAACTAAAAAAGATATTTACAGATATGGCTCAATCTGGTATTGGTATAGTACTTTCAGATCATCATGTTGACCAACTTTTGTCGATAGCCGATTTAGTTTATGTTGTAATGCAAGGCCATGTAGTAACATCAGGCACCATCAAAGAAATTCTTGCCAACAAAGATACCCAAGAACGCTATCTCGGCGATCAATTTTATAGCGAAATTGCAGAACGATTTTTATAAAAAAGGTAAGGGAGAAGGCAGCAATGAATATCAAAATTTCATTTCAAAACATGGATCATTCAGACCCATTGGAAACTCACGCACGCGAAAAATTGGCAAAGCTTAACGACATTTTAGAAAATGCCGAAAATCTAAGCCCCTTCAACATTGAGCTTCATTTACGCGCTAACAAACTCCACCCACACCATGCAGCGCATTTGCACGTTAAAACACCCCGCTTTGACTTAAATGCACAAGAAGAAGGTACCGATATGTACGTGGTTGTTGACGACACTATTGACAAAATGGTCTCACTACTAAAAAAAGAAAAAGAAAAAAAGAACGATAAAAACCGTAAGTTTGAAACCGAAAAAAACAAATTTGGTTCGGACAAATATTAACCCTTCGATACATTTTTCCTGCGGAAAAACACTCAGGGTGAGCGGGTCCTGACAAGATAAACGTAATACAAAAAATTTATTAACTAAAAAAAGATGTCTTTTAGTTCGCTCGTCCCGAGTGCCCGTAGGGTGTATCGAGGGACCTAAAAACCTGAGTAAACCAGCAAAGCCTTAACCAGCAACGGGAAAACCCCCATCAGCAAACACGCCCCAACACCCGTGCGCACTGCAGACCACAACACTGGCAGTTTTGACGATGGCCGCAAAAAGAATAACCCCAACAGCAAAAACGTTACTGATTCAAAAACAAAAAATAAGCTTCGCGGCGCAAACTTCACACTCAACATGATGCAACAAACTAATGCAACCAAGCGCAATTCGCGCAGCCAAAATGAATACTGCGTGGTAGTGGCAAACCAAAGACCCAGCGAAATAACCACTACCACCAGCAGCATTAAGCAATAAATGACCCAAAACCAATAATCTTTCAAAAAATCACTCAGTGCATAGCGCACCTGAGTCAAAACCCGGACAAGCGGGTCTAAAAAGAATAACTCTTCTTCCGGCACGGCTGCCAATCCAACAGAATCTGCACGTGGACCACGCGTCTCATGCCGCTCTGCAGCCAAGTTTTGGCTTTTACTACCTGCTACTAACTGACCCGCCAACGGCATCACCACATAGTTAAACTTATGCCGACCCTGCCTATCTAAAGATAAAAGGCTGACATACAACTTTGCTTTTTTAAAACCGGAACTCAACCGCCTAGTCGAACTTGAAAAAGTAAACCGCAGCGTTACATTCAGCGGCCCTTGCAACACCTTTTTGTCGGCCCGTAAAGCAGCAATATGGCGTACCACTGGCTCACTGGCTACCTTAAAACCTTTCAGCACTACCCCCTCATAATCAAGCGAAAAAGATAAAGAATCGTAATAAACCACCTGATCGGGCAAGGGCAGGTTGATACGCATCTTAATTCGTTGCGTTGCAACAATACGCTTAAAATCAGTCAAAAGCTCGCCAGTTGCACTACGCAAAAACGGACTAAAAAAAGCAAATAATAAAAAAATGATGACCGAATAACTTTTTTTTATCATAAACTTTACCAAAACTATTTATTTTCTATTTGAAAATACTATACACTCAGGGTGTAGGAATCTGATTGAACTAAAATAAAGGACGTACCATGAGATTTATGCATAAACGCACAACGCTTCTGGCTACCTGGCTGCTGATGCTTTGCAGCATAGCTAATCTTATGGCTCTCAACCAAGACCTGGTTCAAAAAAAGCCAAAACTAACGGTTATTATGGTAATTGACCAGTTTGCGCACCACTATATTCAAAAACTTAAACCCCACCTCAATCACGGTATTAAAATGCTTCTTGAGCAAGGCGTTTGTTACGAAAATGCCCACCACCCGCACGCCATTCCTGAAACCTGCCCAGGCCACAGCTCACTGAGCACCGGAACCGTACCAACCTACCACGGCGTTACTGGCAACCGCTGGTACAACAAAGACGGCAAGCCGGTAGAATTTATTGAAGATGAAGGCAGGGCTTGTAGTGCTGAAGTTTTTAGAGATAAAGAAACAACCTATGATAACCATAAACGCTCTTCAAGCCACCTTATGGTCGACGCCTTTGCCGATCAATTTGTTCTTTCGTCACCACAAGAAAACCGCAATATTGCTATCTCGCTTTCCATAAAATCAAAGGCTGCCATGGCTACTGCCAACCGCATGGGTAAAGCAATTTGGTTTGACGACAAAACCGGACGCTTTACTTCAAGCAAACATTATTACAGCAAACTGCCCGACTGGCTTGAAGAGTTTAACGAAAAACACGCACCAACCAAGCTTGAAAACGTGAGCTGGGAAACACTGTACCCACGCACCAGCACAGCCTATGATTTTCCGCACATTGATAACTATGATTATGCGGCGTTAAACTTTCCATTAATTTCAGAAAAGCCAATTCCTATTGATCGCACTAACGAATGTCCGTACGATCTTTACAATAAAACACCCCACTCAAACAAACTTCTCTTTGATTTAGCAAAGAAATGTATCGACAGCACCATTGCCCCCAACTCGCCCAACGATATGGTTATGTGGCTATGCTTAAGCAGCCTTGATTTACTTGGTCATTATTATGGCCCCGACAGCTTGGAAGCAATAGACATGATGTACCATTTAGACCAACAAATTAAAGAGTTTATGCTCTATGCACAATACAAAATGGGTAAATCAAACGTGCTCTTTGCACTCACCGGCGACCATGGTATTCAACCAATGCAAGAGCTTTCGTACAAAAAAGGCATTACGCAGGCCCAGCGCGTTATGGTTCAGCCCTTAATTGAAAAAATGAATGAATTTATTGAAGAAAAATATGATCTTGAAAACATCGTTCAAGCATTTGAGTCAACCTACTTTGTGCTCAATAAGCAACAAATGGCAACAAAAACTGCAGAAGAACAAGCAGCAATATTGACTGATCTTAAAGACATGTTACTTCAAGAAGCGGCAATCAAACGCGTGTGGACGCGCGATGAACTGCACAAAGCAACGTTTCGCACGCAAGATATTGAAAGCTACTACAAAAACCATTTGTACGACTCGCGCCTGGGCGACCTAATTATTATGCCACAGCCTTACTGCCTGATTACGCGCTATCCAAAGGGCTGCTCGCACAACACGCCGTACGACTACGACACACACGTACCACTTATCGTCTATCAGCACGGGCGCTTTGCGCCAAAAACAATCACGCAAAAAGTTTTAATACCACAACTGCCCACCACACTTTCATATCTTTTAGGCGTTGTGCAACCATCTGCCGGCACCTTTCCTGTGCTGCCAGGCATTTTTGACGAGGAAAACCATGATT
Organism: Candidatus Babeliales bacterium; assembly: GCA_019749895.1. Classification (NCBI taxonomy): domain Bacteria; class Candidatus Babeliae; order Candidatus Babeliales; species Candidatus Babeliales bacterium. The sequence continues at coordinate 101,648 of JAIEPG010000003.1, read as the reverse complement.
AAAAAAATAGTAAAAAGCTTGGCGGCAATTTTTGTGATTAGCATACTGCTTGCATATGTTCGGCCCTTAACCCTTCGAGACGCCCTACGGGCTCCTCAGGGAGAACGGGAGGAAGTAAGCCCCGCTTATCCTGAGCTTGTCGAAGGACGAGTTCCTCAGGGAGAACGGGACTCTGAGCAGGCAGAGAGCGCGATTGAGCCCGAACATTCTGAGTTTATCGAAGAACAAGCAATCGGGAAAAACGGGTCTCGAAGCAAGAAAATCTTGAACAAAACTGGCCATATACTTTCACAAGAACCAAAGCATTCTACCTCCGTTCTCCCTGAGGAGCCCGTAGGGCGTCTCGAAGGGCGCACAGGCAAAAAACCAAAAATCGTCCTCGTTTTTGTAGTCGACCAATTTGCCCATCACTACCTGGCAATGCTCAGACCTTACTTGAACTTTGGTTTAAAAAAGCTTGTTGAAGACGGCATAAATTTTGAACGCGCCAACCACCCGCACGGTGCACCGGCAACCGCAACCGGCCATGCAACATTGAGCACCGGCACCTGCGCCAAAGACCATGGCTACATTTTAAATGCCTGGGCCGACAGCAACGGTAAAAAAGTACGCGCAACGCAAGACGATACACCAACAGCAGCGGTACTTGGCCGCAACGGACCTATGAAGTACGGCGCTTCGCCAAAGCTTTTAATGGTCGACACACTTTCAGACCAGCTGGTAGCGCAATCTACAGCAGAACACAAAAATACCGTTTTCTCCCTTTCGTTTAAAACACGCGCAGCAATTGCCATGGCAGGCAAGGGAGGCCGTGCTATTTGGTTTAACGACGATGAAAACATGTTTACCAGCAGCAAAGCATACTACCAAGAAATTCCAGAATGGGTACAAGATTTTAATAAACGCCATGACGTTTCAAAAATTAAAGAAATCGACTGGCAATTGTTCCATCCCGAACATCATGAAATCTACCAGCAGTTTGCCAACAAAGATTATCGCTTTGCCGGCACCACGCTCCGTTTGGCTGGCAACAAAACAGCATTAAATGTTGGACAACGCGAAAAAGCAGGCAAGTATGATGACCAGCAGTTGTATCAACGCACGCCCATGGCCAACGGCATGCTAGCAGATTTAACCAAAGAATGTATTGATAAGCATTTTGAAAAAGACGGCAGCGAAACACTTTTTGTATGGGTTGGTTTTTCCGCATTAGACAAAATTGGCCACGTGTTTGGGCCCAACAGCTTAGAAATGATCGACACGATTTGTCACTTGGATAAGCAAATTGAAGACTTAATGAACTATGCACAAAACAAAGCAGGCGCACACAATGCCCTTTTTGCTATTTCGGGCGACCATGGCGTTTCGCCAATTCCTGAGTTAATGCACGAACGGGGCTTTGGCTTTGTAAGCCGCTTGCTCAACAAAAACTTAACCAACGGCATGAACAACTTGATTGAAGAAAAGTATGGCATCAGCGGTATTGTAAAAACATTTAAAACGACCATGTTTTATCTCAACAAACAGGCACTGGCAACCGTTGATCAAGAAAAACAGAACGCAATTATTGAAGATTTAAGAAATTATTTACAAGCTCAACCGGGCATGTGTAAAGTTTTTACAACCAAAGAATTAGTTGAGTCAACCTTCGACTCCACTTCGTTTGAATATTTGTATCAAAACCAAACGTATGTAGGCCGCACCGGCGACTTGATTTGCATGCCAAACATGTACTCGTTCATTGCTAAACGCGCCAACGGCACCTCGCACAAAACACCGTACGACTACGACACGCACGTGCCACTCATTTTGTATCAAGCAGGTTCACTTGAAAAGAAACGCATTATTGAAAAAGTTTCTACAACACAACTAGCCCCAACACTGGCCAAAATTTTGCAGATTAATAAGCCTTCGGCAGCAGCACAGCAAGTACTGCCAGGTATTTTTGAAGAAAAAGAAAACTAATCCTCAACCATAACAGGAGTTTATGATGAAGTTTATAAAAAGTACGTTACTTTTTTTGATAGCACTTGGTGTGCATGACTCTTGCAGCGCGAGTGCGCGAATGAGTGCACCCAGAATGGGCCCACCAGAACAATACAGCAGACCACTGCCTCTACCACCACCTCCTCGCGCAATACCGACCCCACCGCCAGGGGGTCCTCCAGCATTTTCTCAACCCTCAGCAAGACCAGCTTCCGAACAAAGCTTTGCTCAGCAATTGCAAGCAGGTGCAAAGAACTTAAAACAAGTCCCTGTACAACAACCAGCTGGTCAGCCACACGGATTTTTAAGATATACCGACAGTCCTGTACCAGCAACGCCACCAGCCGGCAAACCAAAAGGATTTCTTGAATATTCGACTCCTAATCAACAAGGCGGCTTGTCTAAATTGGGTACACCTCAAGCTGCACCTGCCCACGCAACTCCAACATCACAGCCCGTTCAAGCAAAACAAAAAACAAGCATGTGGAGCACCACAAAAACGCAAGCAAAAAGCTTTGGGGCTTCACTAAAAAGAGCATTAGGGCTCGGTTCTAAAAAATCAGCAAAAAAAACTGATCAAGTTTCAACTACGCTGGTTGAGCAACAACTGTCGCCACGCTCTTACCAACTTAAAAATCTTAAAAATATGTCACCTGATTCCATTGCACAGCAACGCGCACTTACAACGCAACAAATCGTACAACATCCAGGTTCAGGCCGACCACTAGATCCATCAGGGCCTCAGCGCGATCCAAGTATCGTCCAAAAACCAGCAAGCCCACCAACACTCGAGCAACAAGTTGGTATATCAAAAACACGCCAAGGCAGCTTAGTTACAGACATACAAGCCATACAAGCACAACAACAAAAGCCCGGCCTCTCAGATGCAGAACAAGCAAATCTACAAAAGCAGCTTGAGCAAAAATCAGCGGCTTATGTGAAAGAGCATGTAAACATGCAAAATTTACAAAAAGCTCAACAAGCGGAAAGAATTAGCAAAGAAATAGGTGCATTTCCATTGCCACAACAAGAAATTAAGCGACTTGATGAATTTACCCAACGCCCAACAGGCGCACGCCCACCACAACAACAAGCAACTACGCAACTTCAGCCACCACGACCTGAATCAACACCAACTGTAGCGCCACCACCAGTGCCGCGAGATACACCAAGCAAGCAGCCAGAACCAGAAAAATTTATAGGACCATTACAACCAAAACCAACCTTAACAAGATTAAGCGACTTGCCAGCACCAGCACCACTTGGCCCTAAACCAGGCTCGGCAACCCAGCAACCACAGCAACCTGTTGCATCACCGTCAACACAAGCCGGATGGAGACAAGCAACGGTAAGTTCATCTGAGCAGCCAAGAACCGCTGTAATTGGTACTCAACGTTCAGCATCAGCAACAACAGAAGCACTACCACCTCCACCTCCTCCGCCCGCGCCAACACAACAAAAGCAGCCTGAGCAGCCTGCACAATTACTACAGCAAATTCGAGCTGGAGCTCAACTGAAAAAAGCCGAACCACAAACTGAGCCAGTGGCACGACCACAATCAGCGCCTCCTACACTAGACCCCGCATTGGTAGCAGGACTACAGGCTCGTAGAAAGAGCCAAAGATTGGATACCCAAGATACCCAGAAACTGGCCTCAGAGACTCAAGCTACTGCTCAACCGCAAGCAAAAGCTCAACCAACATCTACCACGCCACCAAGTACAGTAGCAAGCTCTGGCCAAGTACCACCACCACCTCCTCCACCATCAACAGTCATGCAGAGTCAAGCAAGATCACAACGACCAGTTAGTTTAGATGCCGGTTTGCAACAACAAATTCAAGCAGGTGGATTTCAATTGAGAAAAACTGAGCAAAAACCACGCCCAGTCTCAACACCACCAACAACAACGCCAAATTTTCAGAGCACACTTGAAGGAGCACTCGCAGGCAGGAGGCTCTTGCCAACAACTGGTACTACACCAAAACAACCAAAAACAGCAGAAGAAATAGCCGCAAAACAAGCCACAAAAAAAGAATGGAAACAAAACTAACCTAGCAAACCAAACAGAAAACTATCAGGGGATGCTTCTTGGCATCCCCTTTTTCATTAAAGACGTTTCCTCAAACCATTGAGTTTGTTTAATTCAAATTGCTACAATCAAAGTAATGAACTCTGAGCACCGTAAAAATATTTTTGAATAATTTTGAGGGAAAAAATTATGAAAATGATGCGTATGCTTGCACTCAGCACAACTCTTTTCTTATTCTGCGAAATAACTGTTCACGCAGCAATGAGCAGAGGCGCTCGACCACCACAAAGTTTTGAAATTTCAGCACCAACCGGTTTTCGTCCAGCTGAAAAATCAACAAGGGTTCAAAGTTGGGAGAGCGATGCAGCTAGAGCCCGCGAGGCCGGCAACCAAACAGCCGCCCAAAGATACCAGACTACAGCACAAAAAATGCACGCCCAAGATCAGTATCAAAAAGCACCTTCGCAAGATCCAGCTTTTCAGCAAAAACTAAAAACGTGGCAAACAACCCCACAAGCAGCTCCTGTCAATTATGGTGGGGCCACCACAACAGCACCACAGCAAACCACTGGAGCTTGGAATACTTTTAAACATGGTATCAGCACGATAGCTACAAAGATTGGACAATATTTTACACCAGCACCAAAACTTGCCACTCGCCCAACATCTCTTCAAACACCATCAGTTCTAACAACACAATCGGTTGCCCCATCGTCATTGCAACCTGTTATACCAGCATCACCAAGTGTGCCATCGTACGGCTATGCAAAACGTACTGAGCAAGAAAGGACTGATCTTGCGGCTGCAATGAAAGCAAAAGAACCAGTCAGAGAAGCCCAAGTGCGCGAAGGAATAATTCTGAGAAAACTGGGCGAGCTTGATGAACAATTAAAAAGACCAGACCTTGCTGAAACACAAAGACCAGCCTTGGCAGAACAAAAAGGGAGATTGGAAGAAAAGTTTATCGGAGTAGGACAAAAAATTGAAGAGCGAGAAACTGCACAACGTGAAGCGGCACGAAGAAAACAAGCAGAAAAATTCCAAAAAACCGAAGCACGCAGATTGGCTGGACGAGCTATGCAGCTAGCACCTGAACGTGTTGGCGAAAGCATAACAGAAAGCGTACAAACTGCAGGTAAATGGATCCAAGGTATAACATCGGGCCCTCAACCAAAAAAGCAACCTGTTCAACCGCAGGTTTCTGCTGAGGATACGCACATCGCTCAACTGGCTGAAGTTGGCATAAAATTGAAAAAACCTGGGCTTACCGACACAGAAAGAACACAACTAATGCAAGAATCCGAAAGGTTACAACAAAAAATTTTCGAGCCAGAAAAACAACAAACAACCCCTGCCCAACAATTTGGCTCAGCACCTCGCCCCACCACACTGCAGACAATGGGCCCAGCACCACAAACACCAGTAATGCCGGTTACTACATCACCACTTGCGTCAGAAACTAAGCAACAAAAAACTAGACTAGAACAAATTCAGCAAGCTGCAAAAACTGCAGGTAAAGCAACTATAAAAGGCCTTGAAATAGTGGGCGATATCTCACAAAAGCCGTATGAACTGCGCGATGCAGCATTGCAAAAAACATGGCAAGCCACCAAATATGTTGGCAGAAAAACGGTAAGCGGCGCGCAACAAGCGAGCGCGTGGGTTCAAGAGCGTGTCAGCCCAACGGTGCAACCACAACTCTCATCAACGTTACAAAAAATTGATACGTCAGTGAAACGCGCCCAAAATGAAAAGATCGAACTGGAAAGTCAATTGAAAAAAGAAACCGACCCAACCAAACAAACAGACCTCATAAATCAGTTGACCAGAAAAAAGAAAGAAATTAATGCGTTATCACAAAATTTTGAAGACCAAAAGGCTCTTGAAGCAACCAAAGGTACACCGCAGGAATCTCAAATAAGAAGCACCATAACTTTGAGAAAAATAGGCGAGCTTGAACAACAGCGTGAACAAGAAGGTGACCAGACAAGAAAAATGATAATTCAAGGAAGAATAGACAAATTGCAAGAAGAATCTTCTGCAACACAACCCACGCTAAAACAAACCGCACCTGCTATGCAAACACAACAACTACTACCTGCTCCTCCAACGCAATCAACAGGCGCACCAGCTCCAAAGCAATCTTCTCCACTTGCAGATCTTGCCCAAACACAGCCATTGCCAAAACTTACAGAAGGCCGGGCTGCAATACCAGCCGGCACGCGCAGACTGCCAACACCGCGAGCAAACATAGAAACTACAGGCGCAAATCCAGGTACAGCAGGGCCAAGACCAGAAGCTACCGCACCCGTTGAGCCAACAACAGAACGCCAAGGCACGGCAAAAGCACAAGCAGACATTGGTGCTTTCCAAACAAAACAGCCAATAACACCCCGCCAACCCACTGAGCTTGATACGGCGATACGCGAAGGCCTAGCACTTGTGGGAACCCGGTAAATTCAACCAATCTCAGCTCATCCTGCGCTCGACACTCAACCAACACAATAAAAATATTTCTTTTATGCAAAACTATTGAATTTTAATTGCAGCAATTGTTACAATCAATGTAGTGAATATTGATTATTACAAAAAAGGGTACTTTTTAAAGGTATTTTGAGAGGGAGAAGTTATGAAGAATATGCACAGATTTATGGTAGCTATCGTTGCTTGCTTATTTGCAAGCGTGGCGATACAAGCGGCTCATAGACAACCTTCAGGCGGCGGTTATGGAGCACCGCAACAACCCAGCTTTGCACCACAAAGACCAATGTCGGGCCAACATCCGCAACCAATGGCTCAAGCACTGCAGCAGGCAGCACAAGTAAGACAAATTGAGCAACCAAAACCAAGTGGATGGGAAAGATTCAAAACAGCCGTTACCAACCCAGGACAAACGGTAAAAAATATTTGGTATGGAAAAACAACCAAGCCCGTTGAATCTCTTGAAATTGCTCGACCAATCGCAGGAACTTCAGCAGGCGTACGCGCTAGCCAAACAGGCCTTGCCGCAACATACGTACAACCTAGCGATGCTACCAAAGCTCCTGGCCTTCGCGACAAGCTTTTAAGCCCATTCCAATCTGCAAGCCGCGGCATACAAAACGTTGGCTACAAAATTCAAGAACAACGAGCTGTAAGAGCATTACCAGAAGATCAAAGAAGAGCATATCAAACCATGAAAAAAGAAGGCGCAGGCTTTGCGCAAGAAACGGGAGCCCAAGACCCTAGGGCAGTGGCACAACAACAACGCGCTGCCTTTAGAGAAGGTAGAGTTGGAGAACTTGTTCAACAACGAGCTGGCCAGCAACAATTTGGTTACGCAGAACCAACTCGACCACAACCTCAACAAGCACCACAAGGCTTATTGCAACGAGCTAGAGAAAGCGTTCGAGAAGCTGCAGAAAACGTGGGTGTTGGAGCAGCTCAAAGAGTTGCGCCGACACAAACTCAACCAGCAACTCCGCCATTGCCTGCTGGTGTACAAACACAAACAAGAGAACAATACGAAGCACGCGTTGCTGCAGAAAACGCAGCATTTAGAGCTCGCCAAGCTGAACAGTCAGCGCCAACAGTTGGTGTAAGACCTGGCTATGAAACCAGACCGTTACCTTCACCAGCTCCACGAATATCAGAACCACTCGTAGGAGAAGAAGCGCTCAGACCGGCGTCTAGTAATTTCGGCCCTTCTGCAGGAACACCACCAGCTCGACCAGCAAGAACAATAACCGCACCTCAAGCGTTTGAAGATGCAGGTCAGCCAGTAAGTGGTCAACCAACAAGACCTTTGCCATTGAACCCACAACAAAGAGAAGTTGGTCAAACTTTTGGCGATCAATCATCGGGAGTGCCCCCAGCACTTCCTCCAAGACGTTCAGTAATAGTTAATCCTGATCTACCAAACCAATAAAAAACTTTAGAACCTAATACGACGGGGGATGCTAAAATGCATCCCCCGTTTTCTTTTTTTTAAACCGTTGCTTCCCACTCCCCAACCATGTTACAATTATTACAGATAGAAAAACAAAAAACATTAAAAATAAGTTAAAAAAAAGGTACCTTCATGGACATTGGCATGAAAATAAAACTGTTCCTGGCAACAGCGGCACTCACCGCTTCGTACGCCATTACCACCTTTAGCGCCGGGCCAGAAGAGCTACCGCAACAAAGCCTTTTTACCTACGCCGGCAAAGTAGCAAAAAAAACGGTCAAAGACGCTCTGTTTGTAGTCCGCGGTAACTACACACGCGGCAGCAATGAATCGATACGCCAGCAACGCCAACAAGCAAAGCTGGCCGCACTGTACCAAACAGCCCTTTCAAACCAAAACAATCAAAAGCTTGGCAGTAAGATTGCAAAACTTGAAACTAAAATAAAAACAAGTTATGGCAAAAACACCCTACAGGCTCTACAACAAAAATGTGGCATCCCTCTCAACGATTGATCAAAAGGAAAAAAATGGTACAGAGAAAATACCTTTTTTTATTCACACTCGTTGCGGTACTGGGTATTGCGTGGAAGCCTTTGCAAGCAGCAGCGCTTTTAAGAAATATGCTACAAAGATCTGGCGCCCAACAAAGATCTGCCATGCGCGCAAAAGAACAAAGCGCAGAAACTACCGAAGGTATTTCAGCATTCAAAAAACCAACAACAACACAAAAACCAAAAACAGCCGATGAAGAACTTGCCCAAAGATTAGGCGCACCGCATGGTGCACCAGGCCCTGGCACGCTATCGCAACCGTTTATGCCTACGCCACCGGGCCTTGGACACCCACCAACACCAACTACGGGTATTGGCCCTAAACCACCCGTTGCCAGCATTGGCACCCCGCCGCCAACAGCAACGGCACAACCACCTACCACAGCAAGAACTGGCATAGCTGGCAGAGCGCAAAGTATGTTTGAAGGTGTTCAAACGCGCCTTGAGGCAACACAAAAAACTATGCGTGATACTAAAGCTCTTAGCAGCACCGGCCCCTACCAACTCGGCACAAAAACTGCGCAAGATCTTGCCGCTGGCAAAACTACAAGTCCCTACGGCGCCAAACCAGGAACAAGTGTTTATGCTCCCGGAGCCTCAGGAAGCCCTTACCAGGGTGGCACCAGTGCCTACACTGGTACAAAACCTTCAACATATGTTGGAAAACCCACTAGTAGTGCTTACGCACCAGCCCCTTCCGCCGATGGTCACGTGCAACCGGTCATGAGAACGCGCGATATCAAGGCTCAAGCAGCAGCGCAAAAAGAACAGGAAGATCTAGCAAAAAGGCTTCAATCTTTTCAACAATCGCAAGCACCTGACGGCAGCAAAAAAGTGTCACAAGAACACGCCGCGAGAGCCAAAGCGATGGGCCTTTCGCTCAAAGACTACGAAACAGAACTTGCACAAGGAACACTTACCAAAGCACGCCGCCAAGAACTACGGGATGCAAAAGATGATAGCCGCGGCATGATCTACAATATGACTGTTGGCGCTTTTAAACGCGACGTTCGCCAGATGAAAGGCACGCTCCAAAATCCGCTAGAAACAGCAAAATCAGAATGGAAACAGTCATTAGAACAATTAAAAAAAACACCCGCGCAACACTGGAAAGAAAGCATGCAACAATTTCGCGCAGACAAAGCAACACTGCGCACCGACGTTACCAGTTTTGTTGAAACATTTAAGCAATCGGGTTTTGCCAAATCACTCTTGAACGCAAAAGATCAGGCTGATATCAAAGCCAAAGAACTTGAACTGAAAGCGCGCTACTACAAACAACCTGATGGTCCTGCAAAAGTTAAAGCAGAACTTGATGTTTACAAGCAACAAGTAGCAGACAAGCGCGCTGTGCTAACTACTGAAAACAAATCGATTGTTCAAAAGCGTCAAGAAGTAAAGCAGGACCTTACCAATCAAGCGCAAGCTCATTATAACGAAGTTGCCAACCGCGTTGCCAAAACACAAGAATATTTAGTCGCACTAGGCAAGCCACAAGCAGGAGAGCCATTTTTTAGAACACAACAACGCAAAACACTAGAAAAAGAACTCGCCGCCGATCAAAAACTACTTCCCACACTGCATCCACAATCGCCGCTAGTAACAGCACAGATAGCAAAACACGAAGAAGCTGTTATGAAGAATTTTAGCAAACAATTACAAAGTGGCCGTCCCGACGTGCTACAAACAAGCAAAGAGATAAAACAACTTCTTGCAGAACAAGCTACTGCAACACCAGAAAGAAAAACAGCAATTCAACAGCAACTGCAGGCAAAAATAAAAACTTTTGAAGATTTAACCAACCCACAAGTACCCATACCAACACTGGTCCCACCGGCAAAACCAGCAGCACTCCCTACTCCCGTTCGTCCTGAGCCTGTCGAAGGACCAACACCGGTAAAATTTGACTCATCAAACCCATTGGGGCACTTGTCTGACCCTGAGCAACGAAAGTTCGGTCCAACTGCGTCAGTAAAACCAACACCGCCACCGCTACCCACGCCACCAACGGCAGGTGTTGCAACCTACCCAACCAGTGCACTTACGCTAGGCACTCCTGGCACCGTTACAGGAAGGATGCAAACACCAACCGGACAATATATTGAGGTCACCAGACGCGAAACACCTCGCGTTGGCCGACCACTGACACCTGAAGAGATCACACAAAAAGCACAAGAGATTAACGCTTTGCAAGCTGAAGTACGCGCCCTCAACGCCAGGGCACGCCAAGCAAAAGGGCAAGAAGCACTCGATTTGGTAGAACAAGCTAGACAAAAAAACGCTCAATCAAGAAAGTTAATTAGTGAACTGCCGTCAACGCCGGCACAAACGGAAAGATAATAAAATGAACAAATTATTGCGTAGCAATTTTTTGGTACTGATGAGTGTGCTTATTGTTAGCACAACAACAATGAGTGCAGCAGGCAGAAGCAGAGGCCAAACAGAATTAAGAAACTTAGGAATCTGGGAACTGCCACAAAAACCCAAACAATTACCAGAACAAAAACAACAACCACTGCTTGCACCAACGCGCCAACCACAACCAACACAGCACATAACACCGCAACACACCAGCACACCAGCACAACCAGTTGCTACCGGCACAGCAACACAGACAGTTCGACCCCGCTACACATCTGCCACCACACATACCGAACCAATCACACTCAAAAATATAACGCCGCCAAAATTTAGTTTTTTTAGCCCTATTAAATCTCGTCGTGCCATGCACTATTACAAAGCTGCCACCGCACCGGGAGGCTACCTAGAAAAAGCCCACAATTTTGATTACGCTCAACAGCCAGGCGGCAAATATTCTTTTAAACAAACACAAAATCAATTAAGACGCGCTCAAGAAAGATTTGATGCGGAAAAAACAGGCGATAAAAAATTGGTAGAAAAAGTGTTAGCGCGACACAAAATTGAAATAGAAGCCGAAGCTGCGGCCAAAGCAGCTAAAGCGGCAGCAAAACCGCCCGTCATAGAACCACAACCTACACACACACAACAAACACCGCAAACGGTTCAGCAACCAGCACAAACACCGCAACCAGTAACAACACTCACCATCGCACCACCACCAGCAACCAACCGCCGAGCCATGAAATATTATGAAGAAGCAACAGGACCTGATGGTTATTTAAACGACCGCGATTTGGCTGGAAAAGTTATGATGCTCAAAATGGCTGCGCAACATGAAAAAGATGGCAATTTTGAAACTGCACAACAATTTCGTACGTGGGCCGAACCAACCGTACGACGCGCTCAAGAACGGTTTGACGCTGAAATGACCGGCGACAAAAAAGTAGTTGCGGCAACACTGGCACGACACAAAGCAGAACAGGAAGCTCAAGCACTCAAAGAAATGGCGGCATCAACAACAAAACAAACACCACAAACTCCTGCTACCACCACCCAAACAGCGCCCGTTCGTCCTGAGCGTGTCGAAGCACCAGCACCGGTTCTAGCACCAATACCTCCGGCACCACTCGTACAACAACCTGTTGTACCACCAACACCCGCTCGTCCTGAGCGGGTCGAAAGGCCCGCCACAACACAAAGCCTGCCAAGTATTCAGCAATCTGGCCCAAAACGCAGCCAGGTTACTAGCGCAGTTTATGAATAAGAATGGGCAGCTCACCAAAAATTAGCTCCATTATTGCTTTGTTAAAAGCGTTTGTGCTATTTTTGAATAAAGGGAAATTTGTTTTTTTTGGGGAGATAAAAAATGAAGAAATTATCACAAATTACACGCTTAGTGCTTGCCAGCTTGGTGCTTGCTAGCGCAGCGATTTCGCTTGATGCAAAATTTCCACCGCCACCAATGCCAAGAATGATGCCAGTACAACCTGAAATGGGACCACCTGCACTTGCTCCAAGAAGAGTTCCACCAGCGCCACCACTACAAACAACGCAATCGGAACAAACAATGGTAACTCAACCTCGACCAATGGTTCCCCCACCAAGCTTATCAACACCGGAGTTTAAACGCTTTGAGCAACCAGGTCAGCTAGCACCAACTCCTCGACCAGGTGCTCAACCAAAAACACAACCAGAAGGTAGTTATGCCCCGGCCCCAACGCTACAAACTCCAGGATACGCACCACGCACGCAGCCAAGACAACAAGTAGCTACTTATGCGCCAACTCCCACAACGTACCAAGCACTGCCAAAACCAAGCCTAAAAGACCCAAAATCATTTAGTTTCTTACAAAAAATATTCAGTCCAATACAATATCGTCAGGCAAAAAAAGACTATGCAACCTATAATCACTATAAAAACCTAGAAAAACTTGAGCAAGCAAAAACGGGCGCTCAAACATTACTAAACCAAGCAAACAAAACAAGCGATCAACAACAAATCAGCATAGCCAAAAGCTCTGCTGAAAGAAAAATACGACACAGCGAAGAAATGGCTGCAGCGCAAAAAACAGGCGACCAATACATCATTAGTGAAGTTACAAGAAGACACGAAAATGAAAACAAAGCCGCTATTAGCGCTGTCAACCGAGATATAGCAATAGGAACACGCACACCAGCAGAAACGGTACCATACACCGGCCCTAGAGCCGATCTTCAAGGCAAGCAAGTTCCTCTTGGCGTTCCTCAAGAACACTTGCAAGATGAATATGCACAAAAACGAAAAGAGTGGGATGCTTCTGCGGCTGCAAAACCTGCACAACCCACCCCAGCAGCGGCACCGCAACTTGCACCACCACCAAGTTTGCCAACCTTCTTACCACAGCAACCATCTAGTTTGCCACAATAAAATTCAACAAAAATATCCAAAGAGCCGGGCGTTAACAACCAAACGCCCGGCTCTTTTATTTTCAAATAATCAAAATCATTGAATTATCATACCCATTTCTGATATTTTTAAGTAAAGAAAACAATTCCTCAATTTAAGGAGATGAGTGATGAAGATTCATTTGAATATAAAAAGTGTTATGAGATTACTTGCAATAAGCTTGGTCATCTTGTTTGTAGTAAGTGAACGGACGGCAACAGCTGCAACTGCGCGGCCGCAGCATATGATGCTTGGAGGCCAACGGATAGGATTAATACCACAAACGCAACCAGCAAGCCTCCCTGCAACAGCACCAAAACCAAGCAGGCCCTTACCACCACCAAAAACTCCAGGTTCACCCGCCGCATTGGCAGCAGAAGAAAGCCTTAGAAGAACATTACCAAGCACGGCGCCAACTTCTTCTCCATCGCAAACCATAAGCTCATCACCAGCGGCTAGGCTTGCCGCAACTACAGCAAGCTCATCAGGGGGGGGCCGGGGCAGCATAATAAGCACTATGCCAACTATTTCGTCATCAACAAGCACATCACATGATCCAGCAACAAGTCGCTTATCAACTAGCTCTGTCAGCTCCGTTTCAAGCTCCGTGACCAGACCTCCTTCGTACACAACAACCAGGCCTACTTCAAGCATAAGCAGTGCTCCTTCAGTCAGCAGCACGTCAGTCAGCACACCAGGAAAACGGCCACGGCCAACAGGAGGAGTTCTTAGTCCTGAAGCGCAAGCTCGACTAAATGCTAATCTTGCAAAATTTGAAAAAGAAAACCCAAAACCAAGCACCGCACCATCGAAACGTACAAGTACTTACGCAGCAGCCACACCAAGGCCTTCTTTGCCTCCACGACCTGCAAGCATGTTGTCACACTCAGCACCATCAACTGCTGCCCCACATTTAGTGCCAAAACCAACGTCAACCGCTCCACTCAAACCACTTGGGCCACTGCCACCAAAACTAGCAGCCAAACCAACTGGCACATCAAAACCAGACACCGATAAAACTGACAGTGAAAAAACTAAAAAAAGCAAGAAACTCTGGCGGCCTGGGACTTTTGCCACCAGCGGCCTTGGTATGTTGGGTATTGCTATGATGGGCTTACTGCCTATGTTAATGGACCCTGGCATGGCCGGCATGATGCAGTCGATGATGATGATGAGCATGGGCCAAGGTGGTGGACAATTGAGCACAGGCGGCGTTACGCCAGCAGACATGCAAGCTCTTTTGCAAGATAAGCTTGCTGGCATGGTGCAACAAATACCTGGGTTAAGCAACATAGCTTCCGTGCTGCAAGATATTAGAGGCGGAGCTTCGTTGCCAAGTGCCTTGATACAGCAATTGCCACCAGAAGCTCAAGAAAAAGCCAGAGCAGCTCAAGAAATTTTAAATATATTGCAAGGCAAAGATTCCGTATTGCAAGACAAAGCTGCTGAAATGTTACAAAAAATACAAGGCAAGATTAACGCTGTGGTAGAACAAGCAGTTGGCAATGTACAAGAAAAGATTGATACCACCATACAAAAAGCAACCACGTCACTTGATACAGTTATTACCAAGCCAGAAGCAATGCTTGCTGCAGTAGCCGATAAAGTACGCGAAGTTTCTAACAAAGCAGAAGCAGCTCTTGAACAAGGTACCATGGTAGTTGCAACTGAAGTTGATCGTGTTGCACAAGCGGTAATAAGCGCACAACAAGCGCTCCAAGCAGGCATGCAAACCTACGCCGAAGCACAACAAAATGTAGCCAAGGCATTGAACGATGTTATTACAGCACCAAGCAATGTTGTTAAAAAGATCGCCTCACAAAACGACGTAAAAGTACACGTTGCTAATATTCTTGGCGTTATTGCTGACATGTCTGCTCAACTTGAAGCCGCACAAAACTTAGAAAAACAACGCCTTAAAGATATTAGAGATCAGTTGAATCAAACTAAAGAATTATCACAAAAAGCACTTGCTGATACAGCAACCGCCGCAGTTAATACGGCAAAAACTATAGCAGCAGAACAATTCCTTGAACAAATGAAAAAACAAGAAGTTGTTGTACAAAGAACTGCCGAAACCATTAAAAAGATGCAAGAAACAGTAGGCAGCAACATTAGCAAAACAATTGCAAGCGTACAAGAACAAGTTAATACCAACATTGAACAAGCAACAACACAACTCGAGGCTCTTGCTGCTCAACCAGAACAGGTACTCGTTTCACTGGTCAGCACGGTTAACGACCTTGCTCAAGATGCACAACAAAAAGTAGCGCAAGGAATTCAACAAACCGTCAGCATTAATCAAACAATTGCCGCAATGCAAAACGCGGTAGCTGCCGGCACTAAAACGGCCCTTGGTGCGCAGCAAGAAGTTGCCGAAACTATTGCAAAAGCAATTACCGCACCTGCTAATACCCTTGCTAAAATTCGCAAAGACAAAACAGTGCGTCAATACGTCGACAACTTGCTTGGTGTTGTTGAAACACTGTCAACACAGTTACAAGAAGCACAAGCAGTAGCTAGCAAACAGATTGAAGCAACCAAAAAAGAATTTCAAGATACTGAAGATATGCTCCAAGACGCTATCAAAGAAACTGCCGCGTCAGCAGCAAACGTTGTAAGCGCTGTAGTGGCTTCGGTCGCTATGCCCTTTATTGCGCAAGCAATTGAAGATAAACAACAACAAGAAGCTGCTACGCAAGCTGCTGATCAAGCAAAAAAACTGACAGAACAACAACAGCAGGAATTTGAACAGCAGCAAAGACAGCAAGCAACAGTTGAACAACAACAAGCATATTACCAAGAACCTATTCAACAACAGGAACCCGAACAAGCACCAGTTCAGCAATCTGCTGGCTTACAACCTAACGAACGCGCAAACCTTGATAATATTTCACCAGAATCAGTTGCCGACATTAGAGCAAGACTAGCCGAGTGGAGCGCACAGCAACGTATTGCTTCTGACAATGCACAACAAGAATTACAACAGCCTTACGAGCAACAACAACAACAATATTTTTATGATCCTGTTTACCCACAACAATAATCATACTATTGCAATAAACTCACCAAGAGGCGGCCGCTCGGTCGCCTCTTTTTTTTGCACACGCAAAGCAAAGTTTTCCAATTCAAAAAAAATATGGTAAGAAAGAAGCCATGTAAAATCGTTGCATAGTTCTCGCAATAAAAAAAGGATCATAATGAAGGCACTGCTCAAACGCACCATTTCGACTTGGCACATGGGCGAGTCGGTCAAAGACATTGTGTGCTACTGGCTTCCCGAACTTATTTCAGCAATGATCCTGATCACGTTACCGCCAATTGTAGATTCTTACATCATTGCCAACTCACAAACGGCCACGGCCTACGGCGCTTTGGCAATGGCCACCAATTTTATGCACACACTTATTAAATTTGCCGAAGCATTGCCAGTGGCGGCTATTGCTATTATTGGTCGCTTTAACGGCGCGGGTAACTATGAACGCTGCGGTGAAGAACTGAGCAATACCTTTTGGACCACCCTGCTGCTGGGTTTTACACAATTAGCTATTATTTCTGTCAGTGCTACCGCCATTTATCAGTGGCTTGGTGTACCGCCCGAAATGGCAGCCATTGGCGCACCATTTTTACGCTTAAAATCATTTGGCGTGCTACTCATTTTTGTCTCGCTGAGTTTTATTGGTTTTATGCGCGGCATCAAAAATACACGTATTCCCATGCTGCTTAATCTTTTGGGCATCTCAACATTTATATTTTTTGATTACGCACTTGTGCTGGGCAAATATGGTTTTCCCCGCATGGATTTAAACGGCTCGGCCATTGCTACTATTTTGCAGTACGGCGTTATGAACATTGCTGCCATTGCGTATATTTTGCTCAATCCCGACTATAAAAAATATTTTAAAGCAACCTTCTTTTCAATCTTCGACTTTAAGCGTGCCTGGCATTTACTCAACTTGAGTTGGCCAATAATGCTGGACAAAACGTCATTTGCACTTGCGTATGTTTGGCTTTCAAAGCTCTTGGCCGACATGGGAACCTACGCTATCACAACCTACGACGTAGTCAAAAATATTGAGCGTTTTGCCTTTGTACCGGCCATGGCCTTTGCACAAGTAGTTACTTTTTTGGTCAGCAATCGGCTTGGCGCACAAGACCCGAAGGGCGCTTCGTCAACCATTAAAAAGGTGCTCATGCTCACCTTTACCGCCGTTGGCGCCTGCTTACTCTTTGCCTGCTTTAACGCAGAGCTGCTCATTGGCCTTTTTGACCCCAAAAAGCACTATACTGCTTTGGGCGCAGCCGTGTTGCCAGCCATCAGCTTTTTGGTCTTTTTTGACTGCCTGCAAGTTATTTTGGCTGGGGCCTTGCGAGGCGCTGGCGACGTAAAAAGCGTGATGTGGGGCCGCGCATTGTCGTGCCTGTTCTTCTTTTTACCGGTTTCATACTTTCTAAGCACGCTCACTATTGAGAGCCATGCACTGCGCTTTATCCTCATTTACGGCTGCCATTACCTAAACGCTGGGGTTATGGGCGCTATCTTTTTCTTCAGAATTATGAGCCACAAGTGGCAAAAAAAGGAAATTTAGCGTAGACTGGTGAAAGCTTTTTAGGACGTATCAGCTACCCCTCGCCCTTTTACCCTTCGACAAGCTCAGGGCGAACGGGACTCGGGATGCTCCAGACCAACACATAGTAGCTTATCTATTTTCGTAGCCCGCTCACCCTGAGCTTGTCGAAGGGTAAAAGGGCGAAGAAAGTCAAAGCATCTGAGAAAACAAGCTTTTAAACTTAGGACGACATGACTACTTTTAATCGAGAAGAACTTTTAAAACTGGCACAGCTTTCTTCATTGCATCTTGAAGAAAATGAAATTGATACCTACGTTGAACGACTTTCTGCAATTTTGGCGTACGTAAAACAACTCCAAGAAGTTAGTAAAACCAGCGAAGCCGAACAGGTTCGCAACGTAAATGTTTTTCGTGAAGATGCCGTTGTTGTATGCGACCGCGCTGAAGAAATGCTTGCTCAAGCACCAGAACGCGAAGACCATTACTTTGTTGTTCCAAAAATTCTCGATTAATGCCTGCGCATAAAAAAGGACCTCTCAGCATGAAACCATTTATCACAATCAAAGAACTACAATCGTTGCTTGCAAAAAAAGAAGTTTCGCCACAAGAAGTGGTCAGCTTTTTCCAAGCACGCATAAAAAAATATGACCACACACTCAACAGCATTTTAGAAAGCTTTGATGTTGATGCACACACCATTAACAGCGCGTGTGCCACCAACGGCCCACTGGCCGGCATACCGTACGTGTTGAAAGATAACATTTCACAACACGGCCGCATTACCTCTGCCGGTTCCAATATTTTAAAAAATTATCGCGCTACCTACAACGCAACCGCACACGAACGGCTTCAACGTGCCGGCGGTCTTTCACTGGGACGCGCCAACATGGACGAATTTGCCATGGGCGGCTCTGGTGAGTTTTCGGCCTACGGCCCAACCAAAAACCCGTGGGACACCACGCGCATTTCTGGCGGTTCAAGCTCAGGCCCTGCTGCTGCAGTAGCTGCCGGCTTGGTGCCATTTGCGCTGGGAACTGAAACGGGTGGCTCGGTACGCTTGCCTGCCGCATTTACCGGTCTTGTGGGCATGTACCCAACCTACGGACACAATTCGCGCTATGGCGTTTTGGCATTTGCATCATCAACCGACCAAGTTGGCCCACTCACCAAAACGGTCTACGACAACGCGCTGGTTAACTCAGTACTTTCAGGCAAAGATGAGCATGACTCAAGCTCTCTACAAATTGAAAAGAAAGATTACACCAAAAATTTGACCGGCAAGCTGCCACAAGGTTTGCGCATTGGTATTTTGCAAGACGTTGCCGAGCACGAAGGCATTAACGAAGAGATTCGCGCATCATTTCAGGAATCAATTAAGCATCTTGAAAGCCTTGGCGCTACCATAAACTATGTTACTATGCCTCATTTAAAATATGGCAACGCCGTTTATTTTGTGGTCAGTCGCGTTGAAGCTGCGTCAAACTTGTCGCGCTACGACGGTTCGCTGTATGGCAACCGCAACAAAGATGCTAAAACATTGCAAGAAATGTATCTGAACACGCGCCACGACAAATTTGGCGATGAAGTTAAGCGACGCATTTTGACCGGCAACTACGCTCTTTCTTCCAAAAATAAGGGCGAATATTACAACACGGCAACGCATGTGCGCAACATTATTCGCGCTGAATTTATGGAAGCGTTTAAAGAAGTCGACTTGATTGTTAGTCCAACCTCACCAACCATGCCATTCAAAATTGGCGAAGTTGTTGACGATCCAATTGCCATGTATTTGGCGGACTATTTCTTGGTGCCAAACTGCATCGCCGGTACCCCTGCTCTTTCATTGCCTTGCGGCATTTCAAAGGCTGGTTTGCCAATGGGCTTGCAGTTTATGGGCCCACGACTTTCTGAAAGTCTGATTTACCAAGCAGCATACGCATTCGAACAAAGTACCCCGTTCCACACTCAAACCCCAGCGAATTATGAATAAAGAATTTTGGTCCGAAAAACTCACTATTGGCAACTTGGTTATTCCTCGCTTTATGGCAGCGCCACTTGATGGCGTTACCGACTCTCCGTTACGTCAATTAATCCGCGATTTCTGCAAAGAAGAATTGTTAATGACTGAAATGCGGCACGTTTCTCACGTTGCCAACGATAAGTTAAAACGCACGCTCAAATACAAAGAAGTTGAGCAACCGCTTGCCTTTCAATTTTCAGCTAATCGTTTGGAGTGGATTGAGCAAAGCGTTGAGAAGGTTATTGAAAACGGTTTTAAGTTGATCAACCTCAACAGCGGCTGCCCTTCGCGTACCGTTACCGGCTCCGGTTCGGGCTCGGCGCTCATGGCAAACATTCCGTTGCTTGAAAAGCTGTTGAAAGAATTTAACAGAATTATTGGTGACCGTGTTCCCATGACCATCAAAATTCGCGCTGGCTACAAAGAACGCAATGCGGTAGACGTAGCAAAAGCAGCAGAAGCTGCCGGTGTAAGCTGCATCATGATTCATCCGCGCACGCAACCTGAAGGTTTTGTTTCACGCTTAGATTTTGAGCTAACCAAACAAGTTAAAGAAGCGGTTAAAGTACCGGTAATTTTTTCTGGCAATGTTAACAACTTTGCCCGTGCCGAAAAAACCTATGAACTAACCGGTGTTGACGGCTTCATGATTGGTCGCGCGCTCTGGGGTGCACCGTGGAAAATGCGTGAGATTGTTGAAAACTCGCAAGGCAGAGAATTTTCGGTTGATACCACAACGGCACTTGATTATGCTCGCCGCCATTTTTATTTGAACAAAGATTTTTATGGCAATTCAGGTTTTAGCATTTTCAAAAAGCAACTGCCACAATATATTCGCAGTGTTGAAAACGCCGCTATGTGGCGCAAAACACTTCTTACCACGCAGACGGAAGAAGAAATGCGCTTAAAACTTGACGAGCTATGCCGCGAATACAAAGTTGAAGATACTGCCAATTGCGCTACACTCGCACAAGAGTAGTTTTCTTGTGTCAGCCTAAATCGCAACAGTATTTTTTATTATGATAACTAAAAACAAAACATTTCTATGGTCCGCAGGAACCATGATAATCCTGCTCTTTTTTATTAATCGCATATTTTTTTTCAACACAGGTTATTTAGAAAAAGCAGCAACAACCATTACGTACCCTTTTGTTGCCGCGTCAAGCTCCCTTGCTTCATATGTGAGCAGCATTATTGTTCAAAAACGTTCATATCAAGAATTGCAAGAGTATGCCAACAAGCTCGCGCTGGAAAACGAAATTTTTCAAGAGCAACTCATTAAACTGCAAGCAACCGCCCGTCACTACAACCAAAGCAAAGAGCTTATTGATTTTCAAGATCGCTATGATCTTTCAAAGGCACTTGTTTCAAAAATATTAGTCAAAAATTTATCTGCCGATGAGCATTACTACATCATTAACCGAGGCTCGCGTGATGGCGTGGTTAACGACATGGTTGCCATTTATAAGTTGCAAATTATTGGCAAGGTTGTTGAGGTGTGGCCGTGCTACAGCAAAGTTATGCTGCTCACCGACCAACAATGCAAAATTGCTGCATTTACCAACACCACTGATGCTCAGGGAATTGTGCAAGGTACCAACAAACACAATCACTGCACGCTTTCTTACATCACCAGCCTTTCAAAAATTAATCTCGACGATCTGGTCTTTTGCAGCGGTCAGGGACTTATATTTCCTGAGGGCTTTTGTTTAGGAAAAATCAGTAATCATCGGCATCAACCAAACGCTTTGTATCATGAGATTGATATTGAGCCGTTGGTAGATCTTTCAACCATCAATTTTTGTTTGCTGACTAACCAATCAAAGATAAACCTTTTCTAGCCTTTTTCGCTTTTTTCTGGTAAAAATTAAGCTGAAATGTGGTAAGCGCCTGTAGCTCAATTGGATAGAGTGCCGGACTTCGAATCCGTAGGTTGCAGGTTCGATCCCTGCCAGGCGCACTTCATTTACCCATCTCAATCACTCAATCAAAAGGAGAATCCCCAAAGATTTGTGTGCCTATAGCTCAGGTGGATAGAGCGAGCGATTCCTAATCGCTAGGCCGCAGGTTCGAGCCCTGTTAGGCACACTTTCCAAATTCTACATAAAAACTCGCACTTCCCAGATCATTAACGCAACTTTATCTTACTGTTTGACCCCTTTTTCTGTTTAATTGTAAAAAATCACAGCAACTGTTAGAATTCATAACAGTTGCTGTGATTTTTTAATTAAAACTCTCAAGCACCCCAAAATCCCCCTTTTTGCATAATTTTGCCCATTTTTAAAGCAAACAACCCCATTTTTTCTCATTTTCAAGCCTTTGACTAATATACATTATATAAGTACTCTTAGTTGTATAATTAAAAATATTATCGGAGGATTTATTATGAATAAGAATATAATTTTACTCGTGACAGTTGCCACAGCGCTCACAACAAGCACTGCCCAGCCCATGTTTCCATTTATAAACAATTTATTCGGCAGCAGCAGCCCATCATCATCAAGTTCAAGCAGCTCCAGCTCATCCAGTAGCTCTTCATGGTCGTCAACATCAACAGGACACTCAGCTAGATCATGCCCAAATCCATGGTGCAACGCAAGAATCAGTAGCGATTCAACCAGTTGCCAATACTGCGCACCTCCACTCTCGCGCGACCCTTTTTCTCAGAGAACAAAACGTGGCGCTTCACAAATAACACCAAGCCTTTTGCCAGCATCAGTAGCAGCAAGTGAAGAATATAATGACCTTCCCCTGCTTGAACCTACTGGTCCACTACCATTACCTCCTTTGGCACCAAGCACCTCAAGCCAAGCAGTTGAAATTAATCCACTATTTGCTGCAATTCAAAGCAATAAACTCTGCGATGTACTGGCTATTGTTGAAGAAAAAACAATCGACATCAACGCCCTGGTAGAAATTGACCTCATTTCTGAACATGATGAAGATGAGGACAAAAAAGCATTCATAACAGCACTACACTTAGCTGCTATCCTTAACGACAACGCATGCACAGAAATCCTTCTTGCCAACGGCGCAAATCGTGACATCACGTCATTGCCCAATCATAAAACAGCATTTGAAGTAGCTCTTGACCGTGGTCATGAAGTCTGCGCAACAACATTACTTGATTTTGAACCAAGCTCAAGCAGCTCTAGTTCATCAAGTAGCTCAAGCAGTTCAAGTTCGAGCATCATCCAAGAACAACAACCGGTAGAAGAACCACAAGCTCCAGTTGCTGTTGAAGTACCTGAATGTGCTGTTTGCTATGAAGAATTTTCTGCAGAATCTGAAGAAATTCCAGCATGCTCAAACCAAAAATGTGGCCAGCTTATTTGTGAAACATGCCTAGAAGCATGTATGAAACAAAGCCCTTTATGTCCAATCTGTCGAGAAGACTTTAAGACAGGCAAACGTCAACGAACAGAATAAGCTTTGTTGAAAAAATAACATGATAAAAATAGGGCACTAACTATAAAATTAGTGTCCTATTTTTTGTTAAAATATACGTTAGTGAAAAATATTAAAAATTATGGAGATATTACTATGAAAAATAAAGCAATCCTTTTGGCATTCGTTTTTGTATGTGCTACCAACACAGTGCAACCCGCAGCAAGCAATGGGGACGACTATGGTTATTTGTATGAAGGTCTTGAACAAAACCTTGAAGCTGCATTGCAAGAATCTTTGCAAGAGCAACTCGACCAAATGTACGAAGCTATTGTAGGAAACGATCCAGAACAAATCCAAGCACTTATCAGACAAGGCATTGGACCAGAAACACGCTTAGCAGATGGTAGAACAGCACTTGAGCTTGCTCTAGGACTTGAACGCGAAGAGTGCATAAGCACGCTTCTTGGCACAAGTGCTCAAAAGCCTTGCGGGGAAGAAAATACCACTGAAATAACCGGCATCATTGAAAAAGCTTCGATGGATACATGTTCCATCTGCCTTGAAAATTTTGAAGAAAATGAGCGTTGCATAACCCTTTATTGCAATCACGATTTCCATGAACACTGCATGCTGAACAGCGCTCAGTTTGAATTGAAAATTACCGATGAACTTATAGCACTTGAAGGCGCCAACAGCAAAGAATATGCAACATGCCCAATGTGCAAACAAGAAACTCAATACACGCGCGACAACCAACAACTCGGTGGCATACTACGCAGAGTTGTCATCGCGAGCTCAAGCTCCTCAAGTAGCTCAAGCAGCAGCTCACGATCAGTTCGTCAACGAACTGAAGATACCTGCGTAATTTGTACACAAAGCTTGTCAGACCCTTCACAAGAAATCGTCCCATGCGATGATTGCGCTACAATATTTCACTGCGCATGCTTAGAATTCGCTGTTTTAAATAATTGGACCTGCCCAGGGTGCCAACTGCAGAAAAGCCCAAAGCACCAACGCACAAACTAAGCTCTTTTACTCGTAAGAAACTAACTAAAGCGGGCACCGATTTTATAGTCAGTGCCCACTTTTATGTTAAAACGTGATTTTTTAAACAAAGCTGCTACAATAAAATAAAGAGCTTTAAATACGTAAAATAAAGGGTTTTTATGTTTTCAGTAATTATCTTTTCACTTGTCGCTTTCTTTGCCTGCACCACACCACCTCTTAACGCTGACTCAATTATGGGCGTGGCAAACCTCTCTGAAGCAACATATAAAAAATTAACTATTTGCGGTCCAGCAACATTAAAAAATATAACCGCCAAAACACTCAACATAAAAGGTCCCTTGAAGTTTAACAACCTCACCGTTCATGAAACTACTGAACTTTATGGACCAATGGAAAATACTAAAGGCACGGGCACTTTTGGCTCTATCATAGTTAAAGGTCCCGTTGAAGCGCAAAATATTGAATGTAAAGAAACATTAAAAATCACCGGACCAACCACACTATTACATGCAAAAATTGCCGGCAAAACAACTATTATAGGCACACTCAAAGCTTCTGATTCTACCTTTAAAAATATTTGTATAACAGCTCCAAAAATCGAGCTAACCGATTGCACAACCAACAATATTGTGGTCAAAAAGAACAAGAGCGGCAACACAAGTAAATCATTTTTTGGCTGGTTATTCGGTTGGTCTTCAGACGACAAACCTGAGCAGCAAAAGCTTATTCTTGATGGCATAACAACCATTAATGGCAGCATTACCTTTGAAGCTGGCAACGGCATTGTGGTAACCAAGGGCAGCTCAATAAACATCACCGGAAATGTTTCTGGCGCAACAGTACAAAAAAAATAATTTTTATTGTACAAAAAATTTTAGAGCCGCTGTAAAAAACAGCGGCTCTTTTTTATTTAATAAACTGAGTAGCTCAATAAGCTTTGTACTTACAAAGCTCCTTTAGCGAACAACCAGAAGCACTTCCATCACAATCAAAATAATAATTACCAAACTTAAAAACTCTTCGTGAATGGTATCTAAACGATCTTGATACACGGTATAAAGATCTTTTATTATATCCAGTTTTCTATTAATAGAGTCGCGCCATTCTTTAATAAAGAAACGATCAACCAAGATGGCATAAAAGTTAGAAAAGTAGAAATCGCCTGACGACGTCACACTATTTTCAAGCCGCTCCGTCACTACTGAAATATCAACGCGCAGCTTTGCAAGGCGCGAAACAGGCAAGTCAACTTGGCTGCTCATGAACGGAATATACGCAATGAGTGGAATTTTATACGAACTTTGTGCATAAAAATAGTTGAGCTTCTCGTCCAAAACGCGGTCGAAATATTGCAACTCAAGCTTTTCAATGCTTGCTGATTCAAAAAATTCGAGTGGTTCAAAAAATTCGTCATCGTAAATAAGCGCCACGTTGGTATCTACAATAATCATGTCTTGACCATAATAACTCGTTGTTGCCGAAAGCACTTCTGTACGTTGACGCTCAGACAACGTTTGCATTTCAAGACGCAGCAATGACGCTATTTTTGGGCTATTTTCATCTCTAAATTGCTCAGCCGTAATTGCAGGAAGCGGGGTAATTTGAACCGCAACATATGAACCTTCAAGATTGGCAAAGTGCGGCTTATTAATAGCAGAATGAATGCTTTGAAATGCTTCATTTGCCGCTTGCTTGCTCAACAAATCAAATTTTTTCTTAACAGCACCAAGCTTATGCTTTAAGTCCTCAAGTGACTCTTCGTAGGGAATGCGATAGCAAAAAGAAATAACCCCAAAGTTATAAACTTTGCGAAACAAGCAATGCCCACCGTGCTTTACTAAATCTTGTTCTTCATTTTCGTCTTTAAATCGAAAAGAAAGCGGCACATGATAATGTTTAAAAAAAGGCGAAAGCGGTGTATCAGCTATTTTAACAAAATTCTTTTTTCTAATCGTATCAAGATCAACATCATCGCCAATATCGTACACATAAAAAAGTAAGATATTGCCTGACACTTTTAACATTGTTGGAGATTGTTCTGCTGCCATCGGTTTTCCTCTCTTTTAATACAAAAATGCCATCTGCTGATCTGACAATTGCAATGCACGCGTGATTTCAAATGAACGGCACCCGGCTGCCCACCCTGCTTGCAAATCAAGTAATTTATCACCAAACATAAGTGAGTTTTTTAAATCTAGGTTATGCTCACGCGCTGCTTGTTGCAACATGCCCGGCATGGGCTTGCGACACACACACGCCGTAATATACTCACTCACCGCACCTTTTTCTGGATGGTGGGAACAATAGTACCAGCCATCAACTTGAACACCCTGCTCACGCAACAATGTATCTAAATACGCATGCGTTTGCTGCACAAACGGTTCATCAAAAAAACCGCGGGCAATACCAGACTGATTGGTTACCACAAAAATTTTGTAACCCTGACTTGCCAACAACCGGCACAGGGAAACTGCCTTTGGAATAAGTACTACATCTTCAAGCCGCGACAAGTAATTAATATCATTAATAAGCGTACCATCGCGATCAAAAAATGCTGCTTTGTTAGTTTTCATAAAATTCTTCATATCCTCACAGTTTAGCATAAGGAAAAATTTTGACACTGATTTCAACTATTCTTGGTCATACGAGGGGCTTGGCAGCACACCGTTTTCTTTAAACCGCTGGTACGAATCTAAAAATCGATGCGCAATTAAAATGGCCGGCCGCGAACCACCGGCATGCTCGAGCAAAACAATAAGCACCAGCGGCTTTTGTTCTTTGTACTCAAAAAATCCGGTAAGCCAAGCATGCTCAAAGTGCTCCCGCTGGGTCTTTTCTTTGTTTAAGCTACAGGTTTGAGCTGTTCCCGTTTTTGCAAAAATTTTAAAATTTTTAAAATGACGCAACCGCCACACGGTACCTTTTTGCACGGCTGAATACATTGATTGGCGTAAAAAGTCTAAAACAGGCGCAGAAACCGCCAACTCTTCACGCTGCACCTCTTCACTTTCCAAAATCCGCGGTTTAACTAAAAAACCGGTACACACCGCCCCATACATACGCGCAATTTGCAGCGGCGTTACCAACAAATAACTTTGGCCAATTGAAACTGACAATGTATCACCAGGCCACCAAACCTCGCCTTTCATTACCCGCTTCCACTGCGACGTTGGCACCAGACCAGATTTTTCGGGCAGTAAAAAGTCTGTTTTATAGCCAAGCCCAAAGCGGCAGGCATAGTCGGCCACTGTGTCGATAGACAAATGCTTAGCCGCCTCAAAGCACAAAATATTGCACGAATGAGCCAGTGCATCTTGCAACATCATGGGACCATGGCCCCAGCGACGCTGGCACAAAAACTTACGTCCGCCAAAACGCATAAACCCTTGGCAGTTAAACTCTGACTCAGTACTCAAAACACCCTCTTCCAAGCCAGCCGTCACCGTAACCAGCTTAAACGTAGAAGCTGGTGGGTACAAAGCGGCCGTGGCGCGGTTTAATAAGGGACTATTAACGGTAAACTTCTCTTTCCACAAGGCCTCAGAAATAGGCTGCACAAAGTGGTTGGGGTCAAAATTGGGATACGATACCAACGCGCGCACCGCTCCATCTTCTGGATCCATCACAATCAACGCGCCGGTCTGGTCAGGCTCAAAGGCCGACTCTGCCAAACGCTGCAGAGCATAGTCCAGCGTCAAGGTTAGATCGTGCCCCGCCTGGGCATCGCGCCGTTCGCGCTGGCGCAAAATGCGACCCGTCGAATTAATAACCGACATTTCGTAACCTTGCTGCCCACCCAAATCTTGATCAAAAAGCTTTTCTAGCCCATCACAGCCAACATTTTCGGCCCGACTGAGATAACCCACAATGTGGCTTGCAAAATTTTTGTGTGGATAATAACGCTCAAAACGGCTTTTAATAGTTAAATTGGGTACCTGCGAACACTGCTCACTCACTTTACACAACTGCCCAAAATTAACGTTTTGCTTAAGCAAAAATGACCGGGCATAGCGCTCGGCCTTTTTTAGCCCCGCCAAGGTAGCCGGCTCCAAAGCCCCATCACCCAAAAGCTGCATAATGTGGCCAACCGCTTTTTCTTGCTGATCAGAAAGCACGGTTCCAGCCCCTTGCCAGTAAAGATCAAAAATGGGCCTATTTGCAGCCAAAAGGGTACGATTGCAGTCGTATAAATTACCCCGGATGGGTAATATAGTCTCAGTCCGTAAAAAGTTACGCTCACCCAAATTATTGAGCAAAAGCCACTGGTTAACCTGCAAATAGAACAATCTGAGCAGAATTATGAAACAAAAGAGCAAAAAACCGTAGACCAGCTGCCATAAGCGGGCTTTGCGCACCTGGCTCATTTTAGCACGAATTGGCATGGCGTGGGTATCCTATTTTGAAACAACAAAGGTCTTAAAACTTGGTATTTTTATAAAAAATGGCACTTTTTTACCAAGAATACACCACAATAGTGCCGCCAGCAATACACGTTAAAAAGAACCAACCAACACGATAGATTTTCAGAACACAGACCAACTGAAGCCTTTTGACAAGTTAATTTATATAAAATATACTAATAGTAAGTAAATATTGGCCTTTGAGCTGAATTTACTAAAATGAGGTTATCACTAAAGACCTGCTTGCCGGGTTGAAAAATGGATGAAAGGTTATTATATGAACAAGTTATCTAAAATCACGCTCATTGCATTAGTTATGGGAACGTTTTCAGGAGCTGCCTACAGCGCTGCCGACAATTCAAGAAAACGCGGCGAAAGACCCGAAGAACAGGAAATTATAGAAACTGAAACAGGAACCAAAAAACAGCGCGTAATCGTACGCGGAGTTGCAGTACCAGCAGGTACCGTTGAAGAACTTTTGGCAACAGCACGAGACGGCCTAACCAATGTTGATTACTCTGCAGTCAATCAGGCACCTGCAACATTAGCAAGCGACAGTTCAAGCGATCTTGGGCATTATATGAGACTACCGTATCCAACCCAAGCTGACATAGAATTTATAGGCAATGAATTTATTGCTCTTGCCGGATTAACTGAAAAATTAGAGCAAAGTCGACAAAAATTTCAAATTCTCAAAGAACGCACAACCGACCAGGCATTGGCGGCTGCACATCAGGAAGGCACATTACAAAAGACTATTTGGGAACTACAAAGTGAGTATAGAATCTTCTCTCATGAGGTAGAAATGTACCGAAGAAGTCTGGTAATCGTTATACGAGAAGAACTCTGTGCGTACATTGGCTACTACCCAGCAACGCAGGACCCAGACATAATCTTTACCCCAGCCAACCCACCTATCCATCCGTGGTTAAATGTGCGCGCCCTACTTGAAGCAAAGCTTTGTTTAATAGATCATACCGATCCTAAAAACCCTTACTTTATTCCAGACAGGCTCAACCGCAGGCTGAAGGACTGGCAAGACCCGCACAAGCTTCAGGACAACTTAAGACGTGCTAACCCCAAATCTGACTGCATAATTCAGTAAAAAAACGTAAAAAAAAGGGCTTTTGTTGTATTTTTAGCCAAAGAGCCAGATGGGGCGTTTGACAAGCAAAATGGTATAAAATATACTAATAGTAAGGTAAATTGGCTTTTTAATGAAAGCCTTACCAAAATGAGGTTATAATTTCTTAATTTTATCAAAAACCTAATGGAGGTTTCAGATGAAGAATTTTCTTAAAGTCCTTTTAGGCACAGCCCTTGCGGCAAGTATGGTTAGTTTTGATGTGAATGCAGCAGCAACTCCAACACAAACACCAGCTACAAATGCAAAACGAACTGAAAGACCAGACGAAACAAGCACGCCAAGGTCTTCTGGTGCAACTAAAGTATCAAGAACCAATACTACCCCTGCAGCAAGCTCAACAAGCACGGCTCAACAAAGTACACCATTGGTCCAAGACCTTGATGATGACATCTTCGGTCCTGACACACCAAGTTCATCAAGCTCATCAAGCTCTTCAAGTTTACCAAGCACCCCGCTAGCGAGTCCAAGCCCTGCTACCGCCCCAGTTTTAGCAGCAAGATTACACGAGGTTGCACAAACAGGAAACGTTGCAGCACTTCAGCACATTAATGTTACTCCTGAAACATTGAATACCCCTGATGCAGCAGGCAAAACAGCCTTGCATTTGGCCGTTCAACATAACCACGAAACGTGTGTTTTTATACTTATGCAAAAAGGCGCAAATCCTAACACTCGTGATGCTGAGGGCAACACCCCGCTTCATACCGCCATTGCTAATAATTCTATAAGCTGTGTAAACATACTTCTTAGAACAGCAGCACTTGAATTGGTAGACACGACTGGTAACTCGCCACTTCATGCAGCAGTTATGAACAACCACGCGCATATCGTAGCTTTAATTGCAAAAAAAGCTAAACCGGAAATATTTACGACAAGAAACTATCTCTTCGAAACACCACTACACGTAGCAGCCCAACGTGGCCACACAGAGTGCCTTATAGAACTGATAGAATCAGGCAAAAATGCGCTTGATACTGCAAATCTTGCAGGCAATACCGCTCTTCATTTGGCTGCCATAAACGGTCATGGCGATTGTGTTCAAATATTATTGAAAAACGGCGCTAATCCAGATCTTGAAAACTTAAACAGAAATACGTTTCTTGATGAAGCTCATAAAGCAGGAACATACCGCCACATCTTGCCATTCATCGAAGTTTTAGAACAACCAGAACCTACTACTCAAATTTCAGCACGATCAGGAAGATTTACGTGCGCTATTCAGTAAAAAAATAGTAAATAAAAAATGAGGTTATTATGAAACTTATTATCAAGCTTTTAGCTATTACTGGTTTATTATTAAACCTTTCGTCTCTTCAAGCAGCAGCTGGTCGCGTGGGAGCCCCAGTTGTACAAGTCACTGACTTGACCCAACAAAGCGATATGGGAACTTTTATAACGGCAACACCAGGCAACCCAGATCATGGAGCCGCGGTTGCAACAGTATTGTCTACTGCACCCATTTATGCCCGACTTGATGGCTCTCGCATAGTAACATTAACACCAGCCCAAGCAGCCGATTTGGTTGCTTACTTCCAAAACGATCCAGCTCAAGTTAGAAGCAGACTCGCTACAGACGGACAACTCGTCATTGACCAGTTAGAAAATCCGGACCATGCTGCCCCAGCAGCCCAAGCAATCTCGCAATTTAAACCTGCATTAGAAAAATCATGGAAACAAGCTCATCCAAAAAAAGCAAAACTTAAACAAGCACGTAACGTATTATTTTGGACAGGAGTAGTGGTTATCGGCGCTGTCATGATTATTATTCCAGTAATTGTGCTTACACAAGCTTCATCAAGAACTGAAGAATATTTAACAGAGCGCGTGTGGGGTCAATTGAATGAATATTTTAATATGCTTCTTACCTACATTTTTAACGAATTTCACGAACGTGTTATTGCCTATGGCAAGTTCAGTGCTGATGTAACAACGTCATTCATCCGCAACAATGCTACTTTTGCGGCAGAACAATTAACGCGCATTATTCCAACCATTGAAGACACAAGCAAAGCTTTTAATGCAACAACAACGGCTCTCTATCAAGAAATAACGCCACGTGTGTTTGAGATTGGCAAAGTAAGCAATGATACAATTGCATCAATTGCCAACTATCTTCTTGAAACTGGCAGAGTAAGTAGTGAAACATTGTTAACATTTATTAATCACAATCTCACGCTTACTTTTGATCGAGCGGCTGAATTACTTAATGTTACCAGCGAATACAATACAACACACACCTGCCCTGCGTTGCAGATATTGCCAAATGTAACATGCCCACCGTGCTCAACCGTAACAGGAACACTTATTGATCTTACTTCAGGAGCAAGTTCAATGTTGTCATCAGCATGGAATGCTCTACCAAGCTTTGCATCATCAAGCACGCCTGAAATAACAGACGTTCTTGCACACTTAGACTAGTTTTTTAGAAACTAACCTATAAAAAAGCCCCTGAAAATTCAGGGGCTTTTTTTATTTTTTATGTAACCATTGCACAAATTTTTTAACTGCACGCAAGCGGTAGGCAAACAGATCAAAGTTATCATCATGCCGCATTTGAACATACGTTTTGTCAGAACCATCTGGTAAAAAGATATCGTCAAATGGCAAACGCGGATGCGCATTAAACACCGCCGGTTTTACCACCTGTCCTAAACACTCACCTTCAAACGTGTGAAACGACGTTGGTCCGTCAACATAAATTAAGTACAAAAAAAAGCGTGCGCGATCGCCCTGCTCTACCAACTTAAAAATGCCATCAAAGCCAATACCCTGAAACAAAAACTTAGTCATAGTACCCGGGAATTTATGGTACTTGTCAAAGTAAACACCCGCATCGTCAACCAGCAACGGCTTACCCAACAAGCTCCACGCCTGCTGCGCTTTGTGCAACGCAATTGCCAACTGGTCGTCCGTTTGCTGTTCTTGCAGATCAACGTCTGCTTGCAACAGTTTAATTTCTGGCGCGTAGGTGCTTAGGAACCGCTCTACTTCTTCAAACTTGCCAGCGTTGCCGGTAACATAATATAATTCAAAACTCATGACTGATTCTTTTCTTATAAACTACAAAAAAGGGCCCCGCAAAATACGTAGCCCTTTTTTGTAGAAACTTTTTTTAGATTTCTAAAACTATTTATCAAATCGTCGCGCTGAAGAAGAAGATGATGATGAATTTTCTTCTTTTTCAATAAACGTAATCGCTTGACCAATCTTGTTGGCACGACCAGTACGTCCAATGCGGTGTATGTAATCTTCATGTGTTTGTGGCAAGTCGAAGTTGATAACGTGCGAAACGTCGTCAATATCAATACCACGCGCTACCACGTCGGTTGCCAAAAGAATTTTGACCACACCATCTTTAAAGTCTGACAATGCTTTTTTACGCTGCGCTTGCGTCTTGTTGCCATGAATCGTCGCAATTTTAAAACCACGATCTCGCAAACTCTTTGCCAACTTGTCGGTTGAACGCTTGGTTCTAACAAAGATAATAACTCTGGTAAAATCAGGCTTAATCAACAAATCGTGCAATACTTCAATCTTGTTTCTTGGATCAACCGTAATCACTTCTTGGTTTACGTTTTCGGCAGACTGACGTGTCTTAACACTGATAGAAACGGGATTGTGCAAGAATTTGTCGATAACGTCTTTGATCTCTTTAGAAATGGTTGCTGAAAAGAACACGGAATGACGGTCTTTGGGCAATTTATTAATGATATACTTCATATCATTGATAAAGCCCATGTCCAGCATGGTATCAACTTCGTCCAACACAATAGAATTGTATCGGTTGAGTCTCAAGTGACCATTTTGTTCAAGATCTTTTAATCTGCCTGGCGTGCCAATAACAAACTCAGGATCTTGTTGCAACGTGCTCATTTGCTGTCTGATATTCAAACCGCCAATACACAACACCGAAAAGAAACCAGTATGCTTAGCAAAATATGCAAGCTCATCTTGAATTTGAGCAGCTAATTCTCTGGTTGGCGTAATAACCAAAACTCTGTTGGTTTTGCCCGTCAATAAACGGTTAACCAATGGAATTAAGAAAGCCGCTGTTTTACCAGTACCGGTATTAGCAGTACCAACAACGTCTTTACCTTCAAGAATGAGCGGGATTGCTTGGTCTTGAATTGGGGTTGGGGTAACATAACCACGCACCTTAATATTTTTCTTAAGTTGCTCTTCAATTAAAAAGTCTGAAAATTGATGCTTTGAGTCATACATTGGTGCAGCAACCTGCTCTTCAACTTTGCGCATAAAATCTGAAGGATTAAACTTCTTGATCACGCGACGTGATGATGAACCGCCTTGTTGCGAGCTACCACGACGTGGCGCTGATGACGATGACGGACGAGAACCTGGTTTGCTTGTTGTTGTGCGTGATGCCGGGGATTTGAAGAACTTCTTTTTGCCGACTGGCTTTTTGCCTGAATTGTCGGGCTTATCGTAATGTGACATAAATTCCTGAAAGTAATGAAAAAAAGAACATGGGCCTGGCCTCACAAAAAAAATCAAGTGTGCCCGACAGGACTCGAACCTGTGGCCTACGGATTAGAAATCCGTTGCTCTATCCAGCTGAGCTACGGGCACATAAATGGTCGGGGCGGCCAGACTCGAACTGGCGACCCCTCGCTCCCAAAGCGAGTGCGCTACCAACTGCGCTACGCCCCGACAAATTGCACGTATTTCTTTTGCGTGTAATAACAAAGATCTAAAGCTAACTGGTTACAAGCTAGCTGGGGTGAGCGACGGGGCTCGAACCCGCGACGTCCAGAACCACAATCTGGTGCTCTACCAACTGAGCTACGCCCACCGTGTTTAGCCACAAGGCATATTCAAACGAATACGACCCCATTATATTTTGTTTCACGATAAAAATCAAAAAAACTTTACTCTTTTTTCAAATTTCTTCACTTTTACCCCAATTAAGGGTTTACAAACACAAACTGATCGTACGAATTTCTTAAAAATCTAAATAGCAAACTGGCACTCTTGGTCACTAAATCAGCCTGCTGTTCAAGCCACTGCTCAGCTTTTTTGCCCATGAGCTCACGCTTTTCTTTGTGTAACACCAAGTCTCTTACACACTCAAGAAGTTGCGCATCAGTAACTTTACGTAACCCACCGACTTGCTCAAGCTGATCAATAGCCTGCTTAAAGGTCTCATGGTGCGGCCCAACAATAATTGGATTTGCCCACACAGCAGGCTCCAGAACATTATGACCACCAACAGGCACAAAGGTGCCACCCAAACAAAAAACATCAGCCAATGGATGCAAGCTGAAAAGTTTGCCCATGGTGCACACCAGCACAATGTCATGCTGTGGCAAAATTTCGTTGGCCAAATATTTGAGCGCATCAGAACTTTGGTTCAACACGGTTGTTTGATTGTCCCACATAAATGCCCGATACCCAGTCTTTTCAACTTCTTGTACCAACTTTTCTTTCCATGCAAAATGACGCGGTGCAATAATCAGTTTTAAATCGGGCTGCTCAAGCTTTAACGTTTTGTACAATCCAAGATATCCATCGAGCTCACCATCATAAATCGAACCCAGCAACAGCGTACAAAACTTATGATTGCGGTACTGGCCGTATGGCTGCGTAAAGGCTTTTTCACAGGCAATTCGCTTTGCCTGAACATTGTAACACTTCACATCACCCATCGAACTAATGCGCTCTGGTGCCACATCAAACTTTTCTATCAAGTCGACCTTAGCCTGCTCATGCTGGGCAAAAATATAATCAAAAGCATTCAAAAGCGACGAATAAACAAATTTTAAGCTGGACCACAACAATGCATTGCTGCCCGAAAGATAAGCATTCAACAAATAAATTGGCATGCCCTTCATTTTTGCCAGCATAATCATGTTTGGCCACAACTCATGCTCCAGCACCACAATGGCTGTTGGCTTAATGCGGTCAAAGGCCAACAACATTGAGGCCAGCGCATCGTACGGCAAGAGACTCACATAATCAGCCTTCAAGGTCTTTTCGGCCATCTGCTTGCCTTCTGGCGTGCTTGCAGTCACATAACATTCAACTTCTGGCATTGTTTCTTTAACTTCATTAATTAAGCGCTCAATCGAAAGTACTTCACCAGCCCGCAAAGCATGAAACCAGATTACCGGCTTGTTGCCCTGCACTTTTGGCACTATACCAATCTGCTCTTTCACTTCCTGAATACTACTGCGCGCTACAATATTTTTGACCGCAACGTAGGGAATAAATAACGGAAAGAGAAGCATTTGCACAAACTGATACACAATAAACAACATCATAATATTCATACAAAAGCCCCTTTAGTTTAACTGTTTAAACAACTGATCAAGATTTTTTTTAACCATCACGGCCTCGCTTCCAAGCCAATTGGCCGCATTAGCTCCAGCTTGCACACGCCGTTCAGCGTGCTCCAACAATAAACGAACCTGCTGCTCAAGCTCATTGTAGTCTGCAACTTTAACCAGCGCTTGGTGCTGCTCAAGCCGGTCGGCATGGTCTTGGCAATTAGCATGGTATGGACCCACAATGCACGGCTTACCCCACACTGCTGGCTCAAGCAAATTGTGACCACCAACGGGGACAAACGTACCACCTAAAAAGAAAATGTCGGCCAGCTGATACAAGCCAAAAAGCTTGCCCAACACACACACCGAAACAATATCGTATTGCTGCAAAATGTTTTCAGCAATCTCACGAACAGGATCTGCAGCGTTGTTAAGTTGTGCACAGTGCTCATCCCAGACCAACGATGCATAGCCGGTTGCCGCCGTGCTGGCCCGCAGCTGAGCAAGCCAATTAAAATGACGCGGCGCCAAAACAAGTTTTAATGACGGATAAAGTGGTTTGAGCGTTACAAAAAGTTTCAGATAATGATCAAGCTCGCCGGCATGCACCGAGCCAACTAACAGGACCAGATGGTTACGTACCACCGCAGCCCCCTTATCCTTCGACAAGCTCAGGACGTACGGGGGCTCAGGACGAAAAGCTGTAAGGCCATCTTGATGTGTTAGGCAAAGCTCAGGCGTAGCCCGTACGTCCTGAGCTTGTCGAAGGATAGGGCGAAGCTGATCACGCTTTGCAACAACGTTAAATGCTTTAATGTTGCCCAGCACCGAAAGCTTTGTTGCACTCACGCCAAGCTCTTCAAATGCCTGCACATCGTCTTGGCTCTGCGCAAAGACATGCTCAAAGGCATTGAGCAGCTGCGCATACAGCCACTTAAAAAGTTTCATACGTTTTTTTGAGCGCGGGTTAACACGAGCATTAAGCAGGTACAATGGGATTTTGAACCAGCGGGCGACCATAATCAAGTTGGGCCACAAATCGGCCTCAACAATCATAAGAGCCTTGGGCCGAATGCGTTTAAACGCCATAACCATGGGAAGAAAAAAATCAAACGGCAAAAAGCTGACCACATCGGCACCCAAAAATTTGCATGCCATTTGATAACCCGCAACCGTGCCGGTGGTCACATAACACACTGCGTCAGGATTTTTTTGTTTGAGATCAGCAACCAGCTGCTGCACCGCCAAAATTTCGCCAACCGAAACGGCATGCAGCCACAAAGACTTTTTGCTTGACGACACCCGGGGTACCAAACCAAAACGCTGAGCAACATTACCAAAAACCGGCTTACCTTTAAAACGGCGTAGAACTAAATAAAGCCCAACAATGGGCAGTATAACCATTTGCAAACATTGATACGCAACAAAGATAGTTCCCAGCATCATGAACAACCCTTCAAAAAATATTTGTTAATAGCTTAACAGCCTACCACAACGCCTCTTTTTTACCACCAAGCCAACGTACACACTTGTTTGTCAAAACTCTAGACCTCTTTTTTCTTATTTTTTAGACTAACGGGTGTGAGCTTGTAAGAATTTTTATAGGTCAATTTTTAATAAATTGGATACGTCATGAAGATTATTGTTGCTTATTTTTTAGCTGCTTTAATGATTGCTAACAACGCCCTGGCTCTGGCAACATGCACCTTATGCGAAAACAAAAAATTGATGGTTTTATCGCCCCAAACCATAAGTAATTTTATTAAAAAAAACGCACGATGGCACCTAGAAAAAACAGAGAGCAACCAACAATTTGTCTGCTCTGAGCCCTGCAATTTTATTGACGCAGCACGCATTATCAACTGCATTGCCACCATTGCTGAAACACAACAACACCACCCAGATATTATCGTTACACAAGAAAGCATAACAATTTCTATCTACACGCACTCACAAAACGCTCTGACAGGAAAAGACATAGCTTTTGTTACAGCAGTTGAAAAAGAACTAAAAAATATAGCACTAACACCCAGTTCTTTAGACAAAAAAATAAGCAAAGAGAGCGTTGAACAACGCTGCTCCGCCCAAGAATTGACCACTTTTTTAGCTGAGAATCAGTTCTGGCGCTTAGCTCCAGATTCTTCAGCCTTGCAATTTTCTTATGATACCCCAAATTTTACAAACATTGCTCACGCACTTGAACAATGCTTGCAGCTGGAAACTATTAATGCTCAGATTGTTGAAGTATTGTTGAGTTACGGAACCTGCTCAGTAACATTGCGCAGCAGCAATAACTATATTTCAACGGATACGCTCGCTCAGGCACAAGAGTGCCAACGTATCTTTGATCATTTCATCGCACAATAAAAAAGGGCTCCGGTTGGAGCCCTTTTTTATTGCGTACAAATATTACTACGCAGTTGTTTGCTTAAAGCGAATCGAATCTAAAAACTCTGCCTGCCCTTTGCATGCGTACACAATGTGTGGATTTTCTGGCGGATAGTCGCACGCTTTAAAAAGAACCGCCCTGTTGCCAACCGGCAGCAATACATCTTGTTGCACCGGCACAAGCGTTAAGCCAAGCTCACGCGCTTTGATACTAAACAAGGTCTGGTCGTGACGGGCCCAGCCAAAGCCAAGCGGCCCAGAGCCATCATCTTCAAAGTTTTTAATATCTTTTGCCAGCTCATAAATTGGCAACAAATACTCGTTATATGCTTTACTCACTTTACTAATTCCCTGAACGGCAGCATAAAGATTAGAATCAGCGGCAATATATTCACGTGTAGGATCTTCAAGATTAAACAAATCCATCACATGTTTGGTGCAATGAGCACGAATGGTAAACAGAATATTACGGTCACCAATCCACCACTCCTGATCGGCCAACAAAAAGTAGCCTTGTTCTTGAATGTAACGAAACACATCGTCAAGCGGTTTAAGCACTACAGCTCCTGCGTCCAAGTATAAAACATAATCAAACATGTCCAGCGCTTGCTTAATTACTACCGGCTTCCATGCATACCAGCCCGGAGCCGATTTACCCTGATCGCTCGTTTCAAAACGCGTCAACAGATCGGGGTTGACCATTTCAACATCATAAACGTTTACTTTCTCAATTGTGTTGAGCAAATCACGCTGTTCTGTAGTCAAGCCAAGATCAAATACCGCAATCTCTTCTGTTTTGTCAAAGTTGCTTTTGTGAATACTGCCAATCAAATGACAGAGAAAAAGAAAAAAACCGGCGTTAGCTGCGGTACAATAATACTGCTTATCACTGATCTCTTGAACCTTGGTTATTTGCGCAACATCAGCACAAACTGGACGAGCAACAGAAATAACCAACAGTAATAAACTGATATATTTTTTCATCATTATTTTACCTTTTCTACATCAACAGGATTGTCTGTTAAATAATGTTTCTTCAAAAATGATAGCGCTTTTTTACGCGTATCAACCTGCGTTGGACGTGCTTCGCGTGCAAGCGTTAACATGTTGATCATATTCACACATGCCTGCACTTGAATATCGCCGCCCAAATTTTTTTGTTGTTTTTCTTCCCAACTCTTCTTATCATACTCCTTCTTTTTGCCATCTTCGTCCGTATGATGCTCACCATCGTCATCTTCATCATCTTCTTCTAGTCCATCGCCATCTTCACGTTCGGCTTGAGCCTGCTCTTCTTCTTGCTTGCCTGCAGAACCAAACAAACGGCGCCAAAAGCTCTTTTTCTTTTCAGCCGGCTCATCTTCTTTTACTGCTTCATCTTTTTTGCCGCCAAGATCTTTAACTTCTTGAACGGTAATATGATGCTTAAGCGAACTTTCTTTACCAAAAAATTCTTTTACCCACTTCATTTCTTTGACCGGCACAATTTTTGGTTTAACAATAAAATCTGGTTTAATACCAATTGCCTGCAAAGAATGCTCGTCGGGCAGGTAATACAACATGGTGGTAAGCTTGAGCGCGCAACCATTTTTTATTGGAATCAGCTCTTGAACCGAACCTTTACCAAACGTTGGAATGCCCACCAAAAAGACCATGAGCTTACTGTTCTCATCTTTTTGTGCGTGATAACGCAAACAGCCGGCCAAAATTTCGGCAGCTGATGCAGCAAAGTTGTCGATCAAAATAAAGATTGGCACCGTGCTATGCAAAATGGGATCGGTAAACGTTTTGTATTCGGTAATAATGGTGCCTTTATTGTCTTTTGTTAAAACAACCGGCGAATTTTTTTGCAAGAAAAGTCCGGCCATGTCAATGGCAGAATCGAGCGTACCACCAGGGTTTCGGCGCAAGTCGAGCACTATGCCTTTGCAACCACCCTTGTTTGCCTTTTCAAGCAACAGTTTAACTTGTTTTGCAGCAACTTCATTAAAAATTGATAACGACACATAATAAATATCAAGGTCTTTAAAGCGGTACGAAAGCGATGTTTGGTCTTTGATAATGTCGCGCGTTATCACATATTCGCGTGGCTTTTTTTTGCGAATAATTTTTATTTTTACTTTAGTTTTAACTTTGCCTTTAAGCTTGGCAATAACCTCATCAGACGACAGCCCCTTGAGTTTTTCACCGTCAACTTCAACAATTTTATCACCAGCTTGCAAGCCAGCCTTGTGCGCCGGGCCGCTTTGCACCACGTCTACAATTGCCAGCGCATCATCGTCGGGCGCTTTGGTTATCACACTCACGCCAATACCAGGAAACTCTCCCGATGTTGATTCTTTGGCATCTTTGTAACTCTTTGGACCAAAAAATGCCGAGTGCGCATCAACTTGTGCAACCGCAGATTTTAGTGAATCTTGAATAAACTTTTCAAAATCAACAAACCGAAATGACTTGTCTTCAATCAAACTAATCACTTGTGAGTAGGTTTGAAACCATTTATAAATATCGCGCTCATTGTCTTTGGGATCTTTTTTAGGTTTTTTCTTAAGATTCTTTTTCTCAGTCTTTGCAAGCTTTAACGACTTTTTATCATCATCGTGCTCTTGCACCGCCAATGCCGGTTGTTTGGTTGGTCCTGCCTGCACCTTTTTTGGCTGAGCGGTCACAACTTTTTGCGGCGGCTTAGAAACTTTTTTTTGCTCCTGGACAACTTTTTTTTGAGTTGTCTTCTTGGCAACTAAAGCACTCGGATTACCAGCCTGCAACGATACGACTGAAAAGAAATACAGTATAAGAATAGGTATTTTTTTCATCTTCTCTCCTCTCCTTTGCAAAATTTTACTAAAAATCTTACGCTATTCTGATGTAAGCTTAGACCAAATATTACGGAAGTCTAACCCGTTTATAATATCGATAAATCTTATGAATACACAAACCAGACCGGTAGAGCTCAGACAAAACGTTCTCATTGTAACCGGCCTTTCAGGCGCAGGGAAAACCAGTGTTATGGAGGCCCTTGAAGACCTTGATTTTTATTGCGTAGACAACCTACCGCTGCCGTTACTCACTACTTTTTTACAACTCACACAAAAAAAGCCAATCCCTTTCCACAACATTGCGCTGGGCATAGACGCCCGCGGCGAAGAGTTTTTACACGATTTTACGCACGAAATTGCAAAGCTGAAAAAAATTACCAACAACAATGTAAAAGTTCTTTTTTTAAACGCTAACGAACAAACATTGCTCCAGCGCTTTCAAGAAACACGACGCAAACACCCACTTGCTCACGGCATTGACGTAACTCGAGCAATTAAAAAAGAAAAAAAGATTCTTGAACCAATTGCCGAAACAGCAGACATTCTTTTAGACACTGACGACTTTAATATTCAAGAGCTACGCCGCTGGATCCGTCAGTCATTTTCGGGCGAAAAGCAACGGCACGTTTATGCCAATTTAATTTCGTTTGGTTTTAAATATGGCGTACCGCAAGAAATAAATTTGTTGTACGACTTACGATTTTTGCCCAATCCTCACCACATTCTCTCGCTCAAAAACTTTACCGGCAAGCAACCAGAAATTACCAACTACTTGTTCAAACAACCAGCCGTTACTGATTACTGGGACCGCCTGCGCGACTTTTTGAGCTACCACTTAAAAAAGTATCATGAAGAGGGACGATTTTTTGTCACCATCGGTATTGGATGCACCGGGGGCAAGCATCGATCGGTAGCATTTGTAGAACAACTGGCAAAAGAACAATGGAATAATGTAACCTTTCTGACAGAGCACCGCGATATTGGAAAGGAATAAAAATGCAAAAAAAACATCTAATTCAAGGCGCCCTGTTACTTATGCTTGGCATAGGAATGGGGCATTATCTTGTTTTCAACCCCAACGGCCTACAAATGCAAAAGAGACTCAAGGCAACCATTGCTCAAGAACAAACAAAAGTTGACGACCTGAAACAAAAAATAGCCGCCCTTGAACAAGAATTAACTACCTGGCGCGAAGACAGCTTTTATCAAGAGAAATTGGCGCGCGAAGATCTGCTCATGAGCTATACCAACGAAATGGTCTACTTCATTAAATAGGATCTGACATTCTTGGGAAATTAGGGTATAATTGTCGGTACTTAAGGCAATAGCTATAATCAAACCCCTTAAAAATGTCAGGGTGCTCATGAAAGACGAAAAAAATTTGACCACACCACCACACAATGAACATGCCGAACCAAAAGAGCATGAATTCCGTGTTGAAAAGGTCAATCATATGCGCGCTGCTCACGTTGAGCCATGGCCAAGTTTTGAGCCCGTCAGCGCAACAACGCAGCAAGCAAATTTACATTTCCAACAACATCAAGACGAAACAAAAGAGTTTTCTCTTGCCGGTCGCTTAATGATTATTCGCGATCATGGAAAAACTTTTTTTGCACGCCTGCAAGACCGCAGTGGGCAACTTCAACTGTACATAAAAAAAGATGTCATTGGCGATCAGTCATTTGAACATTTTACCAAAGACATTGATCTTGGGGATATTGTCTGGGTTCACGGCACACTCTTCAATACCAAAACTGGTGAAATTACCATGCGTGTTGAAAAGTTCAAACTATTGAGCAAGTGCCTGCATCCCCTTCCAGAAAAATACCACGGCCTTGTTGACGTTGAGCACCGCTACCGCCAACGCTATCTTGATTTAATGAGCAACCCAGAAAGTCGCGAAAAATTTAGAAAGCGCTCTGGCATTGTTCAGTCAATCAGACACTTTTTGCAAGAACATGATTTTATGGAAGTCGAAACGCCCATGCTGCACCCAATCCCTGGTGGTGCTGCTGCGCGGCCATTTGTCACGCACCACAACGCGTACGACATGCAACTCTTTTTGCGCATTGCACCCGAGCTGTATCTCAAACAATTGGTAATTGGCGGCTTTGAACGCGTGTTCGAAATTAACAGAAATTTCCGCAACGAAGGCGTTTCAACCAAGCACAATCCTGAATTTACCATGCTTGAGTTTTATATGGCACACGGCGATTATCACACCGGCATGGAGCTGACTGAAAAGCTTATTCAAAACGCAGTACTGCAAAACTTTGATTCGTTAACTATTGATTATCAAGGTCATCAGCTCGACTTTACCGCACCGTTCAGACGGCTTACTATCAAAGATTCGCTCTGCGAGATTGGTGGGCTTACGCCAGACGAAATCACTGAAGAAAACATCGACAACACTATTAAAAAGTTGGGTGTTGAGTTGCCAGGCAAGCCAAACTACGGCATGAAGATTTTTGGGCTCTTTGAAGAGTGTGTTGAAGAAAAAATTGTTCAACCAACGTTTATCATCAGCTACCCACTTGAAGTTTCGCCACTGGCAAAGCGTGACCCACAAGACCCAACCATTGCCGCTCGCTTTGAACTTTTTGTCATGAGCATGGAACTTTCAAACGGCTTTACCGAGCTTAACGATCCATTCGATCAAGCTGAACGTTTTAAAGCACAAGTACAAGCACGCACCGATGGCGACCATG
The DNA here is from genome assembly GCA_019749895.1 of Candidatus Babeliales bacterium. Taxonomy (NCBI): domain Bacteria; class Candidatus Babeliae; order Candidatus Babeliales; species Candidatus Babeliales bacterium. The sequence goes on along the minus strand of JAIEPG010000003.1, from coordinate 57,633 downwards.
AAGCACATCATTACGATGCCGATTTCATTAGAGCGCTTGAATACGGCTTACCACCAACAGTTGGCGTAGGTATTGGTATTGACCGACTGGTTATGTTGCTCACCAACACCAACTCAATTAAAGATGTTATTCTTTTCCCAACCATGAAAAAAGCAGCACACAAAGAATAAGTAACAATCAGGCCATCGGATAACACCGATGGCCTTTCTTCAATTTTTCCCAAATTCCAGTACACTGCTATAAAACAAAAGAAAATAGTTAAGCATTTAGCTTGAAGGAACTCATGGAGACTGTTGCCACAAAAACCCCCTCACGCACCAAAAAGCGTGCAAGCGATGTCTTAACAATCCAAGGAACCAAATACTTGTGGCAACTGAAAAAATCTGACGCCGACGCTATCCGCCAGATCAGCATGACACACAACATCAGCAGCGCAGTGGCGCATGTTTTGTACTCACGCGGCTACCACGACGACGATGCCATTCGTTCATTTCTTTTTAGCTCGTACGAACGCGATGTCCCTCACTCAGGACTTTTAAAAGGCGCACATGCTGCCACTAAACGTCTTTTAGAAGCTATTGAAAGAAAAGAAAAAATTCTTATTTTTGGTGACTACGACGTTGACGGCGTAACGTCTTCGTCGCTTGTTTTGCTTGGCCTGTTGCCACTTGGCGCACAAATAAACTTTTTCTTGCCCAACCGCAAACGCGACGGCTACGGCCTTTCAAGCAAGATTGTAAAACGCGCAAAAGAAAATGGCTACAGCCTGATTATCACGGTAGACAACGGCATCACGGCAATTCAACCAGCACTTGATGCACAAGAGGTTGGCATTGATTTGATTATTACCGACCATCACCGCCCGCACGACCACGTGCCAGAAGCACTAGCAATTGTAAACCCCAACCAAGTTGACTGCCCCTACCCGTACAAATCATTGGCTGGCGTTGGTGTTGCTTTCAAAATTATCAGCTTAATTTATGAACAAAAAAATCTCCCACTGCCCGACAAAGTTTATGAGCTTTTAATGTTGGGCACGGTTGCCGACGTAGTACCCATGCTGGGCGAAAATCGTTACTGGGTACGCTATGGCCTGAGCAAAGTTAACAAACAGCGTAGTACCGCCATGAATGTGATGACCACCAACAGCAAGCTCACCAAAAATGTTTTGGGCTCATTGGATATTGGTTTTATGGTTGCACCACAAATTAACGCGCTGGGCCGGCTGGACGACTGCCGCGAAGCAGTTAAATTTTTAATCAGCTCAGATTATGCAGAAGTACAGCGCATTGGCGAAATTTTGCAAAGCATGAATGAAGAGCGCAAAAAAGTTGAACAACGTATTTATAGCGATGTTGAAGGCGCAATTGTACAAAAGCAAATCGACCTTGCACGTGAAAATATTATTGTTGCTGCACATGACAAATGGCCAGCAGGTGTTATAGGTTTGGTTGCCGGCAAGCTAATGCACAATTACGGCAAACCCACTTTTTTGTTTCATCACGACAAACAAAACCGCTTACTCAAGGGCTCGTGCCGCTCTATTCCAGAATTCGACGTTTTCAATGCACTGCACGACAGCAAAGATCTCTTAGTCTCATTTGGCGGCCACTCATGCGCTGCCGGCTTGGCGCTGGCACAAGACAACCTGCCCGAACTTAAAGCACGCCTTGAAGAACGCGTTACCGCCATGGTTTCGCCAAAAGATTTGCAACCAAAAATTGTCATTGACGCACAGCTTGAGCTGCCCGAAGCAACAAAAAAACTTGTGGACGATTTGAGCATGCTCGAGCCTTTTGGTAATGCCAACCCACAGCCAGTTTTTTTAATCAAACAAGCAACACTACTCAAAGAACCAACCCTACTCAAAGATAAACATTTAAAATGCTCTATCTTTTCTGAAGGCATGATTAAGCCCATTATCTTTTTCAACCGCCCCGATTTATATTCGCTTTTGCTCGAACTTGGCGACAAGCCGTTTAGCGTTGCCGCGTACGTGGTTACTAATGAATGGCAAGGAAAAACGAGCATTGAGCTGCAAGGTTTAGACATTAGCATTACATAGTTTTAATCAAAAAAAGGTTTTATCATCATGAAAATTGTTTCACGCTTAACAATTTTTTTTATGTTTTTTTGTCTTTCAACGTGTCACTTCAAAGATGTACCATTAAGATGCCAAGGTCCTTTACCAAGTCTTGCTTGGGACTCTTCAAGAATGATCGTCTTCAAAACATACAACTGCGTATGCCCACCAGAAAAACACGCTCATGAGGATGAAGAGTCTGTTGAATTTGAAACAGAACACCATAATATTCTTGAAGTGAGCATGGCTCACGATTTAATTTTTACTGCTGGCAGTGAACACACAATAAAAATTTGGTCGTTAACGGGAGATCTGCAACAAACAATTTTTACGAAAGAATACACCTCCCTTACAGCCATTGCGGCAGATAAAAAAATATTGATTGCTGGATATGAAGATGGCTCTGTTGACGTTTGGCGCCGACTTCCTTCTCAAAACGAATCGGCTTTTCTTTTTTCTCCAGATCCAATCATTACCATGAAACTCTGCGGTTTTCGAACAATAACGAACATTCTTGTAACAGGACCAGGTTCATTTGTTAGCACTAATGAAGATGGTGAAAAATTCGAATTTTCATTTGCAAAGAAAGGCAATCGTAAAAACCGAAACAGATAAGATCATAAAAAAGGAGAGAAGAGTATGATCAAACAATTATTATCATGGTGTATTATAGGGCTTATAACACACCATACATATCTTAATACCGAAGTGTTTAAATCAGATGGCACCAAACCTGTTTTTATTGAGCTAGACCCCACACACAAACACGTTCATTATTTAGCACACCAACAAACAGATGATCTTGAAAACTGCCTGCAAACAGAGCTTGAAGAATACGTTTTTGGCGAACCAACCCGTGCACGACGCGCAACGTTTAAGCAAGAAACATTTTATATCGGCGGCGACAGCCTGGTAAACACACCAAACGAACTACCAACGCCCTACAGCACCAGCCGCCAACAATATCTTATACGCGCCAACGAATTGCGCGCGGCAGGCATTGAAACATCTGCCTTCATCAAACTTTCTTTTGATGTTGGACAAACATCGTTTGCCCTTGACAGCGCCTACAAGGGCCTTGCCAACCTGACCATAAAAATTGGCCACACGCACGCATCTGAACTTACCAATTTTGAGCAAAATCTCCCAACACACTACTCGACCATTTTGTACGCAGAAAAAATCGGCTGGAATGATCATGCTTTTTTTCAACCGTTTTATTGGGACGGCGTACGCAATGTGATTATTGAAATCAATGCTCAAGCACACGGCACACCAGGGGGGGCTGGCGTTAACCAATCACTGACCGACTTTGTTGCAAGTATTGCACAAGGCGCTGATGATACTGACCATTACTTCCAACGCCCAAATATAAAAATTACCGCAATAGCAAGCCAACTCAACCGACCAATGCGCATTACTACACCACTCACGTTCTTCGCGGCACAAAAAGCTGGACACCGCTGGGCACTGGGACAAGACAATACCTTGTATTATTGGAATGATAAAATTTGGCAACCCATTAACAACGAAACTATTGAAACGATTGTTGATTTTGTCGCTATGAACAACGCCGGCCAGATCTACTGCTTAAACGAACGCGGTCAACTATTTTTTGCACACGACCAAGGAACTACAACACTCTGGCAGCCTTTTGCAACAGATCTTACCTTTGCAGAGCTTTCACTTTCAGACCAAGAAACACTCTTTGGGCTGGCACACAATCGTCGCGATATGTATCAACTTGACGGTACTCACTGGAATTTTATACGGTCGTTTAGAAAAGAGATTTCGCTTAAGAAAAAGTCTTAAACACACGCACAGTATTTTATTGTTGAATTTGAGGAGTCCGTCATGAAAATAGATCGCTCTCACTCATTCTCTATCATTCTTTTTTTATGTTTTTTTATGTCGAACTACGCAAGCGCAACCGCGCTTGATGATTTACAATCAACGCTCAATGTGCTCAAAGCAAAGCTGGTTGAATTGACCAGTCAGCTGAGTGGTTTGGCGGGGACTCCAACCACTGGAACATCAGGTTCTTTGCCAATCACGGGCACATCAAGCTCAACGTCTGGAACTTCACAAACAGCCCCAGAACACTTGGCAGAAGCTCTTGCCCAAACCATGCCTGGCGGTTTAGATCTTAATGGGCAAATTGAATGGACAAGAAATCACATTGGTACCTTGCGACAACTGTTGAATGATGCGGTTGAAGAAACAAACCAACAATCAGAAACAATACTCGTCCCAACAAGCACTATAGCGCCTGCCTTGTTCAATAAATACGCACACTTGGTCGATCCATATTTTGATCCAAATTCTGATATTGTCGCAACTGATCTGGACCATCAAGAAAGATTTGACGAAACATACGAAGCTTTTGAAAATTTTGTGAGCAATGAAATAACAGAAGCAGACGTTGCAAACTTGAAAGTTTTTGTACCTCAGTACATTAACACGGTGTTGGGCAAATATGCAGAGTTTAAGGAAATAGGAACACCTAAAATTGGACTTGGTATCGTTACGCCATATGATGCGGGTAACGCAAGAATGGCTCTGCTACATAGTCTGACAACCTCTAATATCTATCAACAAATAGATATACACAGTGAAACGGTCTTTGACATTCTAACACACACAGCTCAACAGGCGAATCTAGTACTACAAATACCACCCCTTGGAGAAATAGTACTTGAACAGCTCTTGCCCAATGAAATGGTTGGATATGAATTGTTAGATCTTATAACCAGCAGCCAGCCGTTACTCAGAAACCCTCAAAAATATGCCAATAAAATACGCCAAATCATCGATTTCTGTATCGTACTATTTTCTAAACCAATTCCACCAAATAACGAGCCGGCAAAATCTTTTGAAGACGGCTACAACTTACTTATTGCTCAACTAAAATTGCAACGAGGAAGCCTCTTGTGCGCTTACATGCTCCTCAAAGCAGGTTCAGAAAATCCACTATTTTTGGAATGGTTACATCACGAACAATTTTTAGTGTGGGCACTAAAAGCAGCAATGTACTACATCGATCAAGAGCCTCAATATAACGACACACCCGCCCGCACAGAACTGTACATTATTTATGAAATCCTCAAGCATATACAACGAAGCAAAAGCGGGTCAGATGCCTTGCTAGCAGCTTGCCGCGCATATATTCAAGACACAAGCAACGTGGAAGGCGAGCCCAATGAAGGTAAGTTTGACAAACCAGAATATGGTAATCATGGCTGGCAAATTAAGCGCGACATTTTCAGAACAATCCTTGCCAGAAAGTTACTTGAAGCAGCATATCGCTATGAAGCAGGAGAAAAAAAAGCTCGCCAAAAAATAGCTGAACAAGAAGCTTTAATTATTCATCTCGATGCACAAAAGCGACACCAAGAAGAACTAGAACGTCAACACCAAGCACAAGAACAAGAACTCAACCGAAAAAAAGAAGAAGATAGAATAGCCGCATTGGCTGATGCAACCGCACAACAAGAAGCGGCAGCGGCGCTGAAACTAGCAAACAAAGAACGCAAACGCCAAGCACAAAAAGATGCAGCAATCGCAAAAGCACAAGAAGATGCAGCTGAAAAACAACGACTCGCAGCATTGCAAACAACATTTCAACAAGAAGAATTTAAGACTACGCAAACAAAATCTTTTGCAAGCAACACAAAGGCGTCAATTAATGCCTTGCGCGGATGGATCGAAAAAACACTTATTCCTGATGCACAGCAAAGCACTGCTCTCAGACCTGGGGGGGCACCGTACATTGCCAGCTTTAATGTAACTGGAGAAGCAACAACTGGTTGCAAAAAAACCGATATTATTGGCTGGCTCAAGTGGTTTGTAAAATGTCACGAAGAAGCACAAGACCCTTCAACGTCGTCATCTGGCATATTACAATCTCTAAAAACTCAAACTATCGGAGCCGATAACTGTTATGAAACTGCAATGAAACACACAACAATTATTGTTCAGAATATTTTGCACGATGCAGATTCACTCAGAACCAACCTCATACAAATCAACTCTGAGGGACTCATTCCAATAACAAACTTTTGCAAATTAGTTATCGAAGCAGAGAAATACAACCTCGCCGACTTCTCTGTTCCTGCGGACTACGAATTGATTGCCGATTTTATTTACCTCAATGTCATACCTGCAAGCGGCCAGGATGAAGATCGATTAAAAGATATTGTTACAAGAATTGCTACAGCACCTGACAGGCTAAAACCCTTCGCAAGAAAGTGTGCAACATTGGTAGAAATGTATATCAAAGAATTCTACAAACTTAACCAATTAACGGCCATAAGAAATGCTTTAATTGGTTATCCTTCTGACCCTGAAGCACAAAAACTTACCAGCGCTATTGATACATTGCCCGCATCATCAGGCCCATCAATAGCCGCCTCATCCCAATAAAAACAACATCATTTCACGATCTCACGTAAAAAGAGCCCCAACAGTTGGGGCTCTTTTTACTATGCCGATAACACTTAAAAAAACCCACTTTTTGCTTAAAACGCTGGTTTTTAGGGGGTCTTTTGACAAATCAACTTATAAAAAATATACTAATTGTAATAGATATTTAGAAATAAAATGAGGTTATATTTCATGGAGGTTACTATGAAATTTTTACGCACAGCTCTTTTGAGCACAATCTTGGCCACAAGTTTAGCAAGTAATAACGTTTACGCTGCGGCAAACAACCCAGAACCAGACGCAAGGCACCATCTCGTTGATACTGAATCTGATGCACAGTTAAACCGTTACAAAATGGCTATTTTTTTTACAAGCTTAAAACTTGCTCAAATCGTATTATCCAACTCCATGAACAGCACAGCAAGGCTTGGTTCTGAACTCTGCCAAGAAACCGATACAATATTTTCACACCCACAGTTGCAAACAGTACCAACCGCTGGAGTTTTTTCTGAAATAATTTCTCAACTACTTTTGGGAATAAACACTACGCAAACATGCAGCGAGCTTGAAATGGATTTTATAAACGCATATGAAGGCTATCAATTCATTACCCCGCTAGCAACCTATTTACTACCGATTTCCTTTGCATTGTTAGTAATTTACCAACTATGCAACCGCGCACGAAGATAGAAAGGTTTATTATGAAATTTTTACGTACAGCTCTTTTGAGCACAATCTTAGTCACAAGTTTAGTGAGCAATAACGTTTACGCTGCGGCAACAAGCCCGATAGAAGATCTCCGCATTGCTCAAACTAATCGCATAATGTCTGTTGAAGAAAAAATTCAACTCATTCGAAACATACTTTACAACAGCAACATTCAAGATATTGACAATATTGAACGACTTGGACAACGCATTGATACACTTGAAGCATCACAAAATTACGAAGAACTTAAGCATGTCGGCCTGAGTACAATCATAAAAAAATTGATTGATTTGCTCCAGGCACCTCATATTACACAATCTGCTGCTACCCAAACGCAAGAAGAATTTGAAAACAACATACGACGTATTTTTGATACCTGGCATGCACAATTGCCGTATCGCGAAATGACCACTCGAGAAGTACTAGTACTGCAAGTACTCATACCATTTTTGGTAAATCTTTTAGAACCTGCCGCCACAGAATTTAAGCAACTAGAACCTGATGATCAGGACTTTAGTGAGGGAGCTTATGTGGCTGTCCGCAGCCCACTATTCCAGGGCATAAAGATGCTTTTCGTGATAGGTAATTTTTGTATGATACTTTATGAGATTTACAAAGTAGTTCCTCGCATAACTGCTCGCACGCAAAGAGCAGCCAGAGCGGTACAAGACAATTGCGCGATATTGTAAGTTTATTACCAAACAATTTGATACAGAAATGAAAGAAAGGGCCGCTCATCGGTCCTTTCTTTCATTTCTGCGCACAAAATCTAAAACTCAACCTCATCCCAAAACTCCCACGACGGATACGGCTCAATTTTGTCGTAGTCGCTAAACAAATCCTCTTTCAAGAAAATACCCAGCTTGGGCAAGGTAACCTTTTCAAGCAGCCACAACGCAGCACTAAAATCTTCACGATTATTATCACGCACCACCACATCAGCTTCTGGATCTTTTAAGACCATTTCAAGTGTTGCCAACATAATCAGCGCACGCTGAATCCCACGCTTCTGTTTTGGACTTGCGGCATAAATTTTGCGCATTCGCCCGCGCCAATGATCACGCTGCCGGTAAGCACCCTCTTCATCAAACACCGTCTTTACTACTTCAAAAGGAAACACGCCAAGCCGCTTAGCTTGTCGTTCATAATTTTCACGGTCCATCTGCCAGTAAGCACTTTCTTTTAAGCATTCTTGCAATTTAACGGTTGGCATTACCGTGCCAGCATCGTGATCGTTTTGATACTTTTGTACAAAGCGCGTCACAATTGGTACGTAGCCATGGGGACTCTTGCTTTTTGCAATGTCACACGTAAAAGCAAAAATACCATTGTTGGTGGCGGTACTTAGCCAATTCATGCGATACGGCTTACCATCAAGCGTGGCATACTCAGAACGCACCGGAACGTTAAACAAAAAGGCCGCCATGCGCACAGCCTGGTCCACTGTTTTTTGTTGCCAACGCTCAAAAAGCGGCTGCACCACGTGAAACGTTTGCGCGTCGTAGCTCTGCACAAAGAGCGGCACACCAAAAAATTCCTCTTGCGGCAGCATCAGCTCGCGCTGACTGTCGGCCTTGGTAAAGATCAAGTTACACAGCGAGGCGTACCAAGAAGCACGCAGTGAACGCACCATTGGTGCCAGCAAATGCTCACTTTTGCATTGCGCAGAAAACTGGAAGAGCAAGCGCGCCATGCGATCGCGATTAGTGGGCAAGTTTAAACTCAACGCACCCTCAACACCAACCATACGCTTGTCTGGCAGCACATGGCCAGGGTTTTTCCACAAGCGATTAACCGTGTCGTGGCGCAGATGGTGCGTAAAATATTCTTCGAGCAATTGTGAAAATTTCCAAACTCTGTTGAAAGAAAATTTCTGAACATTGAGATACGACTTTGAAAGACCATAAACCTGTTCAAGACTTGCCACTTCGTGCGCCATCTTGTTGTGCAAATGTGGGTTGAGGTAGCTACCTGTGCTGCTTGCCGCAGCTAGCACATGCTCATGCAACAACGGTGTCAGCGTTTGCAAATCTATCCCTTTTAAATCGCCCTCTTTGCGCTCAACAATCATTTTGCACAGCACCAGCCGAATGAGTGATTCTAGCTTAAGCGCCAAGCGAACACGTGCTGCCGTCTCTTTTTTAAGCATGCAGTGTAGCAACTCGCCGCCGCTAATAAAATCTTTATATAAACTGTGCGCCACATCAAAATGACTATCAAGCAAGGCCATTTGCTGAATGAGATAATTGATACGAATGTTTTCTCGCGAAGAACGCGGGTACATACTCATAAAGTCTATAAAGACTACATTTTCTACCCCACCCTCTTTAAGTTTGTTGACCAGATCATCAAGAAAGTAATTGTACGGCAATGGAAAACGAATACCTTCAAAAAACATCATCTGCTCAGATTCAATATTTTTTAGTCCTTCAGACTTTACCGTTGCAAGCGTGGTAAAAAAACGAATCTCGAGCGGATTGTCGCGATTAAACAAATAGTGCGTACCGTTGTGTTCAAAAGGAATCCAATTGTTAGTATCAATTTTTTTGAGCAAAAACAAATTACGAATAAACGACAAATCTGGCAATGCGGGATCGTAAATGCGCTTATCAAAAAAACCATTCTTTTTTATCATGTTGTAAACATACGCAAACTTTTCTTCGTAGGCTTTTTCCAACGATTGTGCATGCTCTTTAACAAATTCCTGCAGCTTTTTAAAATCATCAACAGAATATTCGGTCTGCGCATCAACATAAACCAAGCCATCTGGCTTGTAGGTAAAATGGCTCATTTGTGCCGGCAGGTCGGCAATGTAAATATTATCTTTGAACTGAAATACTTCGGCCAACTGCGACGACGAGTTATCAACATGGCCAAATTGGTCAACATGGTCGCCAAAGCGCATCCAGTTTTTAATATTACCCAGCATGGTACTTTTACCCACACCGTCAACAAAACTGCAAAAAACATAGGCAGTCTTTTTATAATCAACCGGCTTTAATGTCTTGGCAAACGACTTTACAAACGCCTGCGCGTTGCGCGTTACTTCTTTCTCTTGTTTAGTAAAAATTTCGATTGGATACGTCAGGTCAGGCCCGATAAAAAACTTGAAAAGCGGCAGCCCAGAACGAATAACGTGGCGCGCGGCCTCAATAGAAAAGAAGATATCTTGCGTACCGGCAACCTGCTTATTACCCACACGGAAGGCAGACTGATACAGTTTTTCCCAAAACCTGATCAGCCATTCAAACGTACCGTGCGGGTCTTGACGCAACACGCAGTCCATAACTTTTTTTTGTGCATTTTCAATTAACCCCAGCGCATCACCAAACGCATGCTCCTGAAAAATACCGGCACGATCATCAAAGATTGCTATATTTTCTGCATTGATGTGGGTATAAACCGACTGCCAATCATCAGTTATTTTATACAAATCTTTGAACAAAAAACCGGTCATAAAACCAAAGCGATTATGCAAACGCAGCGACCACCCCGCCTTATTTTTCAAGCTGGCTTCATCGCTAATTTTTGCTTGGCGATAGTCGGTATAATAATTGGGCACCGCATTTTCTTCGTAACCCAAAATAACATTACGCCCCACCAAATTAAAGCCTTCATCACGCAAACGTGCTTCAAGCTGGTCAAAGCTCTGAGACGTGTAGCTGAGCAAAAACGGGTGGTATTCGTGCACATAGCGCCCCTCGGGGCTGAACTCATAATTTTTAATAAAGCTTTCTAAAAATTGCTGATCAAATGAAGGGGTAGTTGGTGCTAAAAGCCCACCAACACATAAAAAAAGGCTGCAAGCCAAAAAGCGCTGTATTGTACTCATCATGCTCCCAAAAAGTGCGCTTCGTACGCTATGCGCTTGGCTTCATCATCATCGCCATACGAATCTTCAATAAATTGTAAATCATCGCGCCCCAACTTTTTTTTGAGCAAGCATATAAGCTCTTTGCCGGTCCGCATGGCCTCTTGATAATCAACTTCGTACACGCTGGCACGCAGCTTGTCGATCACAAATTCAAGCTCGCGGTAATAACGCTCAACCGTTCTTAAATCTTTAAGCAGAATGCCCTCGTTAAACAACTTGATCAAATAATCAAAGCAAAGCGCATAAAAATCGGCCATCACGGTTTCATCAATTTTTTTAATACTGTCAGCCAGTGGACGCATGTTGCGATGAGCAAACGGCGAGGTGCTACTGTAAAACTCATAATCATCTTCAAGAAAAAACACTTCGCCAGAATCTATATCAACACGACTGCGCTTCAAAAATTGATTAATAAAAGCGCATTGATCTACAATGTGCTCCCAATACAAAACCAAATTAAATTTCGTCTGATCATCAACAAAATAAAACCACGGCCGCTCAGTAAAAACATCAACAATGTCACGCAGTGCCTGCGTAATTTGCTCAGGCTTCATCATCAAAAAAAAGCGATCGCGAATAACAAAAACTTTGGGATAATATTTTTCGATATAACCTTCACAAAAGCCAACGGGTCGCTTTGGCGGCAGCTGACCATCTTCGTCTTCTTCAAAACGAACGCCACGCTTTTCTGCTTGCATCAACGCGCTAAACTCTTGGTCTTGCAACAAGTTACCCAGCTCTTTAAAGAACGCTTGTTGTTCTATAATTTTTGGCCCTTCTGCTTCTGTTGTTGCATGCACAGCAACATCGTGCGCATCAACTCGAACAGCCAACCAAGAAAAAACAAGCACAACGAGCAAGCATACTTTTTTATTGCTCAGCATATAATAACCGACTATAAACGCGTAAACTATCAATAATTCCCACCGAGCACTGCTGCAACACAAGATGCATGCGACGTCGCTGTGCCTGAAAATCTTGAACCGGATCGTTTAACAATTGCTCAATAAATTGTGCAAATATTTCAACACAATCAACCAACGCACTATTTTGTTGATCGAGCACAATACCAAGATCATCCCCGTGCTCCAAACGCTCCTGTGCGCTTACACACACCAACGCTAGCAGGTTTTCTATTTCATCAATTAATGCTGCAAAATCGGTAGTTACATCGTGACAAAAATAAGGCTTAAACGTTTCTTGATCATCAGCTTGATCTTTAAACCATGCGTTCATATCATTCATAAAGCGCGACAACGACAAACCAAGTCGCTCAATATTAGCCACAATATCACGATCAATACCTTTAAAAAACCACACTTCGTCTTCTTGAAAAAACTGCTTAAGATTTGCTAGTGAAAACTCTTGGGCATTGTTAAACATATGCCAAATCATGCCAACAATAAAAGAATAAAAAGCAAAGCTAGCACCATCTTTTACCGAATGTTTTACGCGACCAAGAAAGCTACGCCGCTCTTCCCATTCACGCAAACGCTCTTGCTTCAACCGCTCATATTCTGACTTTTCAGCAGCAGACTGTGCAGGATTTTTTACATCTTGGTCATGTGCTACTTCTTTTTCTGGTACAAAATAACACCACAATTCGTAGCCAAGATACAACGTGCTAGCTGCCACAACAGCACCACCAGCAAAGCTTGCCACACGGCCACGTTTTTTGGTACGTTCAATACGCTTGGCAAAAAGCTCCTGCTTGCGTTTAATAGAACTGAGACGCATGCGCGGCAACTCGATGCACGTGCTCAAAGCTGGAACAAACGTTGTTGCAGGCTGAGCATTGCCCACGCACAACGCGGTTACCATGCTCAGCATAAAAATTCTAAAATATGTCATAGCTACTTTTACCACATACCTGCCGGATACATATCATCATTCATAGCACCCCGACGGTAGGGATTATCACTACTTTTGTCACGACCAAAGGTTGAATCGCCCAACGAATCGCTTCCCTTTTTTAGCGAATAGGTTCGTGGCGTTACTTTAACCACTAAGCGCTTAAACAGGTTTTCTAAGTTTGTTTTTGTCGCGGTAATAATTGCTTTATTTGAATGCAGCTGAGCATCAAGATCGTTCAATGACTTTGAGGCCAACAAGAGATCTTTAAAGTCAACCAGGCGCTTGATAATTTGCCGTGCATAAAAAGCCTCAAGTGAATCATCTTCGTAATATTCGCAGCGTCGTGCAAGTTCGTCGGCAATGCGCTCAAACTGCTCGGCATAACCAAACACCAACTCAACCCACACACCTTCTGCCGTCTCATTAGCAGATCCACCATTTTCAGTATCGTCAGTTGCATCAAGATCAAATTTGCGACGCGTCATATCATAACCACGCAAACTGTCTTTTAAACCATCTTTAACCATGCGTTCAATGTCATTAAAGGTGCTTTTAATAAAGTCGTGCCAGCCTTCAAGCATTTCTGGAATAAACGGTTTTTTATCTTCGTGAAACAGCAATAAGCAAAATCCATCCCACACATCCACAAGCCAGCCAAACATCTTGTCCCACGCCCCGCCCAGCACTACTTCGCACGAACCTTCAATGCGCTTGCCCAAAACATCGCCAACCGCTTTTGAAGCACGAAGCGTTAAGCCTTGAACTAAACCATCTTTTATATTATCAATCTTAGTATCATCGAGCATTTCCCACTCATCTTTACCAGCAAAACCCCGCGCCACCAACGTGCCCGCAGTGCTCGACAAGAAAAGACGATCGCGACGATCTTCCAACCGCTTAATTAAGTCAATATGGCGTGTTATATCTTTATCTAATTTTTCCATATCAGTTGTTGGCAACGGATTCACTTTTTCAGCCTGCAAAGCCTGTAATCGGACTCTTTTCTCTTGAACTTTTCTCTCAAGGACTTCGTCTTGTTTTACTTTACCCAAAACAGCTCCTGTTGATTTGTCCATATACGCCCCATAACCGCCACGCAACATCATTTCTGGATAATAATCTCGGTCAGTTCGATCTGGCGCCGGTGCCGATCCAGCACCAACAAGTCTTTCACTATAAAATAAACAAACAAAAACTGGAAAAATAAGATAAACAATCGACCAACGTCTGCTCATACACAACACCCTTCATTGACTAATTTTTTTATCTGCAAAATATCAAATAATGCTTTTGTGACATGCATTATAACAAGCAAGCAGATAAATGCAACAACGTGCAATTGTGCACAAAAAAGATACAAAAATCATAATAATAATTTGAAGACAGATCTAGTCACGCTCAAACTCAATACCCATCTCGCGGGCTTCGTCAAGCTGTTCTTCAACCAAATCATACAAAACATACGGACAATCAATCTCTGACCGTTGATAGTGGGGATTTCTTTGCCGATCTAACTTTTCTTGCGTAATCTCAAAGATATCAATACCCCGGCCTTCTGCCTGCCCAAGCTGTCTTTTAACCAAGCGTATCAGGCGTTTGTCAAGCTCAGTATATTCTATAAAATTGAGCACCAAACTGATCCCAACATTCACATGAGGCTCTCCAGCAATGTTAGACTCACAGGCTTTATACAAAGCATCTTCGCTTGATAAAACCTGCTGCGCAGAACGGGTCGCTCGCGTAACTCTTGTGGCGTTATTTGGCACATTGCTACCATGTTGACCAAGCTCAGCTACTGGTTCTACTGTTTTGAAAAACTCAAGCAAAAGTTCTTGTTCAACATTGTTTCTGGCACACGCCTGCATTAAAGAATCAAGCGAGCATGCTAACGTGCCACTGCCAGCAAAACCAGACAGCAGGTCGCCAAAGCCCAGACCACCACCATGTTCATGGTGCCCATGGGCGTTGTGCTTATTGTTTTCTTTCTCTTGTTTATCTTTTTTTACATCGTGAGCGTTCATATTATCTTGTGCCAGGTCATCTACCGACGACACATCGGCATCTTCTGGGCTTTCAGTGGGCGGGACATGTAGTTTATCTGGCTTTTTGCCGGGAGGCTTTGAGGAATCTTTAGGGGTTTCTGACGGCGACATTGGCTCGCTCCAACGTGGCAACATATTCCATAACTTTTCCCACAACTCAGTAAGCCACTCGTGCACTTCATTAAAAAAATCCAACAGCGGCTGGTACCACTTGTATTCCCAAAAATAATAAATGCCCAACGCTACGCCAAGAATAATAACAATATCAAGAAGCCTAACCTTAATCCGAACCGCTTCTTTTTCTTCAGGTTCTTTTTCCTCAAATTGCTGAACAAGCAATCTTTGTTGCTCCAACAATTTGTTCATAGTTGTTATTAAAGCAACCGTAGAGCCGCCTTGCTGGCCGCACTGAACAATCACGTTGTTAAGTAATTCATGTAAATCTTCTTGGCACAAAGAAGTGGCAGCGGCAGCAACCGGCTCCGCGGCACCCGTTTCTAGCGGTTGCGCAACAGGCATCAACCACAGCACAATCAATAAAAGAAACATGTTATGCCGCCTGCGCATTAATCCAAACTTCACGTTGTTTTTCCCATTCCTGCACCTGCTGCTGACTCTGCTGCGCTCTTTCGATTATGGCACACACTATATCGTTGATAAGTTTTCCATTGTGTCGTCGAGCAACAACAATCATTTCTTCGGCAATAAATTTTATAGTACGCGGCGAAAAGCCATCCATTAATTGAGCATACTCAGCAAATTTGCTTCTGACTTCTGGCTGAATATCAACGACCGCATCCTTATTTGCTTGTGCAAATTTTTCAAGATACATCGCCAACATAAGTGCCCGCTCCGGCGCACCCGGCAGCTCAATTTCAATAGAAATACCAATACGATCAATAATGGCATCGTCCAGTTTGAACGGATGGTTGGTAGCAAAAATAAACATAATATTTTTCTGCGCACCATCTTGCACCAGCGCCAAAAACGTATTAATAAAATCTTGCGTTAACTTTGACGTTGTTAAAAGTTTACGGTTGGCAAACAATGAATCAGCTTCATCAATAAAAACAATAAAGCCTTCTTCGTGGTCGTCTGCCCATTGAATAAACTTACGCAACTCATCGTTGGCCGTGCTCAAGTCGGTAATTTTTGCAAACTCAGAACCAGACGTAAATGCATAACCAAGCTTTAAATGATGCGCCAAAGCCCTTACAAAGGCGGTCTTGCCGGTGCCAGGAAGACCATACAGCAAAACGTTGGGGAAATTTTCATGAAATGATCGCGCCGAATCTACGCGTAAAATAAGATCATACAGCTGCTCTTGAACCCCTGGCGTAAACAAAAGATCGCTCAGATCGCAATCATCCAACGGTTCACTGCTTACAAACCACCCAGTTTCCGATGTCTCGCTGATAACGCGCGGTTTTGAAAAATAATCAATAAGAGCAGGTATGCCATATTTAATAACAAAAAAACCCAAGGTAAAGAGCGTCAACCCACCAACAATTTTTGCGATTAATTTGGGGTCATGCATCATGTCTTTTATACTTGCCCATTTTACCTTCTCAGCATCAACCGTTGCTTGAGCGCGCATTTTTTCGCTCTCTTTAAAAATACCACGTCGCTGCTTTTCACGAATTTTTTCACGAGCAACATGAACTTTGTCTGCCACAGTATCTTGATATTTTTTTTCAGCATCTTGGCGAACCTGATCATAAATCCCCTGTGCTGCCTGCTCTACCGTTGCATCAAAAGTATTGATCTGCTCTTGCACGGCGTGCGCAGCTTGCTGAGCAGCAGTAAGCTCTTGGCCCAGCGTGTTCATAGATGCCAACAATCCCTGTAGCTGTTCTTGCGTTTGTGTAGCAGATGCATGAGCATCAAGAGCTGTATTATTTGATGAGTGCGCTAATGAAAAACTTTGATTCAAGAGACATAACGAATCTTGCGCGTGATCTTTGACCGAGTTAACTTCTCTGCTCAAGCTTCGTAAAGAACGCACATAAACATCTTGAATGCGGGCAAGCTCTGTGAGCGCTGGGCTTTGCGCTGAACTACTAGAACTTGACGACGACGACGTGCCACCCGTCTTTGCTTGCTGCGCTGAATATAAGTTTTGAATAACAAGTAAACTGACAAAAAATATAAAAAATTGTTTTTTTTGCGATAACGACATGATGCAAGCCCCTTCCCAGTGCTTAGAAAAATAATTCCCGTCCTGGTACAAGCGTTGCATTAAATGCCAAAGAGAAACAATATATTAAGAAAAGTTTATAAATTAAGTATTGTTACAAGAAAAACTTAATTTCTGTTTTGTGTAAAAAATAAGTAAAAAAAGCCCACTTTTTAGAAGGTGGGCTTTTTTTACTTATTTTTTAAGATACTGCCCGGTTAAGCTGCTTTTAACCTTGCACACCGCTTCTGGCGTGCCACTCGCAACTACCAAACCGCCTTGATCGCCACCTTCAGGTCCAATGTGGGCTCATTCATTTGGGTACTCGGCTAAAGCCATCTGACTTAGCTCAAGAAGTCCAATATTACAAGCATAATCAAGGCGTTCCTGTAGAGATTTTACTAGGACTAAGTCAATATTTTTCCGCAATCTAATTTTGCTAAAAATATCTACAGGAGACTGATCTACTTCGTGCAAATCGCCTTGAATGGAACCACATGCGACTTCACTATTTTTCCAAGCATTGCCTGAACAAGATTGAGATTTTTGACTATTAAGAGATACGTCTTTACCAAAAATATCTGCCGCTTCTAAAATTTCTACACCATTACCTGAGCTAAACAGAAACTCTTCATCCAGATTGTTGTTTGAAGTGTTTTTACCTGAAACTCTTGCTTTTTCGTCGCTTCCTGTTCCATTGTTGGAACGAGATTGAGATTTTTGACTATCAAGAGGTACGTCTTTGCCGAAAATATCTCCATCTTCCCAACTTTCTACACCATTACCTGAGCTAAACAGAAACTCTTCATTCAGATTATTACTTGAAGTGTTTTTACTTGAAAATCTCGTTCTTCCACCTCTTCCTATTCCATTGTTTGAACGAGGTCGAGATCTTTGACTATTAATAGGTACGTCTTTGCCAAAAATATCTGCGTCTTTCTCATTTTCCAGAGCATTACCTGCACTAGGCTGAGCTTCTTCATACAAATTGCCTCGGCTTGAAGCATGTCTTGCACCACTACCTTTCAAAACATGACCTGGACAATATTGAGATTCTCCGTGCAAATCATCGGCTGATATATTGTAATTTGGGGCTTTGGTTCTACTGCTATCACAACACTCCGATTCCTTGTCCTGGTTGTTTTCCCCTGAATCATTCTCATGATTCCCCCACGCAGGCAACCAACTTCTCAATTTTTGAAGAAAGTCAACTTTCCAAATAACATAAATGCTCAAAATAAGACAAACAATAATAACTACTCCAGAAAATTTTCTCTTTATACGAAAACCTACCTTCTCTTCCCCACTCTTTTTTTCATGATCAAGCTTTTCAAGAATTGACCGCTGACTCCGCAATAAGTCATTGATCGTCAACCTTAACACCTGATCACCATTGCTCTGTTGATTATTCTGTGGAATCATTTTTTTTATTTTTTTAATTGAATCGTCTTGCGACAAAGCCCCCAAAAAATCTTCTTCAAAAGCTTGGCCTATATCTTCAACAGCAGTAGTCAATTCACTATCGCAAGCTTGCGTTAAGGGCTGGAGAAATGGCAACCACCATACCCCACCAACAAACACTACTATTCTGGACACCATACCAAGCCTGTTCTTCATGCAGCCACCCCAGAAAATTGCAAACCAACCCATGCATCACGTTCTTTTTCCCATTGCTGTATTTGTTGCTGGCTACGCTTTGATTTGTCAATTATAGCATGAACAATATCATCAGTAAGCTGACCATTTTGCCGTCGAGCAACAACAATCATTTCTTCGGAAATACATTTCATGGTACGCGGCGAAAAGCCTTCTAACTTTTCAGCATACTCAGCAAGCTTATCCATAACTTCTGGCAGTATATGAACAGTTTTTTGTGCAAATTTTTCAAGATACATCGCGAGAATCAACACCCGCTCCGCAACGCCTGGCAGTTCAATTTCAATAGAAACACCAACACGACTAATAATTGCATCGTCCAGTTTAAACGGGTGGTTGGTGGCAAAAATAAACATGATATTTTTCTGCGCACCATCTTGAACAAGTGCCAAAAACGTATTAATAAAATCTTGCGTTAACTTTGACGTTGTTAAAAGTTTACGGTTGGCAAACAATGAATCAGCTTCATCAATAAAAACAATAAACCCTTCTTCGTGATCATCAGCCCATCGAATGAATTTACGAAGCTCATCATTAGCTGTATTAAGATCAGTAATTTTTGCAAACTCAGAACCTGATGTGAAAGCATAACCGAGCTTTAAATGATGCGCTAGTGCTCTTACAAAAGCTGTTTTGCCAGTACCTGAAGGACCATAAAGCAAAACGTTTGGAAAATTTTCATGAAACATTTTTGCAGAATCTATACGTAAAACAAGATCATAAAGCTGCTCCTGAACAACAGGAGTAAATAAGAGATCATTGATATCAAGATCTTCAACCACCCTTCTTTGTCCAAACCAACCAGCTTCTGAAGTCTCACTGATCACACGCGGCTTTGAAAAATAATCCAAAACAAACGGTACACCATATTTTATGATATAAAAACCAAGCACAGTCAGGGTCACCCCACCAACAATTTTTGCAATAAATACAGTATCTTGAAGCATTTCTTTTATGCTGTCCCATTTTACTTTTTCAGCATCAACGGTTGCCTGCGCATGCAATTTTGCTTCTTGATCAAAAATACCCCGGCGCTCCATTTCATCAATTTTTGCTTGAGCAATACGAATTTTTTCTTCAACGTTGTTTTGGCTTTTTCGTTCGGCATCATCGCGTACTTGCTCGTAAATTTCCTGCGCAGCCTCCGTTACCCTTGCATTAAATTCGTCAAATCTTTCTTGAATTTCCTGAGCAGACTGTTGCAAACCACCCTGAGTATCTTGAACAAATTGCTGTATACCATTCTGAGCATCTTGCATAGACTGTTGTAAACCACTCTGGACATCTTGAGAAGATTGTCGCATGGTAGCTAGCTCTTGCTCAAGAGTATCAGCATCTTCAATTAATTTATCTACACGAATTACTGCTCTTTTTGAATAGTCTTTCGCTTTCTCGGCCTCTTTTTTTGCATCACAAGCAATACGTAAAGCATTCTCAGACGCCATATGCGCCCTATTTGCTGTCTGCACAGCATTGTTTGAGGCTTTTTGAGCATATTCGGCATATTCTTTTACGTTCATCACCGTGTTATCTGCATTCGCACGAACAGGTTTTGATCCACTTTTTGTACTTGATTGTTGAGTAGAGCTACTAGAACTTCCTTCTTGTGGCGATTGGACAGAAGCTCGACTTTGCCCAGAGCCCTTAGCTTCAGTCTGCTGACTGGTGTTTTCAGGAGCTGGCTTTGGCACAGAGCTACCGCTTTCAGCCCATTGCTCCGCATGAGAAGCTAATGTTAGCCCTGACGCTTGTTGCCTCAAACTTTCTAAGTCTCCCCCTTGCTCAGTGTTCTCAGAAGCCAGTTTTTGCTTTGCACTGCGACGCTCAGCCCGCCGCCTCAATCTAGAAGAACTCTCCTGCTGACTAGTACTCTCAGAAAGTGACGGTCTCGAATTACGCCTTTCAGCCTGTTTCTTTTGATCAGAAACTTGCCTTGGCATCTTAGGCTGCTCAGAGTTATTAATCTCTGGCTGCTGCATTGAATAAATATTTTGGATATTAAAAGTACCGATGATACTCACAGCGGCTATGAAAAATTGTGATTTACGTGATAACAACATGATGCAAACTCCTTTTATTCTTGCTGTTTTAACGCGTCATTCTGAAAAATAATTCTCGCAAGGCTATACAAGTTTTTCGAAATGGCAACAATGAAGAAAATAATAGTCTTTACCACTAAATTTAAATAATTCTTTTCTCTAGACAACATCAGCACACCTGTCTATAGTGTCCAACAGAATTTCAATCAACGGGTACTTCCTTCAAACCAAAAGTAGTAATTTATGATTTCTTTTATTCGCAAAAGATCGCCTTTTGTTTTTCTGATCATCAGCTTTTCCGTTCCATACTTATTTGGCACCCCTGCAACAAATTTGCCAGAACTACACTTTACCTACCCAGAAAAGAAAAATACTTACGGAATAAGAACTGGGTCAACCGAACCTTCTCTCTGGCAGAACCTACCTACAAACCAAAACATTATCGCCCGCATCAATCTTGCACACATGTCTCCGACTGACTTTGAACAGGCATTTCAAAACGAACCAAACAAAAAAGATATTCTCAATGATTATAAGCTCTATGCATTTTCTGCCTTTCGCGCTTATGCGCGCTCTTTGCCGTGCTACAATGAATTCATGTTGTCATTGCAAGAAAAAATTAATAACGACAAAAAATTCAGAAAAAGAACTGCACACGTTGAAGGCTTTAAATATAGCTTTTCTTTTTGGTCAGAAAAATCTGGCTTTCATGATTTTGTAAATACCGAAGCAAACAACATTCGCAACAATTTGCAGGCCACACAACAACAGAGACCAGCCCAGATAAAAAAATATTATTTGAATGTTGATAACCAAAATGAACTTGAAGCACTCACTCAAAACTGGATCGAACGAATTCATCTTCAACCCGAAGATTTTATTAAAAATCGATTGATAGATCGAACTAATGCATTGCGCCAAACACACAACAGGCCAGAAGAACGTTTTGATTACTCATCACAAGTACCCAGCACAAAAGCCAATGACAAATACGCAGCGGTATTCAAACAAACCTATGGCACGGCGCTTGACTGTCAACTTCACAAAGAACTATGTCAGACGCGCAATGCCATGTTTGAACTTGAACATAACTTTGACAAAAACTATCACGTAGAAATCATAGCCCCGGCAGTACACCACCTTGCTGCACAAGCAAAAACTGAACAATGCGCATCAATTGCTTTTCAGCTTGCAGATTTTTCTCATGCACTCACTCAACTCGTAGCAAAAGGCTTAGACATTTTTTATGACTTTTCTTCCAGAGCTGGAAAAGGGGTACTAAAAGCAGCTAAAAACACCCTCAGTCTTGAACACTGGCAAGAAATGGCTACCGGGGCGTTGCAGCTGGGCTTATCATTTTTTGATGCAATCGGCCAAGAAGATGCGCGCCAGAACGCAGTACTGACAGCAGCTATTTCAAAAAATTATGATGCAATCCCAGAGTTTGCTCAAGAACACTGTTTGCACACACAGGCCCAGAAAGATGCAATTAGCCATTGCGCAAAAGAAACGTATGAAAAAATAAAAGCCATGTCGTGGCAAGAGATTGTTGAAAACGGCACTGAGCTTGGTGCTACCATGATTTTTGATACGTTGGCATTGCATACTTTGAACGGATTTGCTACTAAAACCAGTCGCGCCGTTGCTGAACGAATAAGCAATGCGGTGGAAAAGGGAGCCCCTCTTGCTCAGCAATATGCTCTTGAAGTTGCCGGCTTTGGCAAACTCACAGTTGATGACGGGGTTAAAGTCGCACAAGAGGCAGCTGACTTTTTTAAAAATAACCCAGAACTCATAATGGACCGCTATAAACAGGTGTTGGCAAAGCCGAATATAGAAAAAGCTGCAACCCCAGCAACAACATCGTTATGGCACTCAGAAAATATTCCTCTCAGCGCTATATACGGTGAGGTAAAGGAAATTGCACCGGAAATAATGCCACGCCAAAATCTGAAACATTATTTTCTAGGAGAGATCAGAACAAAAAAAGGAAGGCAAAAACTCCTAGGTTTTCATCACGCAAGAAGCTACCCTGAAAGAATACAGGAAATAATCATTCCTCCAGACAAATTTGGTATATACCACGCAAAATATATTTATGAAGGCCTCGAGAAGGAATCAACATTCTTCCCGGATCACTGGGATAGAATTACTGTTTTAAAAAAAATCAATGAGGCTTATAGGAATCCGAACAAATTTTACACCGGTGGGTTAATCGGCACAACTTCGGAAGGAATAGAAATAGAAATGTGGTTCTTTAAAAAAGAATCTGGTGAAATAATTATAAACAGTGCGTATCCTAAAAAGGATCAATTATTACATGGCTAACATCAAAATATTAAAAAGTTCCGTGCAAGACAAATCAGAAAAATTGGGTACTTTTTTCGACCAATTCCAAGGAGGCAACTACGTTGTTTATGGCGAGCTTTTCCTGTTCGAATACGACGGCAATGAAAAGGATTTCAACCTACAGACTTTGAAAGATATTTACTTTGACCTCCCGGACAAAAAAGATCTTGACCTGAACCATTCATCGTCAAGATATAAATACATTGATGGGAAAATAAATACTGCGACATGGAACGAAGCCTATAATCAAATCAACCATAACCTCCGATACGCTGCCGCAAGCGAGGGCTGGCAACCAGCTGAGGATACTATGCTGGATATCGTAACGAACGAAGAACATGAAAAACGCAAGCAAATTTTTTGGAAGATAATTCGGGAGAATTTCGACCTACCCCCAGACTACATATTTTTTCACGAGGCTCATTATCTCAGCTACTTCAGCTTTTACGTTATGTGGGGATTCTGCTACATCTTCCTCAATGATGGCAAGGGCCTGGTCATCCATGCAGGAGCAGGTGACTAAAGCAGGCTATACCATTCCTTGCTTGCCCAAGAACACTGTTTGCATACGCAAGCCCAAAAAGATGCAATTCATCATTGCGCCAAAGAAACGTATGAAAAAATAAAAGCCATGTCGTGGCAAGAGATTGTTGAAAACGGCACCGAACTTGGTGCCACCATGATTTTTGATACGTTGGCATTGCATGCTTTGAGCGGATTTGCTAGTAAAGCCGGCCGTGCCGTTGTTGAGCGAATAAGCAATGCGATGGAAAAGGGAGCCCCTCTTGCTCAGCAGTATGCTCTTGAAGTTGCTGGTTTTGGAAAAGTTGTAACTGAGGAAGGAGTTGAAGCCGCAACAAAAGCAGCAGAGATTATTAAAAATAATCCCGAGATACTTACTGAAGGTAGGAATACTGCCCAAGTTATTCAAAAAATAACAAACAATATTACGGAAACTAAAAACCTTAGTAATATCTCTATTGATTCAACGTTTTTTAGCAATCTCAGACCAGTCGGGGATAATATATGGGAATCTCCTGGTAATTTGATTTATGGGCATGATAAAAAATTTGGAAACAATATTAACCATGTTCTAACACATACTGTACCTAATCCAGCAAAAGAACTTCATAGCGTCTTTAGTATTCCCAAGAACAAAATCATCACGCTGCTTGATGAAGCATGGGCATTGAAACAAAGTCCATTAGTCTCTGATCAGGTGGCATAAATAATAGACATGAAGAGAGTTATTGGAACAAATGGAGAAACTGCAATAAGAATCGTAGTGAAAAAACCAGGAACTGCAGAAATAAAAACAGCTTATCCTGTAAACCTATATCCAAAGGAAACGACATGATTAAAGCATGTCCAAAATGCAAGGCCGAAGGAGGCCAAGGAGCGATCTACAAAGCAAAAATTCTTGATTTAGGAATTGAACTAAATATATGCGACGAATGCGAAGCTTTTTGGACTAAAGACCAGATAATCAGCAAAGGCAACTTCAAAATATTAACCCCTTTTCTCGAAGAGAATAAATTAACATATGACAATGCTAAGATAGAAGATTTGGGCTATTTGGAAAATGAAACTGAAGCATAGACTAGTCAGGTATAATAGATTCAAATTAAGAGCTCCGCACAAAACGGAGCCCTTTTTTTACTTCAGATATTTTTTAAGATACTGCCCGGTCAAGCTACCTTTAACCTTGCACTTGAGCACCTTCAAGCATATATGCTAATTTGTATTCAGTGCTTCATGCAGAAAAGCTAAAGCTAATTCTAGTAAATCCCGCTGGTTCTCTAATGATAGCCTACCTTCAAACATTTTCTTGAGAGCCGTAGCCAAACTTGATTCCGGTATATTCATTTCCTGCAACGAATCACCAACCTTAGATAATAATAAGAGAATTAGCCCGTAAAAAAGCGATACCGCTTTTTTCATGAGCTCTAAGTGATCTTTATCCTGTTGTGATGCCTCTTTTCCCAAATACAACTTCAAAAACTCATTTTCCATAGCACCAGCATACTGATAAAAAATAATGACGGTCGCAACATCAACAAAAGGATCATCAAGCGCAGCATTCTCAAAATCTATAAATTTGACCCCTTGATCGGTAAAAAATATATTGTTCGGATTTAAGTCTCTGTGAGTCAAACATTTTGGATAGACATCTAAAGAGGATATTTCATCTAAAAGATGAGCAATTTTCTTTCGATCTATACCCTTGGGCAAGATGCTTACTTGACTGTTAAACGTCTTTATCTGCTGAACTAGAGAAGTGCATTTAAAAAATGCAGAACCTTGATGCATTTTTTTAAGAGCTTCAACAAGCTTGATCATTTCTTGATGTCGATCGTTAGGTTGTGCGCAAGCTTGCAAAAAAGACATGATCAACTTTCCCTGCGAGACATCATAGGCATATAATTCAGGACCGTAACCATTTTCTGAAGCATTTTTTTGCGCACTGATTTCCCGTATTCTGTCTTCTTCAGAACGATGGCTGATATCTCTGAGCACATAATTTTTTGCACCATCTGATAGTTTGTACAATTGAGCCCCTGAAGCTCCGCCTTTAAGAACCGTTTTTTGTAGGTATACGCGGCCAAAAAGCGCTCGATCATCTGAAAATTTTTTATCTAGTCCACAACTAACTAATTTCTTGTCCAACGGCGTTCTTACACAGCCCGCTAACAGAAAAGCACTGATCATCAGCAACTTAATCATCATGCTGTGTTCCATCACTTCAGATATTTTTTAAGATACTGCCCGGTCAAGCTGCTTTTAACCTTGCACACCGCTTCTGGCGTGCCACTCGCAACCACCAAACCGCCTTGATCGCCACCTTCAGGCCCAATATCAATCAAGTAATCAACGCACTTGAGCACGTCCAAGTTATGTTCAATAACCAAGACCGTGTTGCCACGATTAACCAAGTTGTTAAGAACAACCAAGAGCTTTTCAACGTCGCAGCTGTGCAAGCCGGTTGTTGGCTCGTCAAGAATGTACATCGTATTTTTGTCGCGTTTGGCCAACTCATTAACCAACTTAATCCGTTGCGCCTCACCACCAGAAAGGGTAGTAGAAGCCTGGCCAAGCTTAATGTAATCTAGCCCCACTTCGCACAAAAAGTCGAGGCGCTTTTTGATACTGGTAAAATGTTCAAAGAATTCACGCGCTTCCAAAACCGACATATTCAAAACGTCATAAATGTTCTTGCCTTTGTAGTAAATTTCTAACGTTTGTTGGTTGTAGCGCTTGCCTTTGCATGACTTACACACAACAATAACGTCTTCCAAAAAGTGCATAGAAACTTTAATAATGCCCTCACCGCTACATTCAAAACAACGCCCTTCAGCAACGTTAAAGCTGAAACGACCTTGTTTATAACCGCGCGCATTACTTTCAGGCAGGCTGGAAAACAGCTTTCTGATTTCGTCAAAAATGCCCAAGTAGGTTGCAGGGTTAGAGCGCGGCGTGCGGCCGATTGGACTTTGGTCTACCATCACCATATTTTTAATATTATCCAGCCCCTCAATCTCGTCAAAGCCGCGGCCAATGGAATAGCCAAGGCTAAAGTACTGGCGCAACGCTGGTGCCAACGTTTGCATAATCAACGAGCTTTTACCAGAACCAGAAACACCAGAGACGGCAACAAAAACACCAAGCGGTATTTGTACATTTAAATTTTTAAGGTTGTTGGCATTAGCACCCTTGAGCGTAATAAACGCGCGCGGAGCACGGCGCTTGGCCGGTGCCACAATACCACGCTTGCCAGAAAGGTAGGCACCGGTAAGCGAGTGTTCATTATGTTTCATTTCTTCAGGCGTACCAAACGCGGTAACCTCGCCACCCAAAATACCGGCAGCTGGGCCCATGTCAATTAAATAATCGGCCTCGCGAATAGTGTCCATGTCGTGCTCAACCACCACCACCGTGTTGCCTTGATCACGCAAGAGCTTGAGCGTGGCAATTAAACGATCGTTATCGCGTTGGTGCAAACCAATGCTCGGTTCGTCCAAAATGTAGAGCACGCCGCTGAGCGCAGAGCCAATCTGCGTTGCCAAACGAATGCGCTGCCCTTCACCACCAGAAAGAGTTCTGGCGGTACGCGCGAGCGTTAAATACGAAAGACCAACGTTGTCTAAAAAGCTCAAACGGCTGATAATTTCGCGCACGAGCGGCTCTGCAATCTCTTGCATTTCGTCAGTCAACGTAAAACTTTTCATTTCTTTTAATAAAGCGCCAATGGACATCATGCAGTAGTTAGCAATATTTTTGCCCTTAATCCGCACCGCCAATACTTCATCTTTTAAGCGCATGCCTTTACACCAGTCACACGGACGCTCAGAGTAGCCAAAGCTCAAATAGTACGAGCCGCCGCCTTCTTCGCCTTCTTCACTAGTTTGAGAATTACTGTCGTAACCCTGTTCGTAGGTAAAGCCAAGACCGTGACAGTTTTCGCACGCGCCAATGGGCGAGTTGAATGAGAAAAAGCGTGGTTCAAGTTCTGGGAATGAACGTACACACTCAACGCAAATGCGATGAGCCGAATAAACCCGCTCCTTGCCTTTATCATTAATAATGCTGCACAAACCGCCGTTTAACGCAAAAGCTTTTTCAATACCTTCTTGCAAACGCGTCTTGTCTTCTTCGCTCACTTCAATTTTGTCTACCAACACGCTAATGTTGTGTTTTACCTGTTTTTCAAGTTTTAACGCGGCAATTTCTTTAACATCTTTAAAGCGATGCTCGGTGCCATCAATAGAAAAGCGGTAGTAGCCACGTTCAAAAAAGCGAACCAGTTCCTTTTGAAACTCACCCTTTTTTTCAATGGCAATCGGCGAGGCAATGGTAACTATGCTGCTTGTTGGTCCTTCGAGACGCCCGCTGCCGGGCTCCTCAGGACGAACGGGATTTTTTTGTTCATGCCCAGGGCCGTAGGTAGCAATGAGCATGTTGGTAATGCGCTCAGGAGATTCGGCGCTAATAACCGCGTCACACTCAGGACAGTGCGGCGTACCAACACGCGCAAAGAGCACACGGAAATAATCATAAATTTCGGTAATAGTACCAACAGTAGAACGAGGGTTGTAACCAACCGTCTTTTGGTCGATTGCAATTGCCGGACACAAGCCTTCAATCTTTTCAACGTCTGGTCGTTTGCTTACACCCAAAAATTGGCGGGCGTACGATGACAACGACTCAACATAGCGACGTTTACCTTCGGCATAGAGGGTGTCCAGGGCTAATGAACTTTTACCCGACCCTGAAGGCCCGGTAATAACAACCAGCTGTTCCTTTGGTATTTGAACAGAAACTGATTTAAGATTGTGCTCTTTGGCACCAGTAACTTTGATAAAACCTTTATTATTGTTATTGTTCATCAGCAAAACCCCCTACGCTCTATTCTGGTAATTTTTTACGCACTATTTCTCTAACCGCTCGCCCTGAGGAGCTCGGAGAACGTCTCGAAGGGCTTTGCAGGCAGAAAAAGTCAATCAGGAAGAGTATACTACAAAACACTACAATTGTCACGCAGGCCCAAAAGGCCGTTTTTGGCGTCAAAACCAGCAAAAGATGCGGGTTAAATCAGGTTTTTCGCACTTCGAACTTGTATTATCCCAACTCTTTAGAATGTCACCCACTTTGAGTTGTGCCAAAGACTAGTTTAAGCCTTTGATTTATCTAGCATCATACTCGAGGCAATGATAAGATCCTCTTGAATAAGTTCCAATTGTGGCTGAGTTAGACAAATTCCCTTGAAATGATGATCTAAAAAGTGGCTTATATTTGTTCCATCATACTCAGCCCCCTGGCCAGAATATATCACCTTTACATTGCTCAAAGCTCTCCTGATAAGCTCCTTACCTTCTGTATTTTTGCCTTGTAATAGATATGATCTACCCAGTCCCACATAATTCCAGACGTGTCCCTGGTAATAATTGATAGATTTTCGCAGGCATTCTATTTCTTTTTCTTCATCTCCTCTAAAGAAAAAAAACCAAGAAGCGGCATATCTGAGCATCGAATTTACCTCATTACACGAAGTTTGTAGGGAAGTTAGACTCTGCATCAAATTTTCATCTGCATGCTCCATTAGAATATAGTGCTTAAAATAGGCAAGGAGTAATAAACCATTAACATTCTGCTCATCCAAAGCCAATATTTTTTCAATGTATTGAGCACACAGAATCTCATCTCCTTCCGGGGGATCTACTTCTAGAAGGGCTAATTTTAAGAGTATGTCTATGTTGTTAGGCTCGTTTTTTAAATTTTCTTCGAGAATCTTTTTTTGACTATTCACTTATTTTTACCTCATTATCTCAGGTAGAGTTATACAACTTTCCCATATTCTGGCAGAGTGGCCTCTGTAACCATTTATACTTCTTACTATTCCCTTTTCCACATGCACTTTTATTTCTGTATCCATACCATTAATAGATGTTTTTATGCGATTTGTTCCTTCTTTAATAAGTCCCTGAGCATCGGCTGAATTAATTATTTTTTTAAAAGAATTAATTATTTCTATTTTATTTTTTCCCAAATCCATGATTCCATTGGTACGATGATTGCCCGAAAATATATGATTTTCACTATCTTTCATTGCTTTTTCAGGATACGATTTAATAATGCATTTATCAGAATTATATTTAGGATCCCTATTTGGATCTTCCGGCAATTGAGGTTTATCATTTTGATCGGAATCTAGTTGCTGTTGTGGTCCACCACTTGCTTTAACCCATCCACCGATAAGCTCAATATCAAAATGCGCAACATACTCTTGAACTTTATCTTTATTTATAATCTTTTCTACTAACAAGCCAACAAGCCCACCAATAACTACACCACTCGCTATACCAACTGGCCCAAAGAAGCCACCAAGACGTCCGCCGGTGCAAGCACTGCCGAATGGTACGGAAAAACCAAGCGTAACTTCCCAGGGCAGTGCAGTATTGTGCGTAAGCACAAAATACTTACCGACAAAAAAATTGTGGTGCTTGCTCACTTCGAGCGTGTAAACAGTCAGAGGCTGGTTAACAAATTCTATACGTGTTATTGGTATTGAACCAACAGAATCACTTTTTAGAACATCACCAACTTTGAGTTGACAGGCTGGTAGCCATTTATTGGCGTTAGGCAGATAAAACTCTTGAGCCGGTGTACACAAAAGATCGCCATGACCAGAATTTGTAAAATCGCTGCCAAAGCCAATGCGCATGTAGCAATTTGTTTCGCTTTTGCCAGAAGATTTTATATATCCAGAAGTACAACGATTTTTGCGAAAAGTGTAACTTACAACCTTCTTATTTTTTGAAGGCTTTTTTGCAATATCATGAATATTTTTCGAACCATTCCATATTTTTACTGGCGTGTCCCAACTCAATCCGTGGCTATAAAGTTGCGCTGTAAATATGCAGAAAACAGTAGCCAAACAAACCGCAAATGATGTTGTAAACCTCATGATGATGTACTCTCTTTCTCGAAAAACATTTGTATTCAAATTCCGAGAAATTTAACACAAATACTAATCAGGAACAAGGAGTCTTTTTGATTTATGTGTAATTTTCTCAATTTGAAAAACTAAGCAAATCTCGTTCGTTCTACCTGTACGCCAAGCCGTTCACCCTGAGCCTGCTAAAGGGATCGAAAGTAACCCACAAGCTGCACCCTACAAAACACCACAAATGTCACGCCACCCCAAGAGGCCGTTTTTAGCGTCAAAACCAGCCAAAAATGGCGCTTAAACGCAATTTTTTTATGAAATATTGCAGAATCATAAAAATTATATACTATGAAATCTTGCGCTGTTTTTTTTATTAAAAATAAGTGCATAGTGAATAAATGTTTTCTATTAGAAATTCTAGTTTATGGAGATTACGAGAATGAAACGATCGCTTGTTTATTCGTCGTTGGTAACTACCAGTATCGCCCTCGGGATTTTTCTGGTACACGGCAAAAAGATTGCCTCAAGCAACCACCAACACCAGCAAACGGTCTTCGACAACTTTCTCCGCTCCCAACCAAACACGAACATTGCGGTTACGCATCCCCACGAGTGGCCGGCAAGCATGTACAAAGATGCGCTGCTTTACAATCTCCGCCACCATGATTCTCATGTGTTGGACAAAAATTATCTCGTTCCACTTTTCTTGATGGCAAACAGGGACCATGCTAAAGCCCGCCAGCTCTTGCAACATGGCACCACTGATGCTGATCTTGCTGAGTTGGTTGCTACCAATCCTGAAGCCAGCGATTTCTTTACCGCACTTAAAACCAACAACCGCGGCAAAAGATTCTTTTATGATCTTGCAGACTACATTCAAGCGATTGACGTAACACCATCAACCGTGCATCAGTACAAGCGCAAGGGCTACCTTTCATATTATGCAGAAAAAAAAGAAGATTATTCGATCAAAAGCCAAGAAACATGGCAAGACAAGCAACGCAATGTTTACAAAATTTTGCAAGAAACAAGACCGCAAACGGTGCTTGATCTCGGCTCAAATGCCGGCTGGTTTTCAGAACTTGCAGAGCACCTTGGCGCAAAAGTAATTGCAACCGATATTGATGAATCCTGCCTTGATTATTTGTACAATAAATCAAAAGACCACCGCTTAAACATTACGCAGGCAATGCTTCCTTTTGAACAGTGCAACAATCCGGAAGTACGCGAGCGCTTTGCATCAGACACGGTGTTGTGCTTGGCACTTGTTCACCATTTGGTTTTTGTTGCAGGAATGAGGCTTGAAGAGATATTTGAAATACTCGCCAAGTTAACAAAGAAAACCTTGATCTTGGAGTATGTTGATTTGGAAGATAAATCTCTAAAATGGGGCTTGGAAAATCCTGAATTCTTTAAAGACGCAAACATGTACAAAAGAGCAAGGCAAATGCTAAGTACCTACGCACAAGAAAGCTATAATATAAAAAACATCCTGCAAATCGCCAAAAAATACTTTTCTCATAATATAATTCTAGATTCGAATACTCCAGAAAGAAAACTGGTTATCCTACATCGATAGAAAATTAGTCGACTACTTGTCCAGAAAAAAACAAGTAGTCGACTTTTTTAAAATTAATATCGCTACTTCGGATATCTCTTTTATATAAGGTTATTTTCCATTTTTTTATCTCCTGATCTGGAGTAATAACAGCAAAAGCATCATGAAAAAAATTCCAACCAATACGATAAACTTCGGTTGGAGATGACAAAACTGTCCAAGCACTCACTCCATCAACTGAGTCAAGCAATCTTAGCCCGTCTGTAGTTTCATAATCCTGCCGTTTTTTTATGTCCTGAATACTGGCTTTTAAAACTAATTTTTTCTGACCTTCGGCTCGCTCTGAATTCATTGCACTATCAGATAAAATCATAGAGCCTATTCGCTGAGTAGATGGCCTTATTAAAAATTCATAACAACTAAATTTGGCAAGCTCAGAAATTATTTTTTCATCTTTTATAAAAGGAGAAACTTTAAAATAATCCAATGAATTCTCCCTCTCTGGTGGGATAGTACAATAAAGAGTCATTGGTAGGGTGTCAAAAAAATCACATACTTCTCGCTCGAGCGGAATAGGGAAAGAAGAAAACATCTTAAGTCTTAACTCTAATTCCCTTCTTAGTGTATGAAGCTTCCAGTAATCAAAAAATTCATTGGTACCCCGTAGATAAATAATATTTTCAGGATTTTCCTTTAACAGCCTTAAAACAACCGACAAAGTTTCTAAAGTGTAAGGAGATCTATTAATAACATTACCCAGAAAAACTAAATAATAATCAGGATTTATAATTTTCAAATTATCATTCAATATTCCTATTTTTTTCAATTCTTCCAAATCCCTGACTAGTGAATGAAATGCGCCTTGTATAACTCCAAATACTACTAATTTTGAGTTTAAACCAAGATTTATCTTTTGAACGTAATCGCCAACCCAATGCCTTTGCTTCCTTTCATTCGTCACATGCAAGAGTATCGTTTTAAAAAAGCTTGCCGAAAATACTGGTTTTTGTTTAAGTTTACAACTACATAGAATCCAATTAATTCTATTTCCCAATGTGCTCAAAAACGATGCTCCAAATTTTCCCTGATAGTATGACTCATAGTTCGGAAAAAAAATATTCCGCCCATCCATCGCTACAAATTCATCAATAGTCTTGGCATACTCTTGTAGCTCACTGAGTGTTTTAAAGCCTTCGGTATAATACGGCTGTGGCAGAAGAGCAACCAAAGCAATCAGACCCGCAAGCACAGCACCAATAAGCCAAAAGATCCATTTTTTGCTTTTAGCTGGCAGCTCTACTGCTTTTTTAGTTTCTTTATTCTCTTCCATTAAAACCTCCTACCAGAGGATGTAGGTTACTACAACAACAAACAATGCAATTGCCACAAAAAAGCCGTAGGTATTAATGCGCTCGGTAATGCGAGGCGGATAGAGCACCGCATCTGCCTCGGGCCGATCGGCCGGCTCAAATTTATCTTTGTCTATAGAAATCATGTACTGACGAATGAGGAGCAACTGGAATATAAAAATGAAAAATGAGAGCACCAAAAAGAAAATAAAGAATTTATCTGTAACGGTAAAATAACCAACTTTGGGACTCATGTTTTCAATAACAAAGCGATACCCAAGCAAGGCGGTAATGGCCGTTGCCGACAACGTAATTTTTGAAATGTAGCTGTTAAAGCTCATCAAAAAGGTTAAGAGCGCTAACAGCACAGACGCAAAAAGTGGTACAAAAATAACCAGCATTTTTTTAACACCAACTTTTTTAAAGTCGATAATAAAAACTGCTTTAGGAATGCCAATTTTTTTGTCTTCGTGATACTGATCGTAATGTAACGCCGTGTAACCAGAAAAGGCACGCAAAGACTCAACTTCCCAATCGGCAGTAAAGACTTCTTCGTCAATCACAAACGAAAGTGAGTCAACGTCATCATCAAAGTACATTTCGTTTGGCGAGACAAACTCATTAATCAATTCAATAGAAAGGCGATGGTCTTCAAGCGGAAAACGCTGAAACTCTAAATTGGAATGCAAAGAAACTATAACATTATATTTTACATTAATTTTGTTACCGTCCATGGTAACTTTTGGGTCTGAGCGTGACAAAATTTCACTGCGCTCAAAAGAAAACTTTTCTATGGTTTCAAGCGTAATCTCGTTCTTGTTAAACTCAAACCAAACAACGGCTTCCATAATAAAATTGTTGGCAACAAAATCGAACTTTGAAAAACTTTTGACATACAAACCAACACGCACTTGAGCAGCAATATCACGGAACTGCTTTCTCATATCAATACTAATCATTTCTGCATCAGGCACTGGGTCTTCAGACCTAAAATGCCGCAACGTAAACCCAACCAACACCATAACATACGCCATACTCAACAAAAGCAGCAAAAATTTAAGCTTCACATTGTGCAGCTGCGCGGCCCGCAGGTTATTCATCATTTTCACTTTCTTTGTCAGAAATCAACGGCTTACCAACCCCCTCATTAATCCACACACGCGGCGAAAGCGAACGGTCCACCGGATTAAAGCGCACCTCAAAACCTTTGTACACTTCATTAAATTTCTCAAAGCCAGCAATAATTTTGGGAATAGTAGGCACGCCCTCAACTCGACTGATGCATTCTGTCAGCAACTCAAGGCCAAGGTAAGCCTCAAAATAAAACGGTGTGTCGGCCCGGAACGACAAAAAGCTCTTCATTGCTTCACGATACTCACGCGCAATTTGCGTGTCAGAATTTTGCGGATCTGGCACCACGGAGCTGACAATCAAATCAATCCCACGGGCAGTCTTGAGCAATTTTTGAATAGTGTTCAATTCAGAAAGCCCCACAAACAAAGCATTGTGCAAGCCAGCATCCAGCGCTTTGCCAATAAAATTATACGCAGGCCGCGCATGCGCCAGACAAAAAATAACGTTGGGCGAAGCACTGACCAGCTCTTTGAGCGCCGGCTTAACCCGCACCGACCCCTGCGGGTACGAGGCAGTCTTAACCGCTTGAATCCCACGCCGCTGCAAACTTGCCGTCAACGTTTGCAGCGCACGCTTGCCCCACTCACTTGCTTCATACAAAATAGCAATCTCACTGCGGAAGCGTTTTTTGACCACATAATTTACCAGCGTCTCAATCTCTTTTTCATACGACGGCCGAAAGTAAATAACGTTTTCATATTTTTTTTGCCGCAACGAAACATTGCCTTCAAAAGGAAACAAAAAGAGCGCCTTCTTTTTACGCATCCACCCTTCAAGCGACAAAAACATTTCTGTGCCCATCAACCCTGCAACCAATGGCGACTGCTGCGTAATCATATTCTTTGCGTTCTTGGTCCCCTCCCGCCCCAGTAGCTCATTGTTGCCACGATGCCGCACCAAAAAGCTCCCGCGCCCACGGCTCTCTTCTGGCAAAAATTCCATACCTTTTAAAAAATTGAGCGAGCTTGCCAGCATCTGCTTGCCAACCAACGCATTGTCACCGTGCAGGGCAAACGATGAACAGAGCGGTATAATTGTTTTGCCATCGTCCCGCTGGACCGGCAATGCTGGATAGGCACTTTGCTGCTCGGCCGTTGCTACGCACTGCCATTGAGCGGCCAGGCTTAGCGCAAAAGAAAAAAACAGAACTATATTTTTAATCTTCATGACGGGCTTTTCCCCTTTTTTCAAGAATTTAAAACTAGATTGAGGATGCGAAGGTTGGGGGTTTAAAGTCAAGACTTTTCATTCTTGGGCCATACCGACTTCACGCAACCAATCTCAGTCCAATTTTTTTGAAAAGAGGGTAACAATGCCAATTTTAATAAACTCAGTTTTTTGCATTAATAAATAAGCTCTGCCCTTTTGGCACATTACTTTTCTGACACACCGGGCACTTTTTATTATCTTCGTAATTCTTAAGGCAATTTGGATGGAAGAAATGGTTACAAGCAGTCTCTAAAACCAGCCCATTGACCTTAATCTCAAGGTCGCAAATTTTGCAGATACACGGCCCAGAGCGACTTATATATTTTTTAGGAAAAATCGAATAATCGGCATATTTGAGAAATTTTTCCAAGGCAACATTGCCAAGATCACGCGCTATGTCGCGCGGTATTTTGTTGTGATATTTTTTCTTACTACTCGAATCGTTACTTCGTATCTTAGCTTTTGCGCCACGTTTAAGAAGTAGATAACAAACTTCGGCCTGATTATTTTTTGCCGCCAGATGCAGAGGAGTCATACCTTCTGAATTTTTGGCATTTATTTTAGCTTTATACGCAATAAGAGCCGATACTACCGCAGGGTTCCCCTCTCTCGCAGCCCAATGCAATGGAGTTTCACGAAAAAAATTGGAAACAGCATTCACATTGACACCCCTTGCAAGAAGAAAATTCACCGCCTCAAGGGAACCACTTGTTGCAGCCATATGCAAGGGGGTATAACCACCCGCATCTACCTTATCCAGCTTGGCCCCATAGCGTTCTAAAATCTTCATACATTCAATCTTGCCTCCCTGGGCCGCTGAATGCATAGGACAAATATCATTCGTTAATCCATCTTTTAAGCAAATATTGGGATCAATTCCGCTTTCAAGAAAAAACTGTACACACTCAACACTTCCTGAATGGGCAGCCACATGCAGAGGAGTTATTTCATGCCTTGAAGGAGTCCTTTGAAATTTTAACGGATTCGCTCCGCGTTGAATAAGTAACTTTATACATTCAATATTGCCGTGAAAGGCAGCACTATGCAGTGGCGTTACTCTTTTTGTGCCTGTCTCCATATTCTCATAGATAGCATCTGGATCAGCCCCATACTCTAGAAGTAATTTTATAAACTCAATACCCTTATTTGGAATAGCCTCATGCAAAGGAGAATATTCTTTGTATTTTCCATTCGTTACAAAGCTTGGATCAGCACCGCACGCCAAAAGAACCTTTATGCTTTCAACATTGTGAGCCATATGCAATGGCGTTATTCCTCCGATGCCTTGCTTTTTATCCGTAAACGTGGAATTTGGATCGGCACCGTATTGCAAAAGCAATTTTATATACTCGACATTTTTTCTGTCAACAGCTTCATGCAGTGGCGTCCTGCCATCAAAAACTTCATCCTTATCAACAGCGTTTGGATTGGTACCATGCTCCAAAAGAATAGTTACACATTCAATGTTTTGACAAATATGTAGCGAAGTTAATCCTGTTCTTTCATTTTTTGTATAAGTAGCATTTGGATCAGCCCCATGTTGCAAAAGTAATTTTATACACTCAACATTTTCACCAAATATAGCTTCGTGTAGAGGCGCCTTCCCTTCAACGCGATCATATTTACAATCATAGGTAGCATTTGGATCGGCACCATACTCCAATAACAATTTCACCCCTTCAATATTTCCAACAAAAATAGCTTGGTGCAATATATTACTTCCTACCAAACCATTCCAGTCAACCACAGCATTAGGATTCGCCCCATGGTCAAGAAGCAATTTTATACATTCAGAATTTCTTGAAGCTAAAAGCAGTGGCGTATATACAAACTCTACAGATTCCTCTGATTCTTCAGAAGATGCCCCAGATAGTGTGGTCATAATATTTGGGTCCGCCCCATGCTCAAGAAGTAATTTTACACAAGTAACATTTTCTCTACCAACAGCTTGGTGCAAAGGCGTAAAAACCATACCTTCTTCTTTAACAACGCCAGCATTAGGATTAGCTCCATGCTCAAGAAGTAATGCTAGGCAATCAACAAGCCCACACCAAACCGCTGCATGCAAGGGCGTGGAATACATCATCCAAGCATTATCATTTACAGTATTTGGCGTAGCACCGTGATCAAGAAGTAACTTCAAACACTCAACACTGCCGTTATAAACAGCTTCATGTAATGGTGTATATCCTCTCGCTACAAAATTTGGATTAGCACCATGACAAAGAAGCAACTTTACACAAGCAATATCAGCCAGAGAGGCTACTATATGCAATGGCGAACTCTCCACCTTTTTTTCCGTATCAACAAGATTGGGACTAAAGCCATAGTCAAGAAGTAACTGCATGCACTCAAGACTTCCTCGAGAAGCAGCTTCGCAAAGCAGGTTAAATCCATCTAATTCTTCAAGAGAACCAACATCTTTTTTTAGAAGCGACTGTAAAAAATCACTGTCTTTATGAGAAACGGCACAAAAAAGAAGTTTGTCCAATTCTTCACAAATAGGCTCTGCCCCGCGTTCTAAAAGTAATTTTAGACATTCAATATTCTGCGTATCAAGCGCAAGCGACAAAGGAGTTACGCCGGATTTTTCTGACATCACATTGGCAGAGGCGCCTCTGTCAAGAAGCAATTTTATTGCCTCAAATTTCTCCCACCTTATTGCAAAACAAAGCGGCGTATAGCCACAATAATCTTCACTCTCTTGAACAACAGCATTTACATCAGCACCGGCATCAAGAAGAACATTTATACACTCAGTATGACCACCCAAAGAAGCAAAGTGAAGAGGCGTCAAACGAGTTTCATCCAAATCAACAGAGCGCCCTTTTTCTTTTGCCCGAACAACTGCTTTTCGTAACTTTTCTACTTTTCCATCACAAGAATAATCAATAAGTTGTGAGTAAAGAGATTTGTGCTTTTTTTCTTTAACAAGCTTAACAGATGTTAAAGGCTGCTCAACTGCAGGAAGCTGCTCTTGCTGGGCGTACACTGAAAATATTAATGATGTAAAAAGAATACTCAGAAGTTTCTTCACGTATTTTCCTTTCTCTAAAAAGCTTATTACTACGTTGGCATTTTAATTGAAAATACGTGAAAAGAAAGAAAAACAATGCGATAAATTTAAAGCCCGTAGCGCCGCTTGCGGTTACTAAATTCAGTAATCGCTTCAATCAGCAGTGAGCGGTCAAACTCAGGAAAGTGCTTGTGCGTAAAATAAAGCTCACTATACGCCGCCTGCCACATCATAAAACCGGAAAGGCGGCTCTCGCCCGACGTGCGAATAATCAGATCGGGGTTGGGGTACGGCTGGCCAGACGTGTCGAGCGTTTGAGCAAGCATTTCTTGTGTAATTTTACTGCCCGGCTTGGCTTGGGCAATCAGCTTAGTGCATGCGCGACAAAGTTCGTCGCAACTACCATAATCAACGGCCAAATTAAGCACATGGTTTGTGTACAACAATGTTTCTTTTTCAGATAAATCCAACAGTCTCATAGAATCACCGGGAATGCGGTCTTTGCGGCCGAGCCGCACAATGCGCACGCCACGTTTTTTTGCCACGTCGCGCAGCGTATTGAGCATCAGATTGCAGGCAACACCAACGTTGCTCACTTCGCTAACTGAGCGATTATAATTTTCTGGCGAGCAACACCACAGGGTAACGGTATGCACGCCAAGATCGAACAGATCGGTAATAATGCGTGGCGCAACTTGAGAAAAGCCAACGGTGTGGCCGTACAGCGATTCGTGGCCTTGACTGCGCGCCCACCGGCGGTTGCCATCCGGAATTATTGCCACATGTTTAAGTTTTTCTACCGCCTGCACAATAATGCCGCTATGACTTTTAACACCACAAATGGTAGCACTTGAATTGGCAGTAACTAAATCGAGCAGCGTATGCGCAGTTGATGTGAGGACCAAGTCAGCCGCAACGTAATCAGTTGCCAATGAGTTGGCAGAAAGAGATGTGAACGAAAGAAAAAACAGACACAAAACAAACCAGGTGCGAATCATACTGTTATGCACCTCACGCCAAAATAATGTATGTTACCGCAACCACAAAAATAATCAGTGAAATAAAATAAGCAATTGATGATATTTTTTCTGCGTAAACCCCAATAGCTGCTGTTTCTTGAGCGGTACTACCTTTTTCTGCAAAGCGACGCGAAAACCACAACTGAAAAACAAAGGTAAGAAAAGCAAAGAGAATAAAAAATACGTATAACTTATCACTCACGGTAAAATAACCAACCGAAGGACTCATATTTTCAATAACAAAGCGATAGCCAAGCAGAGCGGTAATGGGCGTTACGGTAAGCCCATAGCGAGCATAAAGATTGGCATAATGTGATAAAAAAGAAAAGAGTGAGAAAAAAATTGCCGCAAAAATTGGCACAAAAATAACCATAATTTTCTTGAGACCAGATTTACCAAAGTTGATAGTAAAAACCACTTTTGGCGTATTAATACGGCGCTCTTTGCGATGCACATCGTAATGCAACGCTGAGTAACCAGAAAGAATATTAAGCGAATGCACTCGCCAGTTTGACGTAAAAAGCTTATCTGAAACGGTAAACGACAACGAATCAGTTTCATCGTCAAAATACATCTCGCTTGGCGAAACAAAGTCGTTGGTAAGGACTATAGAAAGCCGATGATCTTCAAGGGGGAAGCGGTAAAAACTCACGTCAGTTTTAACAGAAAAAATAACATCGTACGTAACCAAAATACGATCATCATTAATTTTAACATTTGGTGGTGACTTATAAACAATTTTACTATTTTCGAATGAAAATTTTTCTATCGTTTTGAGCATAATTTCGTTTTTGTTAAATTCAAACCAGACCATGCCATCAATCATAAAATCATTTTTTTCAAAATCAAACACTGAGAAATTTTTGATATACAGCCCCGCCCGTACCTTAGCAGAAAAATAGCGGAATTGGCGGCGCATGATGGCATCGATGGTGGTCACTTGCGGAATTGGATCGTCAGTACGAAAATGCATTACCACGTACTGCACCAAACCCACCAAATAAATCAGCATGATAGTTAACAAAGAATATTTAAATTTCGTACCAAAAACATCAATGCTAAAAAATCGATTATTCTTTTTTTTCGTTGTCATAAACCTATCCTTGCGTTCAGCTTGCTCGGCCCAGTATCCACGGCCGTGTCATGCCAGGATTAATCCACACATCATGTCCTAAAACTCGCTCGCGACTGTTAAAGTGTATTGGCAAACCAAAAAAATCCATGTTTTGAAAATTTTGAAACGTTTGAATAATATTTTCAATCGTGATAGAACCTTGCAACCGCTGTAAACACTCAACTAATAACCGCTGCCCAATAAACGCTTCAAAATAAAATGGCGAGTCTGCTCGCGTTACTAGCAAACCTTGCGCCATCTGTTTATATTCACTAACCAACGGAATAGTAGCCGCCTGCGGGTTGGGCACTACCGACGACACAACAATGTCTATGCCCAGCGACGTTTTAATGAGCGATTGAACAATATTTAAATTTGAAAGGCCAACAAAAAGCGCATTGTGTAAGCCAACGTTAAGAGCATTGCGCACAAATGTGTAGGCCGCTCGTGGATGCGTCAAACAAAAAATAGCATTTGGTGTGCGCTTGGCCTGCGCTATGCGGTCCAACGCCAAACCTATTTCTACCGTGCCCTGCGGAAACGACGCCCACTCAACCGGCTCAACACCGTACTGACTTAACAAGTCTTTTACGTCAGTAAAAATACTCTCGCCCCACTCACTTGCTTCGTACAAAACCGCAATCTTACGCTTGTAGCGCTTATTGAGTGTATAATCTATTAATGCAGCTAACTCTTTTTTGTAGGAAGGCCGAAAGTAAATAACATTTTCGTACTGAGCTTTACGCAATGAACTGATACCTTCGGTTGGAAAGAGGAGAAGCATTTTTTTTTCTTGCAACAACTGCTCGATAGAAAAGAACAACTCGGTACCAACCAACCCCAAAACCAGGGGCGAAGTGGTTGAAACAAGCTTAGCAAGTTTTTCACTGCCCTGCTCATTATTGCCTCTGTCTCGCAACGTAAACCAGATTTCTTGCTGCTTGCGCAACTGTGCATCAATTTCTTTAAAAAAATTCTTTGAGGCACTCAACATTAACTCACCAATAAATACATAGTCCCCGCGCAATGAATAGGACGTACAGACGGGAATTTCGGTAACCCCCTGAGGCGTCTGCGCAAGAGGAATGGGCGGGTAGCCAACAGCTTCTTGTGTTACTTGCTGAGCAGGAGCTTGTTGCATTCCCTGCTCTTCTTGCGGCACTTGCTGCAATGCCTGCGCTGCAAGCTGTCCAAAACCAAAACTACTGCACAAAGCTATGAGTACTATTTTTTTAAGCACCACCGTTTTACTCCTCGATCAGCAATCAACTTTTTTACTCTTTTAAGCTGTTGCCCAAGCCGTACATAAGTCAACAGTTTAACGATTGAACAAAGAAATCGTTTACTCAGGCCTACTAAAATTTTTATACTTTTTATAAAGCAGCATAGAAAGCACACAAAAATATCAGTACCAATTATTATGGGAGTTATTATGAAAAAATATCTTGGCCTTGTGTGTCTACTCTTTGCCACCACCCTGCACGCAGATACTGTGTGGGACGTTATGAAAAAGCGCGAAGATTTGAGCCTTTTTTGCCTGGCCATGCATTTGGCCAAAGCCGAAGGCATTGCGCAAGCAAATGAGTTTACACCGGTTTATGGGTTGTACGTGCCAGTAATTATTTTTGCACCCAACAATGAAGCCTGGATTAAAGCGGGCTTTCCTGAAGAAAAAATGAAAGCAATTGCTGCACAAGAAGGTTTTATTGAGGGCGGCCCAGAAGAAGCCCGTTCAAAAACATTGCGCACATTACTCAAGCAGCACGTTTGTTTTAAAGCAAACGAACCAGTAAATGCCTTGCGACCTGAATATGAACGCGCAGTTGGGCCCAAACTAAAAGTTGTTAAAGAAAAAATTCAAGCTTTCTCAACAAAAGCAAACATTGTGGTACCTGACTTGAAAGGTGACAACGGCATGGTGCACGTTATTGATGCGATTTTAGATACAGAGCCTGACGAAAAGCTGTAACAAGAGAAAGGGCGTTGCAAAAAAATTGTAACGCCCTTTCTCTTAGAAAAAGTAGAAATCTTAGAAACGATAATCAAAGCCGGTGTAGAAACCAAGTGACGTACTAGTGCCTTGAGAATTGAACACAAAATCATCGCCATTTTCATTAAAGCGCACGGCAAATTCGTTTGGCTGCCCAAGCAAATCGGTGTAGAGCTTGCCAGGGAAGAAGGCATACGCTCTTAAGTAAAATCTGATGTTCTTTTGAACGTAATAATCAACCAACAGGTTTAGCTCAACACCCAAAAACTTACTTGCTTTTTCTTTGCTCAGCCAACCTTTAAATTTTTGCTTGTCGCGCACAGCCTCAATTTGTGCAGTTTTACTGCCACGCAAAAGATTGGCAAACGTAATCAATTGATTACGTTGCGCTTCTGGAAGAGCATTAAAGAATGCTTTTGTAGTATTTCGATCAGCTGGAATAGTAGAGAAAGGAGTTGCATCAATAACTTCGTTGATAATATTACTATTATAATCAGCAAACGGATCAAAATTTTGCGTATCCCAACGTTGCAAATCACCAACTTCCCAAAACGCCATAACGTTTGGATTAATACTTAACG
This sequence comes from Candidatus Babeliales bacterium, assembly GCA_019749895.1. Lineage (NCBI taxonomy): Bacteria > Candidatus Babeliae > Candidatus Babeliales > Candidatus Babeliales bacterium. The sequence goes on along the minus strand of JAIEPG010000003.1, from coordinate 14,016 downwards.
TATGCTTATCTTTAAGCGGATTCCACGTAAAACTAGCACCCACAAATTGCAAGTTGCTGTAATCACGATAGTTATTTTTTGCCAAGAATTGTCGATTCTCAATATTTACTGGTCGCGCCAAAACAAGCCGTTCCATCATATAAACTGGCTGCACATGCAAACCACGATATCCTGCGCGTTGTGCAATAAATGTACCATAGTTTTTATCAACTTCTTCATTGTAAGGATATGAATCACCACCAATGTAACCACCTGCAATAGCAGCTTGACCATGATCCCAATTGTAAGCAATATCGCACAAGGCTAAGAAACCATCATACCCAAGTTTGTAAGCATTTCTAAAGCGATTATTACCAAAGAATGCTGAGTTATAAATTCCTCTGCCGCCAATGGTAGCTGGTGTTACACCATCAGCATGCACAATTGGTTGTCCATTGCGGTTAACGTTTCTGTTCTGTGGTGCATCAATGAGCGATTTAAGATCAACGCCGTCAGGAGCAATAGCTACAGGATCAGAAAATCTCACTGGAACTTTATTTTCATCACGAGGATCATATGCTCCGCCAGCCGGAATAGCAAATAAATTGTTTGAAAGAAGTGTTCCTTCTGCAAGTGTAATGCCCGGAAGTGCATCTAAAACAGCAGGTAAAGAAGCTAACGGTGTCATACCCGCAAAAAATACATGACTAAAAACTTCTTGCACGGCTCCAGTTGCTTTATTTCTGCGCAACTCAATAACATTGCGATCAATATCATGCACATGCTGATGCCCAAATTGCCCAGCAGCTTCAACGTTAAATTCCCAACCTTTATATTTCCAGTCCACCATAAAACCAACGGTGCCCAGTTTGGCGCGCGCGTCAGCTTCATGCTCAAGCGCTTGTTCTGGAGCGCGGGTATAAACAAAGTACGGTTCAAACAGCAAGCTGCCTTTACCATCTAAACTCTTGTTAAAGTCAAAGCGCAATGCCCACGTGTCACGATCTTGATTTCTGCCGCGTTCTGGGCGCGGTCCAGAAAGTCTGTCTTTGTGTACAACATTGATAATCAAATTTTCTGGTGAACTACTTACTTCACGCCACTTGTTGTAATAAAGATCCCATGTCCAGTCATCGGAAAGTTGACCACGCAACAAAATCCCTGGAGGCATTGCTGGATAACGGAATTGATCAGCATCGCCCTGCCAACCGCCATACGTGAGTGCCAGGTCATCATGCGCGCCAAGCGAAAGGCCACGGCCTATCCAGTACGGAAAGTAACCCATCTTAAAAGAGATTGGATAATCTTTGAGTGATTTTACAAACGTACCAAATTGAATGTCAAACCACGCTTCTTCCAAATAAACCAATGGAACCAACGAGCGATGCGTATGGGTATCAGACATTTGTGCACCGTCAAGATCGGCAGATTGATTTCTACCATACGGCGTTCTGCCGGCATATGTGTGCTCCGCGGTGAATTTTTGCGCTTCACCGCCGTTGTCTTTCCAAAAAGAATAGTTGGAAATTTTAACTTTCGCTAATGATGCCGGACGTTGATACTTGCGCAAGCCTTGGAAAACATACCACTTTGCTTCAAGCTTATTTCTGAAATAATTCGCCTCATCATTCAAATCTGTTCGAAATGAGGTTGGATTAGCATAATAAAAATAATCTTCACGAACACGTCCACCAAACACGGTAGAAATGTCCATGCCTTCGCGCTTCTTTAATTTCTGATTAAGTTTTTCTGCAATAGTTTGTTCTTTTAAAACTTCAAAAACTTTTTGTTTTAAAATGTTATAAGCACCACTATCTTCACCTTTTACTTTTTTACGAACTTTTTGCAATGCTTCGTCATCTTCGGGCATACCCATGCCACCCAAAACATCGCCCGCTTCTTCTTTACTTGGCAAAGCCATTTTTTTCATGGCTTTTGTTTCTTCTTCTGCCAAGGGTGATTTTTTCATATTCAGACCTGGCCGTGCAGCAGGATCTTCGTCATCGCCAATTCCCACTGAACCAACCGGAAAACATCGCGTAACAAAGCCATTGGCTGCTAAAAAAAATGCACATAAAAGTAATAGATTCTTTTTTGAGCGCATACAACTCTCCTCTTCCTTTTTTTTATCTTCATGATGACAAACCGTGTACATCACTCCAACCAAGCTACTGATTCTTTATTTTTTTGCAAGCTGAGGTTGACGTAAAAAAAGCATCTGCAAAACAATCTCTTGCAGATGCTTTAAAAAAAAGTTGACGGAAGTTTATTACTAGTCACTTGAATCGGAAGCGTCAGTTTCAACTGGTACCGGCACACCACGTTGTTGCATTTCTATCGGAAGCGCCTGTGGCTGTGGTGTAGCTACACCTTTGCGCTCAAGATCTTGCTGAATTGCTTGGAGCTGACCCAAGAAATCTTTTTCGCTCAAGCCTTCTTTACCCTGAAACGAAGTCTTAAGTTGTTGAATAATTTGATTAACATACTGCTGCTCTTCACCGCTTAAGCCGGTAGCAATCATGCGCCCTTGCTCGTCATAACCAGAAAAGAGATACTGCCAACGGGCTTTAAAGGTAAGATCTTGTGTTTTGCGCATATCGCGATTGTACAACGCAATCTTCCACTGATTGATATCTGCATCGCCATAAATAACACCAAAAGCATCAAAGAAAAACATAGTGATCATGCGATAAGGCTGCGTTGGACACGAAAGAAATGTCCACGCCAGCGCACCATCGTCGGCACCCAACAAATACATGCCATCGGTTGGTTCGTAATTATTGCGCTTAGAAATAGCATGAATAATTGCTTTAACCATTAAACGCTCGCTCGATGGTTGCGGCCCTTGCGTACGCATGTTTAAATCGAATGTTGCCAAACGCTCTTGCGACGGCGTTGTTAAAAAGTCGGCATACGTTGCTTCATCCATTGCCGCAGCTTTTTTACTTTTGCGACCATACGGAGAAATGCGCACGGCAACAACAGATTGTCCCGTATCGATAGTGCCATAAAAACCAAGCGGTAAGGTTTGGAAAAACTTTTGTACCTCTTTTACCATGGAATATTTTTTAGTCGACTGATCGGCTGTTTTTGTTTTTAATTCATCGCGCAGCGTATGCTCTTTCCAATAATCGTAATACTCATTTTTACCCTTCAAATAAATAACATTGTCTGGATTGCGCTGCATCAAGCGCAACACTATTGAAAGGGTTTCCAGCGTGTATGGCGAACGATTGATAACATTGCCTTTAAAAACAATAAAATAGTTTGGTTGCATAATGCGCAGCTGTTCATCAATAATTTGAAGGTTTTTAAGTTCATTTAAATCACGCGTTAATGAATGAAAAGCTCCTTGAAGATCCCCAAAAACAACAACGCGGCTTTGTGGGTCTAGCATCGCTTTTTGAACAATTGGCTTAGCAGACCAGCCACGCTTTTCGCGCTCGGCAATAACCTCTTCTAAAATATTTCTAAAAAAACTAGATGACCACAATGGTGCTTTTTTGAGATGTAACACCCTTAAAATACGATTTACTTTACCTTTAATGCGCTTGCCCAACGTTGGTACAAAGGTAGCATAATATTTTGAAAAATCGGGCCGAGAAAAATTGCTCCCTTCCATGGGCCGCAATTCATCGAGCGTTGCAGCATGCTGATTAATGTGCGCAAGTGTCTCAAAGCCTTCACGATAAAATGGCTGTGGCACGAACAAAAAAAGGACCAAAATAAAAACTGTTGCGCCACCTGCTACTACAAACATAGTTGGCGTTAACTTAAGTTTATGCCTCACTCTTTTTGCTTTTGCTTTTGCACGTTTAATCATCTGCTTCTCACTGTTAACTAATTAACGTTTTGATAATCCAAAATACCTGATGCCAAGTTTAATGAAGCCCCTGGGCTCAGTTCTATGTCAAGATCGTTGAGCGCAACGCCATTACCAAAACTAAAACCTTCAGCATCAAGTACCGCTCCAGGGTTATAGAGCTGTACCTTGCCATCAACAAACAGCGTGCCATTTGTTAAGCGCATGCCCACAGTACTTGAATTAAGCGAAGCACCAAGTAATGCCAACGTTGAGGTCTTGCTGGTCATAACCAGAAGATCTCGATTACTGATTGGTGGTTCGTATGAAAACATAGTTGGTCGACCATCAAGCGTCATAGTTACACAATCAAAAATAGTACTTGGACGGGGCGTGCGATATGAAAAGACTTTGCCACCATGCAAGCGCCAGTTACCCAACACGTCAAAGTTACCAACGGTAAAGCTGTAATAAGCATCTTGGCACCACGAAACATCTTTGAGCGAGAAAGTACAATTGTTGTGCATTGCTTGAATATTGGTTCCCGAAATGCTTTTAAGTGTAATGTCTTGTAGCAAGAGCGAAGAGCCTTGCACCGTCAAGAAAAGACTGCCCGTAGAGCCAAGATCCATGCAATGCCCCTGTCCCTCAAAAACAACATCACCACCAAAAGTAAGCGTTATTTTCAAATCAACATTCTTGCTCAATTCAATTTTTGTGTCATCACCAAAAACAAGCTCTGCATTGTTGCCCAGCTGAACACCATCTGGGTTAAAGCCTGAAATTAAAACATTGGTAAAGACCAACGAGCTATTGTTATTTACAATAATTGTTGGATTGTCGGTATACGAAATAAAAATAATATTGCCATTACCGTCAAGAACGTTATTGCCAGTTGAAATCAGTGGCGTACTATCAGTAACAAACAATGGACCGGAGAGAGAAACGGTTGAAGAAATATCTAAGCCACCGGTCAATGCAGAAGCCAATCGGCGTACAATGCCGCCATTAAGTTTTACCAAATTGTCTGAAGTCATAGTAAAGCGAATATTGTCTTGGGGCAAAAATGCAAGCGATTCGTACGTTAACGCAATACCATCAACGGTCAACGTACCGTAATTGTCGAAGGTTAATAATCTATTTTTGGTCACGATCGTTGTTGGACCATCGGCATAAAAACCACCAACAGTTATGGTAAAATTATTATCCATTTCCACTTCAACCTGAGCGAGGCGCACGCAAGCTGTGTTATCGTCAAAAATAATTGAACCGGTGCCAAGGCCTTTAATTTTTATGTCAGACAAGGTTAACGTTGTATTAGCTTTAACACGCAACGAGTTACCGGCAAGATTGAGAATGTAGCCATTACCATTGAGATTTGAATCACCATCAAATAACCACTGTCCGCCAAGCGTAACATTACTATTGAGCACAATGTCTGAAGCATCAATAAAACCAGTGTCATCATTCCACGTTAAAGCGTTGCCACCAAGCATCAGACGATAGCCATTAAAATTAACCAACCCTGAACCTTTAATGCGTGCATCGTCGCCAAAAATGAGATTGCCGCCAAGGTAGAGCTGCCCGCCGTTTAAAACAATATTTTTATCAAGCACACTTTGAAATGCAACCGTCAAGGTTGTTAAACCATCTTGCAACGTAATAGCATCAGTATCAAGAAACGATGGTTGACCATCAAGCAGATTATTTTTCCCACTTACTTGCACTGCCTGCATAATTAAACCAGGCTCTGCGGTAAACTCATCGTTGCCATTCAAATGTAAAATTGACTGATCATCAAGGCGAGGGTCTCCCACCAGCGAGACTTCGGTGCCATCACTAATAAAAACACCATCAGAAAAGGTAATATCTTGACCTATAATGCTCGCATTGGCATTTTTTTCCAAAATACCATTTTGAATGGTTAACCCGCTTCTAATATTAAGTGTGGCAGCATCAAGCAGTTTTATTGCTGACGTTTGGCCAGCAAATTTTATTCTGCCAAAGCCTGGCGTACCAGTGCACAGCGTAAGAAGCACAAGCGCTTGTATGATCCTTTTCACAACCATCACCTTTCTTGATTATATTTCAAAAATTATCTACATAAATCTATTGTGTATTTTCATAACTAAATATGCCGGAAACAACCTCTAAACGCGATCCTGGCGCAATGAAAATACCAAGATCATTAGCAGCAACACCATCCCCAAATGCAATTGCTTGCGATAAAGATACAGCCGCTTCGTTTGAGAACCGAGCAACACCATCAATCACCAAAGTCCCCTTAGTTAAGCGCAAACCAGTTGTTGATGACACAAGCGATGTATTATTGAACGAGAGGTATGAATTTGAATTGAGCAACGAAATTGCTTGTCGATTATTAGTTCTAGGTCTGTAGACAAGTGTTGTATCTTCCCCAAACAACATGTTGCCACCGTTTTGAATAGTGCTAATGCGATCGGTATTGTAAATAAATGGACTAGCGCCCGTAATTACCCAATTATCCAAAACATCAAAATGCCCCATAGTCATGGTATACGTTGCTTCTTGAACCCAATTAACATTTTGTATACTAAACGTACCGGTACGGTCCATAGTACGAATATTGGTACCCGCAATGCCTTTTATGGTAAGGTCGGCTAACGTTAAGCTGCTACCTGGCGTTGATGCAAGTACTATACTTGCCGTTGTACCCAAATCTAGAATGTAGCCAAAGCCCTTCAGTACGGTAGAATCACGGAACGTCAATGAATAGGTTGCACTACAGTTTTTACCCAACTCAACCTTGCACCGATTGCCAAACTCAATACTTGAATTGGCGCCAAGCGAAACGTTTGATGTACCAAACTCAAGCAAAACTGTTTCTTTAAATATGAGGTGTGAATTTGGATTAATAAAAATTACTGGGTTAGGCGTTTGGCCAATACCAATTGGGTTGCCCGCACCAATAACGGTAACATTCCCCGTAATGGTCATTGGCTTAATTTCAGTCAATACAATGTGACGACCAAGTGTTACTATTTCATTGTTAAAGCTATAACCGCCAACTGGATCGGTACGAATAGTTCTAATGACCCCGCCATTAAGCGATTTTAGGTTAACTGCTTCATTATTAAATCTTATGTTATTTTGGTCAGGAAATTGCATTGTTTCATACGTAAGCGGGATACCATCCACCGTCAAGGTACCATACACGCCAAACGTAAGCTTCTTTTCTTTTGTTACGATAGTGGTTGGGCCGTTAGCATTCATACCACCAATAGTGACTGAATAGTTAGCATTCATTTCTATTTCTGCACTTGTTAAGTCTATGCCAGAACTATTTCTGTCAAAAACAATAAAGCCTGACCCAAGGCCTTTAATTTTTAAATCAGAGATTGTCAAACGTGTATTTGGCTTTATACGAATGGTACTACCACTTGAAATATCTAAAATGTAACCGTTGCCATTTAAATTACTGTCACCATCAAATACCCATTGGCCCGTTAATTGAACATTACTGTTGAGTGTTAAATCTGTCGCATTAAGAAAGTAGTTTGTTGCACTCCAATGTAAATCTTGTCCACCCATCACTAAGCGATAGTCATTAAATTCTATTCTGCCACCACCGCCAGTAAATTGTGCGCCATCGCCCATATACAAATTGCTGCCCAAGTACAATGAACCACTGTTCATTTTTATGTTGTTGCTCATCACACTTTGCATTGCTAGCGTTAACGTTGTGTTACGATCTTGCAACGTAATGGCATCGGTATCTAAAAAGTAAGGGCTTCCTTCAAGCTTATTATTTTTACCACTTACCAAAACTGCTTCCATAACGGTACCTTGATCGGCACGAAATGAATCGTTACCATTCAAGATCAAGCGGGCTTGATTGTCTAATTTAGAATCGCCGGTCAAAAATACTGCTACGTCTTGAGTGATAAAAGTACCATCTGAAAAAGTAATGTTTTGTCCCGTTAATGAAGCGTCTGTATCTTTTTCAAAAGTTCCACCAGAAATAGCAATACCAGCGGAAACATTCATAGTAGACGTTCCTGAAAGTTTGATTGCGGATCCATGAGCACCAAACTTAATACGCGCCTGCACATTGTTGATTAAAGCAGTAGAAAAAATAAGAAACAGAAGGTGCTTCTTCATTGTTACCCTTTTTTTAGAATGTATTTTCATAAGACAATAAGCCAGATGTTAATTCAAGAGTTGCCGCAGGATTTATATTTATTGTCAAGTCATTTGCCGCAACGCCATTACCAAAGGTAATTGCCTGAGATAAGCTAACGGCCGAGTTTGAAAACTTAGCAACGCCATCAATAAATAATGTACCTTTAGTTAAGCGCAAGCCAGTTGTTGAAGAAACAAGTGACGTACCATTAAATGAAAGATACGAATTTGAATTGAGCAACGAAATTGCCTGACGATTATTAGTTCTAGGTCTGTAGACAAGTGTTGTATCTTCACCAAATTGCATGTTACCACCACCGTAGATAGTACTTATGCGGTCGGTATTATAAATAAATGGACTCGCGCCCTCAATTGCCCAACCATCCAAAAGATCAAAATGACCCATAGTCATGGTATATGTTGCTTCTTGAAGCCAACGCACATTTTGTATACTGAACGTACCAGTACGATCCATAGCTCGAATATTTGTGCCAGAAATACCTTTAATCGTAAGATCTGCGAGTACCAAACTTGTTCCTGGCGTCGACGCAAGCACAATACTTCCCGTAGTTCCTAAATCAAGGATATAACCAAAACCCTTCAGCACAGTATCACCACGAAAAGTCAACGTAAAGTTAGCAGTACAATTTTTACCCAGCTCAACCTTACAACGATTGCCAAATTCGATATTTGAATTAGCACCAAATGAAACGTTTGACGTTCCAAATTCAAGCAATACGGTTTCTTTGAGTGTCAATTTTGAACCTGGATTAAGAAAGATTACCGGATTAGGTGTTTGGCCAATACCAATTGGGTTGCCCGCACCGATAACCGTCACATTGCCGGTAATAGTCATTGGTTTAATTTCAGTCAACACAATGTGGCGACCTAACGTTACCGTTTCGTTATTAAAGCTATAACCCCCAACAGGATCGGTACGAATAGTTCTAATCACCCCGCCATTAAGTGTTTCAAGATTAAATGCTTCATCACCAAATCGAATATTATTTTGATCAGGAAACTGCATTGTTTCGTAGGTAAGCGCAATACCATCCACCGTCAAGGTACCATACACGCCAAACGTAAGCTTCTTTTCTTTTGTCGCAATAGTGGTTGGACCGTTAGCATTCATACCGCCAATAGTTACTGAATAATTGGCGTTCATTTCTATTTCTGCACTTGTTAAATTTATACCAGCACTGTTATCATCAAAAACAATAAATCCTGAACCAAGACCTTTAATTTTTAAATCGGATATGGTCAGGCGTGTGCCACCTTTAATGCGCAATGTACTACCACTTGAAATATCTAAAATGTAACCGTTGCCATTTAAATTACTGTCACCATCAAATACCCATTGGCCCGTTAATTGAACATTACTGTTGAGTGTTAAATCTGTCGCATTAAGAAAGTAGTTTGTTGCACTCCAATGTAAATCTTGTCCACCCATCACTAAGCGATAGTCATTAAATTCTATTCTGCCACCACCGCCAGTAAATTGTGCGCCATCGCCCATATACAAATTGCTGCCCAAGTACAATGAACCACTGTTCATTTTTATGTTGTTGCTCATCACACTTTGCATTGCTAGCGTTAACGTTGTGTTACGATCTTGCAACGTAATGGCATCGGTATCTAAAAAGTAAGGGCTTCCTTCAAGCTTATTATTTTTACCACTTACCAAAACTGCTTCCATAACGGTACCTTGATCGGCACGAAATGAATCGTTACCATTCAAGATCAAGCGGGCTTGATTGTCTAATTTGGAATCGCCGGTCAAAAATACTGCCACATCGTCGGTAATAAAAGTACCATCTGAAAAGGTAACATTTTGCCCAATGAGCGAAGCTGATGAATCTTTTTCAAACGTTCCATCAGAAACGGTTAACCCCGCAACAACTGCTATTGTTGAAGTTCCAGAAATTTTGAACACCGAACTATCGCCGGTAAAGTTAAATGACGCGTGTAATGAGCTTACAACAAGGACACTCAAAACCTGAAGCAGCATACTTTTTTTCAACATAATCATCTTCCTATTCTTTTATTTTTTATGAAGCATTGTTGTAAACAAGAACGCCAGACGTTAACTCAAGCTTGGCGCCCCCAAGAATATTAATAGTTAAATCGCTTGCAGCTGTACCATTACCAAAAGAAATACCTTGTGATAACGCTGTAGCTCCACTATTTTGCAAGGTAACTTTACCGTCAACAACTAACGTCCCTTTGGTTAAACGCATACCCGTAGTGGTAGATTTAATGGTACACCCATTGGCAAATAAACGAGAGGTAACGTCAGTCATGGCAATTAAATCACGATTTATACGTCTCTTTGGCGCATAACTAAAAGTACTGTTGGTATCAAAAAAGAGCGTAGCTTTCGTGTCGATTGTTGATGTTTGACCAGTTTCATAACTAAAGATATTTGTACCTGTTACTAGAACTTCTTGCTGAAACAATATGCCTCCAACGCTGAGTGTGTAGTTGCTGGACATAAACAACTCCGCGTTGCGAATGGTCAGCGAGCCCTTGTCGCCAACACAACGAATATTGTTGGCACGCATTTTTTTAACAAAAAGATCTTGCATAATCAGCCTGCCAGGTTGCAAAATTTGAATGTTAAAAAAGCCCAAATCAAGAATGTTACCAAAACCATTGAGGCACGCAGTACCTGCAAAAATCCAATTTCTTGAAAGCGTTTCATCTTTGGCTAGCTCAATCACTACGCCATCACCAAAGGTTAAGGTTGAACCTGCGCCCAAAGAAATAGCGTCATCTGAAAAATCTTTTAAAACAATATTTTTTAGCAACACGTTCAAACCGGGATTAATGGTAAAAACATTTGGTTTGTTACGCGCAAAGGTAATACTATGACCGGCCCCATCTACTTGGCTTGAAACGGTAACTAAAATAGTACGATCATTTGAAATATTAACATCATTAACAAAAGTATAGGTTGCCGTACTAATAACAATATTGCTAAACCCTCCACCAGCAGCCAATGAAACAATCGCATTACTGTTATTTGTTATGCGTCTACCCAAGGCAAGAATTGCATTACTGTTATTTGTTATGCGCCTACCCAGATTAATAATTGCGTTACTGTTATTAGTAATACGTCTGCCTAAGGCAAGAATCGCATTACTTGTTGTGCGCAAGCCATAAACAAGCGCATTACTCGTTTGAATTACAAGAGCTGTGTTTCCACCACCCGTACCAGCATTAATGGCATTACTGTTGTTATAAACCAAATTCGTTGTAGGCTTGGTACCACCAGAAAAAGCAATAAGAGCTCCGTCTGCGTAGCCTTCAGTCCACGAAGATGCCGCATTATCGCCATAAGCATTAACAATAGATTCTTGCGTCCAGCCCATAACACTGGCTACCTTGCCCAACCGCATGCGCGCACTGCTATCTTTAAAGGCAACATGAGAGTCTCTACTTGAAAAGTCGAATGTTGCAAAAAGAGAACTATGCAAGCTCAAGATTATGAATAAACGAGGTATAAGTTTTTTTATCATGATACACTGACCCGGTTACGATAATTTTTTGTTCTGACCACTACTTGTAAAACCTTCATACTGAGTCTATTTTTATTGTCATGCCAATCATTCCAAAAACAAATCTTTGATTGCAACAATTTGCTATACTTTTTAAAAAAATATAAAAAAAAAGGCTTTGACTCGATACAACTTTGAGTCAAAGCCTTTTGGAATTTAAACGACGAGAAAAATTTTATTTCAATAAATTCCCTAATTTACGTTTTCATAATTCAAAATACCAGACTGCAGGCTTAACGAAGCACCGGGAAGCAGCTGAATATTAAGATCGTCAGCGGCTATGCCATTACCAAGACATATAGATTCTGAAAGCGTGGTAGCACTATCATTAAATACCGCAACCTTATGGTCAATGCACACCGTTCCCTTGGTCAAGCGCAGGCCCGTTGTTGTTGATTTCAAAGTAGATCCAAACAAAATCAAGTTTGACGTTACATCTCTCATTTCAAGCAAGTCACGATAGTCACGAGTGCGCGGTGCATAACTAAAGGTAGTACCTTTGTCAAAAAAGAGCGTTGAGCAGGAATCTATTGTTGAAGCAACATGTGACTCGTAGGTAAAAATATTGGTACCGGTAACCACAACATCTCGCTCAAATAACAAGCTTGCGGTAGTGAAGGTAAAATCACGGGCAAGACAAAGCGTAGTATCGCACAAGGCAATGCAACCATAATCACCAACACAACGAATGTTTGTGTCATGAACACCATCCAAAAAGACATCCCGCAGAGCTAAGTTGCCGCCCTGCATCAGTTGAATCGAAGAACCTGCAAGGTCGAGCGTGCTGCCAAAGCCACTTAAGATTGCTGAATCTTGGAAAATCCAATCACGAGACAGCGCTGTCTTGTCTGCCAATTCTACAACCGTTCCGCTACCAAAGATTAGTTGCGAGCCAGCTCCCAGCCCAATAACAGCGTCATCAAAATCTTTCAGTACAACGTTGGTCAGAGTTACTGTTATGCCGGGCATAATTTGAAAAATATTAGAAAGATCACGAGCAAAACGTATAGCATGCCCGTTGCCATTAATAACCGTTGAAACATTAGCGCGGAGCAAATTATCCAGCGAAATAAATAAATCGAACGCCAATTGATAATAAGCAACGTCAACATCAATATTTGGCACCAAGGCATCAATCGTACTCAGATCTGCGCGTATTTTTACAATTGCATTACTATTTTGTTTTACCAATGGACACAGGGCAGTTATTGCGTTTGAGTTGTTTTTTATACCATAAACCAATGCATTACTATTTTGCACCGCCAAGATAGAGGGCGTCATGCCAGAAGAAACAGTATTACTCGTTGCTTTAACCAGTGGTGCCAAATCCGTAATCGCATTACTGTTATTTTTGATTTCCATGCACTTGACCAAAATGGCATTACTATTTTGTACTGCCAAAGTAGAGGGCGTCATGCCAGAAGAAACAGTGTTACTCGTTGCTTTAACAAGTGGCACCAAATCCGTAATCGCATTACTGTTATTTTTGATTTCCATACACTTAACCAAAATAGCGTTACTATTTTGGATTGCCAAGGTAGATGGTGTTAACCCTGATGTAACCGCATTGCTTGTTGCTTTAACAAGAGGAGCTAGCACTGCAATCGCATTACTATTATTTTTGATCGCTGTCGAATTGGCTGCAATATTCATAGTATTAGTAATAATGTCAGCCTCGTTATCAGCAACACGATCATCAAGCGAGTTAATAGCGTTACTGTTGGCTATAATTAACGGACACTTGTTTGCAAACGCGTTACTTGTCGTGCGAACCAATGTTGCCAAGCTGCTCGTGTTGCCTAAACCATTAATCGCATTACTATTTTGTCTGACCAACGTTGACAAGGTACTGGTGCTGCCCAGAGCATTAAGCGCGTTACTATTCGCTATAATTAACGGACACTTGTTTGCAAACGCGTTACTTGTCGTGCGAACCAATGTTGCCAAGCTGCTCGTGTTGCCTAAACCATTAATCGCATTACTATTTTGTCTGACCAACGTTGACAAGGTACTGGTGCTGCCCAGAGCATTAAGCGCGTTACTATTCGCTATAATTAACGGACACTTGTTTGCAAACGCGTTACTTGTCGTGCGAACCAACGCTGCCAAACTGCTCGTGCTACCAACGCTGTTAATTGCGTTACTATTTTGTCTAACCAACGTTGACAAAGTACTTGTACTGCCCAAAGCGTTAATCGCATTACTATTTTGCTTAACCAGCGGCGTCAACACATTTATCAAGTTACTTGTGGTTCGAACTAATGTTGACAAAGTACTTGTGCTACCCAAAGCGTTAATCGCATTACTATTTTGCTTAACCAGGGGTGTCAGCACATTGATCAAGTTACTTGTTGTTCGTACAATTGGCGACATTACATTAACCGAGTGACTTGTGGTCCGTAGAATTGGTCCCATACGGTTAACAGCATTACTCGTTTGTTTAACCAGCGGCGTCAACACATTTATCAAGTTACTTGTGGTTCGAACTAATGTTGACAAAGTACTTGTGCTACCCAA